>JAICUQ010000068.1 GCA_025935755.1 Chthoniobacterales bacterium | reverse complement strand
TTGGTGGGAACGCTATCACCAGGGCACGAACCGCGAGCTGTTTACCTTTCTTAGTCCGACCGAACGAATACTCGTCGCCAGTCGCGCGGTCTGGTTTTATCTGAGCAAAATCTTTTGGCCATCCGATCTCACTTTTATCTATCCGAGATGGAACGTCTCGCCGGCGAATCTGCTCAACTACATCTGGTTGATGGCGAGCCTTGCGGCGTGCGTGGCTATTTATTTCTGCAGGCGATATTTCGGACGCAGTGTTGAAGTCGCAGCCGCATTCTTCGTGGCCACGCTCACCCCGGTACTGGGATTCATCATGCTTTTCACGTTTCGTTACACGTTCGTGGCAGATCATTACCAGTACCTGGCATGCATCGGTCCGATGGCGCTGGCCAGCGCGGGCATCATCACTTTGTCCGAAAAATTTGCGCGGTACCGCCCTGCCATTGTCAGCGCCGCGTTGTTGATCGTAGCAGGCTTGGGGGCATTGACGTGGCGACAAGCTTCAAGTTACACAGATATTGAAACGCTTTGGCGCGTTACTCTGGCAAGAAACCCCGAATGTTGGATGGCACACACGAACCTCGGTCTCGTTCTCATCCAGCGAGGCAAAATCGACGATGGCATCGCTCATTACCGATCGGCGCTACAAATGCAGCCCGGCTCATGGGATGCCGAGTATAATCTGGGAGCGGCGCTGCTGAGGAGAGGCCAGGTTGACGAGGCTATCCAGCATGCCGAACGAGCGGTCGTTATGCGTCCAACAGATCCGGACGCTCAGGTCTCGTTAGGCGACGCCCTGCTTCGCAAAGGCCGCATCGACGATGCAATCGATCATTACCAAAAGGCAATGGCGGCGCGCGGCGATTACTTCCTCGCCCGTTACGGCCTTTGCCAGGCATTAATGGAGAAAGGCGAACTCGACGGAGCCATCCAGGTTTGTCGAAGTGCACTGGAGCTCTGGCCTTTGGATGTAGATTGTCACACCACGCTGGCGATCGCTCTGGAAGAAAAAGGCGATGCGGCGGAAGCGATGCAGCATTACGAGAAGGCTTTAGAGCTTTCCCCCAAATCCATTCCCACACTCACCAATCTGGCGTGGCTGCTTGCAACATCACGGGACGGATCGGTGCGAAATGGCGCGAAGGCGATTGAGCTCGCAAGGCAAGCCGATCGACTGACCGGGGGCGCGAATACGGTCGTCCTGCGCACGCTGGCAGCTGCGTACGCGGAGAATGGTGAATTTGTAAACGCGATTCGCACTGCTCGCTCCGCCATGCAACTCACCCGGATGCAGGGGAACGACTCGCTCACGACAGATCTCGATGAACAGATCAGGTTATATCAACTCGGCCTGCCCTACCGGGAAACGACTAAATAGTCCGGGGCAAATGGTAACATTGGCCTAACGATACGGGTTTATCATTCAGCGGGTAGGGCCGCGAAGCTGATCCCGTCACAACTCGTCACGCAGGATTTTGAAGACGTCTCTGCTCTCTAAAACTCCTTGCAGCGAATCGGTCCCCGGACCGCTGCCGAATGCTACGACATCTTCAACCGTGACGAGCGCCGATTTTGTGTAGAACGCTGCGGGCTCCGGCTGTTCCTGCGCAGGTTCTTTGGTTTCCGGCTGATCCTGGTTAAGTGGTAGTTTCGCCGCGCCGTATGATTTTGTTCCATGCGGCCCGGTCGCCCAGGTGATCCACGGTTGACCAGCTGAATTGAAGCCGAGCAGGGCTATCCCGCTGTCTTTCCGGAAAGGAAACCCATTCAAGTTCATTCCGCCTACGGCCACGTCACCGCACACAATGATTGTAGATTTTGCTCCACCGTAACTTCGCGCTACACCGATCGCTCGATCTAATTCAACGGTTTCTGTGAGGGTCCGCTCTCCATTATTTTCCTCAGCTGCTTTGCGCATCAACCCGGCATCAACCACGAGTAAGTAGCCGCCTGCATTGTACTGCAGCAACTGGATCGCTCGCCTAACCATGTCCGAAAGGCTGGGTTGCTGGCCTCGCTCTTCTACCTGATTGGCGAACGCGAGTTCTGTGTTGCTGAAAGCACCGAAGAGTTTCGGCCGGCGCCATGCTGGAACCGCTTCCAGGTCTGTGCGCGTCCGGACGACATCGAATCCGTTGCCACGGAGCTCGAGCAGCAGATCGCGCGTGTCTTGTCTGGTGCCGCCTTTTGTAGCGGGAATGAATTCTGCCGCGCCGCCGCCCATCGCAATGTCGATGTTTCCGTGATCCAAAAATTGGGCTGCGATCTTCTCCGAGTCGTTCGGATCTGCGATGTGCGCGTAGAACGCTGCGCTTGTTGCGTTGGTGAGCTTTGCGTCCGTCACCAGGCCGGTAGCTCGTCCATATTCACGCGCCAGCTCAATGATGCTTTTGATTGGTTTGTTCTCGCCGTTAATCGCGACGGCTCGATTGGTCACACGCTCACCGGTCGCAATCGCGGTTGCGGCGGCGGCCTGGTCGGGTGCAGCGAAATCTTTCGAGTAGTTCATTACCAGCGCGGCATACGGCATCGAGTCCATGTTGAGACGTGTGCCTGCTCCGGCGGCAAAAGTGCGGGTAGGCGCCAGCCTCGCAGGCGAAAGCCCTTCTCCGACGAACAGGATAATGCCGAAAGGCTTTCGGATGACCCAGTGTTGAAAATAAATGACGCCCAGTCCTGCGAAAGCGAGGAGACATACGAACGCCAGCAACTGGTTGCGCCACTTCATTTTCGCTCAGTGTAGCGCAAGCCTCCTCCCTTGCGCCCCGAAAATTAGTGCCAGTACTGCACCGTTCTATTTGTTAATCGCAAGCGGGACGCATGCGCTGCCTTCGAAAGAACTGCTTGTCCACGTTCTGGTTCATCGGCAAAGTGCGGAATACATGGCTGGCCCGGTGATGCTCATCATTCGCGACGGCTGGGGTATCAATCCGGGTGGTCGCGAGGAGCGCGAACAGAATGGAGACGCGACGTTGCTCGCATCGACTCCATTTCACGATCAGTTGTACCGGGATTATCCCGGCTCGACATTGAGCGCCAGCGGTATGGACGTCGGATTGCCAGAAGGCCAAATGGGGAACTCGGAAGTTGGGCACCTTAATCTCGGAGCTGGCAGAATCGTCTATCAGGACCTGACGCGGATTAATAAAGCGATCGCCGACGGCGAACTCGGACGCAATCGTGTTTTGCAGAACGCGTTGGCTGCGGCGCGCGGACATCGATTACATCTGATGGGGTTAGTATCCGATGGCGGCGTCCATAGTCATTATTCGCACATGATCGCGCTGGCTAACGCCGCTCGCGCAGCAGGCGTTACAGAAATTTTTGTGCATGCATTCACCGATGGACGAGACACATCGCCCACTGGAGGAGCGGAGTTCTTGAAGATTTGCGAAGCGCAACTTCAGAATAGCGGGGGTAAAATCATCACGGTAATCGGGCGCTATTTTGCGATGGATCGCGACCGGCGATGGGACCGCACCAAAAAAGCATGGGATGCAATCGTCCTGGGTCGAGGTGACTTTTGCGAATCATCACCGGCTGCTGCCGTGGCCAAACAATACTCGCTCGGCAAAACCGACGAATTCATGCCTCCGCTCGTTTTCGCTTTCTCGAACGAACAAAGAGTCCGCGACGGCGACACGGTTTTGTTTTTTAATTTCCGCGCTGACCGTGCGCGCCAGCTCTCACAAGCCTTTCTGCTAAAAGACTTCGACGGGTTCGATCGCGAAGTGTGGCCGCAAGTTAATTTCGTTTCGCTCACTCAGTATGATGTGCGTTACTCTTCGCCGTTCATTTTCGCGCCCGCAGAATTGAAACACATCCTGGGTGAGGTCGTTAGTGCCGCTGGCAAACGTCAATTGCGCATCGCAGAGACGGAGAAGTACGCACACGTGACTTACTTTTTTAACGGCGGAATCGAAAAGCCATTTTCTGGTGAAGATCGCGAACTGATTCCTTCACCCAAAGTCGCGACCTACGATTTGAAACCGGAGATGAGCGCGATCCAAGTCACCGACGAGCTGGTCCCACGCCTGGCTGAATACGATTTGATCGTTTTGAACTTCGCCAATCCAGATATGGTTGGCCACACCGGTGTTGTCGAAGCGGGGGTCAAAGCAGTGGAAACAGTGGACGCCTGTTGTTCCCGCATCATTCCGAAGCTTCTGGAGCTCGACGGCAAGGCATTGATTACCGCCGACCACGGAAATTGCGAGCAGATGCGCAACTCTGACGGTTCGCCAAACACCGCACACACCCGGTACCTGGTGCATTTTGTTTACGTGGCGAGAAACGCGGCAGAGTTCCGCTGCGAGGACGGCATCTTGGCGGATGTTGCTCCGACTCTTTTGTTCCTACTCGGCTTGCCGCAGCCGAAAGAAATGACCGGACACAATTTACTCGTGCCGGTCCAGCGCGAGTTTTCGAGTTAAGTTTCGCGTTCCGGCGACGGCAATCCGCTGCAAAACGTGAAGGCGATTGGCCGCTGTGGCTTCGTGCCAGTTTGGTTTGCGCACAAGTATGAGTGTGTCGTTTGATTCGACCAATGCGCCCCAGCCAACGGGCACTTCCGATTCGCGGAACAAGCGCTCGGGCAACACGATGAAAAACAGATTCGCGCAGCGATAGCGAATCAGCTTTTCAAACTTTGTGCAGTCGTAGAGGCGATTCTGCAACGCCTGCAACTCACGAATGAGGCGAGCGTAGCCTCGGTGACCGATTGCGCTGAAGTTCTCGGAATCAAACTCAGGAAAAAGCGAATCACCGTTGTGGAGACTTGGATAATGTATGCGGAGATGCGCTTCCAGAACGTGACGACGGTTACAAATCGCTTCGAGCCGCTCGCGCGCGGAGTCGCTGCGGCAGTTGTCCCGTCGCAAATCGCATAGCGCCTGTTTACATTCGAATATCGCTGTTGATCCAATTTGTTTCGGGATGGACCGATAGCCGGCCACATCAGCACGGTATCGGCACCGAGGCAAAGTGACTTCCATGGCACAAGCCGAAAACCCGTGCGCTTGCGCCCAAATGAACCCGAGCTGTTTCAGCCGGGCGTGTTCTGCTGTTTCACCGCGCCGGCTTGTTATTCTCGCAGCCATTTTGCGAGTTCACGCGCCCAATACGTGACGATGAGGTCTGCGCCGGCGCGCTTGAGCGCTGTCATGATTTCAAAAACAGCGGCCCGCTCGTCGAAGATTCCTTTTTCAGCGGCAGCCTTAACCATCGCGTACTCGCCGCTGACATGATAAACCGCGGTAGGTTTTCTGAAGCGTTCACGAACGCGCCACAAAATATCGAGATATGCCAGCGCGGGCTTGATCATGACAATGTCTGCTCCCTCCTCGACATCCGAGGCGGCTTCGCGCAGGGCTTCATTTGCATTCGCAAAATCCATTTGGTACGAACGACGATCCCCGAATTGCGGCGGGCTTTCTGCTGCTTCGCGAAAAGGACCGTAAAAAACCGACGCGAATTTTGCGGCATAACTCATAATGCCCGTCTGATCGAATCCGCTTTCATCGAGCGCCTCGCGAATCGCACCGATCCGGCCGTCCATCATGTCGCTCGGCGCCACGATATCCGCGCCCGCGGCGGCGTGAGAGAGCGCCGTCTTCACCAAAAGTTCGACGCTTTCGTCGTTTAGAACATGAAAATGATCGCCATCAATCCGGGTGACACCGCAATGGCCGTGACTCATATATTCGCAAAGGCAAACGTCAGTGATGGCAATCAATTCCGGACATTTCGATTTGATTGCTCGCACCGCTTCTTGAATCACCCCGTTTTTGGCATAAGCACCGCTTGCTACCTCGTCTTTGTGCGCCGGAATGCCGAAAAGCAGGATCGCTTGCAACCCGAGATCCTGAGCGCGGCAGGCTTCATCGACGACGTCCTTCACCGGCAACTGAAAAACTCCCGGCATGCTGGTGACCGGCTGCCGCTGACTCAATTTTTCGCTCACGAACAGCGGCAAAACAAAATCGTGAACGCTTAGATGCGTTTCACGAACCAGGTTCCGCAGAGCAGGGGAACGCCGCAGGCGACGCGGTCGATGGAGCAATCTTCGCATGAACCGCAGACTACGCCGCGGAAATTGAGTGGCAAGCAGACAGACCTGTCTCCCGGCTGCTGCATTGCAATGTTTGATCACATATGTCAGCCAACACTGCAATGAACCGAGCACAAAATGCGAGGGAATGACGTCACGGAATTTTTCGTGCGCGCATCTATGAGGGACCTTGACGCCGCGTGGGGGTTGGTGTCTGCATGTTCACCGTGGCGGGTTCCTGCGATTACCTGTTGATCGATGTAAGTAATTCGTACGCAAAACTTGCGTTTGCATCAAGAAAGCGAATCTCGCGCCCCACGCGGATCGGCACAGCAGAACTGTCGAGCAGTGTGGTCACTGAATTTTTGAGGCGGCGGCAGGTAAAGAAACTCGTCGTTTCATCAGTGGTGCCGGCCAAAAATTCCACAATTTCGAAGGCCGCACACAACAAAGCGCCAGTGCTTTGGCTAACTTGCCAACGGAAGCTGGGTATCACGATTGACTATCCCAACCCCCAATCCATAGGAGCCGATCGGCTGGCTAATGCCGCCGCTATCGCTGAGCTTTACGGATGCCCTGCGATCGTTGTCGATTTCGGCACGGCGGTTACCTTCGATGTGGTTTCGCAAACCTGCAGATACATCGGCGGCGTGATCGCACCGGGACTTGAAGCGATGACAAATTTTCTCTACCAACGCACAGCGCTGCTGCCGAAGGTGTCGCTGAAAGAGCCGCGTCGTGCCGTGGGCAAATCGACACTTGCAGCGATCCGTTCCGGCGCGGTTTTCGGTTATCGCGGATTAGTTCGCGAGATTCTCGGGCGAATCAAAGCGGAGCAGTTTTCGCGGAAACAAGTCGTCGTTGTCGCGACTGGCGGGTATGCGCGGCTTATTGCCCGCCATGTGCCCGAACTGGGAATCGTGCACCCGCACTTGACGCTCGAAGGATTGCGGATCGTCGGAAACTTGAACAAGGAGTGACGGCTTCCAGCCGTCGCATAAGAAACGGACGGATTCCGAAGCCGTCGTTCTTTGTGAAAACATTTTTCCGAACCGAACTGAAAATCTTCGCGCTGAACGCAATTTCGACTTGTCAGGGGTGCCAATCAGGGCTTGAATCGGGGGTTCATGAGAATCTGGAAGATCGCTGCGATCGCAGCGCTGGGACTTACCTCGTTTGCTGCGGACAATGTTGCCCCGACTAAAGCGGAGTTGGAGGAAATGTATAATACCGCGTACCGCGCATTCGATGCCGGTAAATTCCCGGAGGCGCTAAAGCAACTGGATGCCATCGATGCGCGTCAGCCCGATCTTGCGGCGTCGAAGAATTTACGCGGCGTTATCCTGATGCGGCAGGGCAACTACGATCAGGCAGAAGCTGCACTGACCGATGCGGCGCGGATCGACCCGAAGTTTTGGAACGCGCGCTTCAATCTCGCGGAGATCCCATTTCTTAAAAAAGATTGGCCAGAGGCCCGAAAGCGTTTCGAGCAATTGTTATCCACAGGCCAGTCTGACCTGGCGAAGGAAGCTTCGCAGCTGATTCAGTACAAAATCCTCCTGACCTATCTGATGGAGGATAAAAGCAACATGGTCGATTCCATGCTGGCCAAGCTCGAGCTTTCTCCTGATACCCCCGCTGTCGATTACGTGAAGGCAGCGGTCGCGCTACAACAGAAGAACGAATCAGAAGCGAAGGATTGGATCACCGCTGCGGAAAAGAACTACTCGCCGCAGCTCAACAAGTTGTTTGTCGAATCGCTGTACGAAATCGGTTGGATGCAAAAGCCCGACGGCCAACGACGTGCGTCCCTACCGCTCATGACAGCGGCCGAACGCACGGAGAAAACGAAGGCGTTCGCTCGTTCGAAATTTGAGCAATCCCAACAGGCGTTTCGTCAGCGCGATTTCACTACAGCGTTGAAGCTGGTAGACGAATCTGACAAGGCGGATGCAAATCAGCCGGCGACTCTAAATCTACGAGGCGAGATTCTGATGCAGCAGGGGCAATTCGACAGTGCTGAGGCCGCGTTCAAAAAAGCAGCGAAGTTGGATCCGAAGCTTCGCGATGCGCAATACAACCTCGCGCAGATCCCATTCAAAAAGAAAGAATACGCCAAAGCGCGCGACCGTTTCGAAACGCTTTATAAACGGATACCTGGCGGCGACAAGAACCAGGCAGCCGAGCTCATCAAGTTCAAGGTTTACATGACCTACTTGATGGAGGGCAAGGAGAGCAAGGCGCATTCGATGATGGAGGAGTTCCAATTCACAGGCGATACTCCGGCCCTCTACTACGCTCAGGCAGCATGGGAGTACAAGCATAGCAACGGGCAAAAAGCTGAGGATTGGACCAACTCCGCCAACAAGATTTATTCGCCTGCTCTCAACGGCGTGTTTGCTGATGCCTTCTATGATGTTGGGTGGTTGCAAAGGCCGGAAGGCACAACTGCGCCAGCAGTGGCATTTGACGCCGGCACCGTCGCTTCGACGCAAACAGACGCCGGTCCAGCCGTGGAGCCGAGCCCCATTCCGGACAAGGGCGCTGCTGCAAGCAATCAGAGCTTTAACCTGGCGCCATCCACAGATAGCGGGATCGATCTTGCCAGTGCCGGGCCGGTGGCGAACCAGACCAGTTTGACGGGATCTGCGTCGGATACCAATGCCGCAACTGAACCGTCAGCTGCGCAATCACCCTCTACCACCAGCGAATCGACAATTGCATCTGAGCCTGTTGCGGCTGACACGTCGAGCGCATCGGCCGTTGCCAACCAAAATCAAACTGAGCAGCAGCCGGCGCCGCAAACAAGTCCTCCTGAACAAGCAAAAATTGACACAGCACCCGCCAAAGCCTCAACGTCAACGGTGGCTGGCGTGTCGTCGAGCCGCAGACTGTGGATTGTTGGCGGACTACTGCTGGCGGCCTTGGTGCTAATAGCCGTGGCGATCCTGCCTGCCCTTCGACGTTACAAGTTCACAGTCCCCGGTCCGTCGCAACCGGAACCGCGCGCCGAAACTGCAGTATTCAAATCGAGGGCAGCCCCCGCCCGTCCGACTGCTATGCAAGGAAACGGCTTCGGCGCAGGACCGCGTCAGGTGTCATTGCAACTTAAACCATGGAGTCCTCCTGCACGGCAGAGCACATTACCGACCGTGCAACCTGGTGGTGCTCTTAATCGGTTGAAAAGTCCGAAAGCAGAGCCTTCCAGACTTCCTGTTCCTATCGAGCCGCAACGAGACGAATCGCCCGCAGTTGGCGAACCGTTCTTTGAGTCGGTCGGGCCAGTGGTCGAACAAGCGCCTGAGGTCATACCAGCAGGCGCTCAGCGGGAAATCGAACCAGAAGCCTCTGAACCAATCACCGAATTCGCGGCCGCTGCGGCTCCTACGCCCGGACCGATAGAGGATGAGATTTTGGAGACTCCCAAGGAACCTGTATTTGCTGCTCAGGAGACGTACGAATTTTCCGAGCACCCAAGGGAAGAAGCGTCCGTTGCAAGTGAGGAACCCAATGAAGTGTTCGCGAGCGGATCCGATTACGCATGGCCGGCGATGGAAGCCATGCCGGAGCTAACAGATGAACCAATTGGGAACAATCAGCCCCACGAAACTGTTTTTGCTGAACGTGAAACTTTCGTTGAGCAGGAGAATGTTCTGGAGCGTGATTCCTTCGTTCACCCTGAACCTTCGATTACTGAAGTCACACCCGAACGGGCGTTTGACTTTCAGCCAGTGCCTGCTATTCCCGCCCAGGCCGTTTTTACTCAACCAACCACACCTGCAACCATGCCTGAAACTACCCAAACTCCGCCTGCTCCGATAGCCAAAGCCCCTGCACCGCCCGTACCGAAACCGCAATCGCAACCTCAAGTGCCAGTGCCTGCCGCGGGGATGCAAACCTCTGTGCAGCTTACTTTCTCTTTCGAGATAGCGGCGATGCAATTAACGCCGAGCTTCAAGATGGGAGTATTGAAAGTCCGTCCCATATCGAAACTTGTTACAATGCGTTTGCCGTCACCTCAGCGTGCGCAATCTCCATTGAACTTGCAGGTTGCCTTCGAAGTGGTGAAAATCCAGCCGGTCGCCGGCGCGCTCGGCACGCTTCGGGTGGTACCGTCCCAGCAACAGCGGCCTGCCATGGGCGGCATGCCTTCCTTCGCCGTTGCCGGCTTGCAGGTCGTACCGAATTCTGAAACCGCGCCGGTTCAACTCACCCCTTCACCTCAGGGGCGCGCGTCTGTATTTATTACGGTGCCGTTCCAGATCAGTACCCTGGAGTTTTCTCCGACGCTTGAAATTGGATCCGTCACGCTGAATTCAAATTCCAAACAGGTTGTCGTTCAATTGCCGGGGACCGGTCCCGGGCCGGCTGAAGGCGCGCCAATGTTCGAGATCGCCAATCTCGAACTGAATGAAGGCGGCGAGATCGTAATGATGCAGCTGAATCTGCTTGGCGGACCGAAACGCGCGTAACAGATACTCAGCGCGACCCGTCTGATTGTTTGAATCAGCGCCAGTTTAACGAGCGCAATTGCTTCGGAAGAAACTCGCCGTTTTTCCGGATCAATTTGCCGTCGAAATAAATTTCGCCACCGCCATAATCGGGCCGCTGAATACTAACCATGTCCCAGTGGACCTGGCTTCGGTTTCCGTTGTCGGCGTCCTCGTACGCCTGGCCGGGAGTGAAATGGAATGAGCCAGCGATCTTTTCGTCGAACAAGATGTCGCGCATCGGCTGGAATACTCGCGGATTAAACCCGAGCGAAAATTCGCCGATGTAACGCGCGCCGGCATCTGAGTCGAGGATCTTGTTGAGTTTTTTGGTCTCATTGCTGGTAGCTTCAACAACTTTGCCGCGTTTGAACTTAAGCTGGACCCCATCGAATGCTGTGCCCTGATAAATGCTCGGCACATTAAATGTGATTTGGCCTTCCACGGAATCTCTCACCGGCGCGGTGAAAACTTCCCCATCGGGAATGTTGCGATCACCGCCGCAAATGACGGCTGGAATACTTTTGATACTGAAATTCAGATCCGTGCCCGGACCCTTGATCTGGACGTGGTCGGTTTTTTCCATCAGGCTTTTGAGCGCCTTCATGCCTGGCTGCAGTTTGCGATAGTCCAGCGTGCAGACATCGAAGTAGAAATCTTCAAAGGCTTCCGTGCTCATTCCTGCAAGCTGAGCCATGGAAGGCGTCGGCCAGCGTAGTACAACCCATTTCGTCCGTTTGACGCGCTGATCCTGGACGGCACGCATCTTTTTCCCGATCAATTGCATTTTGTCCGGCGGGACATCTGCCAATTCGGTGATGTTATGACTGCCGCGCATCGCGATGTATGCGTTCATTTTTTTCATTCGCGCCAGCTCAAGGCCTGCCGCGATATCCAGCTGTCGTTCGGACGCCTCGAGCGCGAGCGCGCGGTTCACGCGCGCGTGATATACCTGCGCAAATGGTACCCCTCCCACTTCGCGTGCCGCACGAATCAGCGCCGCTGTCATTTCGTCGGGAATGTCGAATGCTTCGATCAAGACTGTCTCATTGCGTTTCAGTCGGATCGAGTATTCAACCAGGAGTTTTGCGAGTTTATCAAATCGCTCGTCGTGCATAGGCGTTTATCATTCCATTAGCGAACGCGGATGCAACACCGCTGGGCGCTTCGTTGATGGATCAGCGAGCAGCCTGCGCGCGTTGGAGATTCCGCTGCGCCTCAGGGTAATCAGGCTTGATTCGCAACGCCTGTTGAAACTGGTCGATCGCCTCTCCACTTCTGCCCAACTGGAGCAGTGCCAGGCCCAAATTATTGTGTGCCTCCACGCTATCGGGTTTGATTTCCAGCGCCTCCGCAAACTGCTCCATTGCTTCCTGAAGCTTGCCCTCTCGACCCAAGGCAGCGCCCCAGTTCAGATGTGCATCGACGTAATCCGGATTGATCCGAGAGGCCTGCTCGAAATGCCGGATTGCTTCCGGCATCCTTCCGAGGGAAAGCAGCGCCAGACCCAGATCGTTGTGTGCCTGGAAGGAACCAGGGTTGATCCGTAGCGCCTCGGCGAATTCGCCCATCGCTTCCTCCACCTTGCCAGTGCCGGCTAATGCAGTGCCCATGTTGACATGCGCATCGACGTAATCGGGCCTGAGGCGCAGTGCCTGGCGATAATGTGCGAGTGCATCCTCCGCTCTGCCGAGTTGTGTCAGAACAATTCCCAAATTTGAGTGAGCCTGAGGGTAATCGGGATTGATGCGTAGCGTCTCTTCGTACTGTTCGATTGCCTGATGCAGTTCGCCCGCCTTCGCTAACTCGGCTCCCAGGTTGTGATGCGCTAACCAGGCATCCGGGTTTTTTATCAGGGTATCTTCCCATAATGTCCGGTTTTCGGCGTATATCGCGCTTCGCGACCAAGTCACGATTCCCAATGTCATCAGCAGGGCGAGCGTTAGTGACAAACCCACGCCCCGTCGCCATTGATTCATTCGCAGGCAGATAACCGTTCCCGTAGCTGTCAGAACTGCGATTACCCCGACGATAGCGAAATATTGAAAATGATCGGCCACCAATGAAACGTCAAAAAATGCCTGGTCGAGAAATCCGGCCACCGGGAACAGCATCACAACAAAGTACCCGGCGGCAAACAGCAGCGGTCGCCCCCAGCTCTCGCGTTTCCACCAGAACAGCGCCAGACAGCCAGCCAGAATCAGGCCGGGCACATAGGAGAGCCACGTCGTGGGATCAATGTTCCATCTGGGATAAATAACACTTAGATGAAATGGCCATAGCGTCTTTGACAAGTAAAACCATGGCACCCAGCCGGCAGCAGCCAGCCGTGAAAGCAACCCTTCTGCGCGATGGGTGTAGCCTCCCATCGCATGATGAAATTGAAACCACACTGTCACTAGTCCCATGACGAATGACATTCCAAAGAACGGAAGTACGCGAAGGAAATCTTTCCACTGAACTCGTTTGTGCAACCACCACACGCATCCCAACAGCACAACCGGTAACATCACGACGGCAGTTTTAGCTAACAAGGCCAGCAGAAATGCTCCTAACGCTAAAACATACCAGCCCCATCGGCGTTCAGCGTCGAACTTCAGATACAGAAGAATCGCTGTTGCGAAGAAAAGCATCGACAACGTGTTCTTGTGCTCGCTGATCCAGGCCACAGTAGCCGCATTGACCGGATGAATCGCAAATACAAGCGCGGCCAGCCAGGCTCCGGGGATCCCCAGCCGCCGCAAAATCAGCCATACCAAAATGGCGTTGGCGGCGTGCAATATGATATTAACTACATGGAAGCCCATCGGATTGCCCCTCCAGAGCCGCCACTCCAGCCAGAACAAAGTCGATGTAAGTGGATAATAATCCAAAGACTCAGTCGTAAACCAAAACTTTTGCAGGCCGTTTCCGTCCTTGATCAGCGGGTTATGGGTAATCAGTTCAGCATCATCCCAAACGAATCCGCCCCGGATCGCAGGGATATAGGCAATACACGTCACCGCGAGTAAAATCAGCGCCAACATCCAGCTGTGGTCTTGGAAGCGTCCCTTTTTAAGTGGCACGGGTCGCATCTTTTGAGAAGTTCGATTGGCACCGCGGTCCCTTTTTGCCATTGCGAGCTTATAGCACATCACCGCAAAACGTGCCTGCGCATTAACATTCGGCTGAACCCGATCGCAGTTTCGAAATTTATGCCTGGCTGCAAAGTCTGACCGCAAAGGCGCCATCAAAACGATCGCGAAATGGGAGCACTTCTCGTTGGCGGTCGGGGCGCATGAATGGGAATTCGCCAAGCGCGCGCTCGACCAGCCGTTCATTTTCCTCCGGCTCAAGACTACAGGTGCTATAAACAAAAACGCCGCCGGCCTTCAGGAGCGGGAGCACGGCGCCGAAAATCCGCAACTGCTCGCCAGGCAAACGCTCGAAGTCTTCTCGCCGTAGTCGCCACCGCACGTCCACGCGCCGGCGCATGACACCTGTATTTGTGCACGGAGCATCTAAAAGGATCCGATCGAACGGCGCGATTGATAGAATTTCTTTCGGAAGATCGGCGCGGGCCCAATCGTGGCGCAGGGTGTGGACAATGGTCGCGCCGAGCCTGGCGACATTGCCTTTCAAGATCTGGAGTCGTTCGATGTCGCGATCACAGGCGACGATAACACCGCGATTTTGCATGAACTGCGCGAGATAAGTTGCCTTACCGCCCGGTGCCGCACACGCGTCCAGAACTTTTTCTCCTGGTTTTGGATCGAGAAGCTGACACGCGATTGCTGTGCTTGGATCCTGAATGTTGCAATGGCCAAAATTGAGAGCCTCTGTGGGAACTGCGTTGAACTTCATAAAGTCGAGGTTGTCGGTCAGCGGCAGTGAGTTTGGGTATTGCCGCAGGAAGCTGTCGGGATCGATCTTCAGCCGATTAATTCGGCCAAATATCGGTGCCGGCTGATTATTCCATTCGCATAAATCATTGGTGTGTTCGGGGCCGAACTGTTGTTCCCATCGTTCGACGAGAAATTGCGGGTGCGACATTCGAAGGGACAACGGCTGAGCGTTCGCCTCAGCGAGTAGCTCTCTTCGTCGCCTCGTTGCGGTACGAAGGATGGCATTGATGATTGGTCGGTGCGTCCTCGGGGCTGTGGCAACGCTTTCGTACACAGCGGCGTGCTCAGGTGTTTTGAGCAGGAAAAGCTGATACAACCCCAGCCGCAGGTTGTCTCGGACGTCGCTCTCGATTCGCGAACCCCGCAGGCGAGCGATCCAAAAATCGAGCAGCGTCAGGTTGCGCAAAACGCCATAGAACAGTTCCAAGGCGAACGCACGATCGGACAGACTCAGCTCCGCTTCAGCGAGAAGTCCTGAAATAATCGAATCTGCGAAACGTTTTTGTTTTCGCCAAAGCCGCAGAGCCGCCAGCGCAATTTCGCGAGCAGAGCGCTGCGCCATCGTCTCCTTACTGCGGCTTCACGCTTTCACGTCCAATCGAGTAATAGTGGAATCCAAATTGTCGCATCGTTTCAGGATCCAAAAGATTCCGTCCGTCGAAGATGATTGGCGTCCGCATTTTTTCTTTCAGCACAGCCAGATCGACGTTCGAAAATTCATTCCAATCCGTAGCAATGATGAGCGCTTCAGCACCATCGACTGCTTCCAGAGCCGACGAAGCAAATTCCGCATCTGCGATGGCTTTTATCCCGCGCGCTTTGTGCTTCCCTTTGGGATCATAGGCGACGACATGCGCTCCCTCCCGGAGAAGCTGTTCCACCAATTCGATTGCAACCGACGAACGTATATCATCGGTGTCCGGTTTGAATGTCAATCCCCAGACTGCAATCCGCTTTTCGCGTAGCACCCACAGCTTCTCCCGGATCGTTTTCAGAAAACGTGCCTTTTGACCCTCGTTTATGCGCTGCACCTCTTTGAGCAAAGTGAATGGCGTTCCAAGCTGATCACTGATGGCGATGAACGCCGCGATATCTTTTGGAAAACAGGAACCGCCGTATCCAATTCCAGCGTTCAGAAAATCGCGCCCGATACGGTGATCCATCCCAATTCCGTCAGCCACCTTTTCCACGTCGGCTCCGCTTGCTTCGCAAATCGCCGAGACCGCATTGATGTACGAAATTTTCAAAGCCAGGAAGGAGTTCGCGCAATGCTTAATCAGTTCGGCGCTGTTAATGTCGGTCACCAGAATCGGTGCCATGAAAGGTTCGTATACTTTTTTCATCAAACCAATCGCACGTTCACTTTGCGCGCCGATCACGATGCGGTCGGGATGCATCAGATCAGCCACTGCGCAGCCTTCGCGCAAGAACTCAGGGTTGCTGACCACGTCAAATTCTGCGCCATGGCGATTGTATCGCTTGATGGATTCCGCCACTTTTTCGCCCGTCTTCACAGGCACGGTGCTCTTGTCGACGATCACTCGATAATCGGTCAAGACACCAGCGATTTCGCGAGCCACTTTCTCTACGAAGCTGAGATCGACATCGCCATCCGGCAGTGGCGGAGTCGGGACGGCGATAAAAATGATTTGTGAGCCTTTGACGGCTTCCTCTATGTCGCCGGTGAAATGGAGTCGTCGCGCTGAGACATTGCGATGAATGATTTCTTCCAGCCCCGGTTCGTAGATTGGAACCGCACCGGCTTTGAGTTGTTTAACTTTCTCGGCGTCGTTATCGACGCAAATGACATGATGCCCGACATCAGCGAAACAGGCGCCTGTGACCAGGCCAACGTAGCCGGAGCCGATGATTGATATATCCATGAATTAGGAACGGTGTGGGCGAATGAGTTCCAACACAAGTGGTCGAATTCAGCGGAAAAATCCGGCCGTATGGCAGGCCCAAATCACTCGCCCGAAGACGACGGATCGAAGTTTAAGTCGAAACCAAATTTGGGGAATGCCTTCAGGGTTACGGTGAACAGGAGCCCATATTCTTTCACGCCGGAGTTGTCGCGTATCACTCCGCCGAACGAGGCAACCCAGCTCGTCAAGTCGCGGTAAACGGCATAGCGCTGTTCCTGAAGAGTGTCTGTCGCGCCTTCATACTGTTCCTGCACTGCCAGGCCCCAGTTGTCGTTAACCCGAAGATACCCGCCCACAACAAACAGGCTGCTGTTATCGAAGAAAGGATTTCCGTTCAAATAACGATGCCCAAAGTTCAGCTGCAAATTCGACAGCGGTTGGACGGTCGCATAAGTGTCGACTTCCGTGAATCCTTTCGCGAACGCCGGCAATTGAGAGTTCACAGAAAACGACATCCATGGGAGAGGATTAAACCTGAGATTGTTGAACAAGTTTGAGTAGTCCGTGCGATCGTATGGATTTTCGAAGTTCCTGTCGACGTACGTATCCAGCTCAAGCCATGTCATGGTTGAATCGTCGCGCCGGGTCTCCAAACGATTGCGGACGCCTACGCGCCACACCGTCCAATCGGCAATTGAGTCGATCGGAGTGAATTGCGGAAAATCGATTGCCCGGAGCTGCGTGGATGGTTCAAAACGATCGAATTGTAAAACCGAGAGAGGATTCGGTCCGTCTTCTTTCACGTAAGAGAAGTCGGTAAACGGCTGGATCACATGCATCAACCCGTCCAAACCAAACGCGCGGCTCTGCACATTCTCCCATTTCCGAGACATCTTGAACGACGCTTCTGCGCCAGTATCGAAGACGCTTCGAAAGGTGTCCCCGTCAAACTTGATGGGGTTAGCGGTTGTCGGTGGCGGCAGGATCGTGTCGGGCACGAGCGGGTTTGAAGGCGGAATAAATATGGTTGAGCCGAGATCCCAGGTCTTACCGTAATACGTGCCCCGGTATCCAACCCGGGGCACGAATGAGAGCCAACCAAACAATGTGTTGGGATAGACCAGTTGATGGAACGTGTCGAACCGTTGTGTACCGTAATTTTTGATTCCTGAGTCTTCAGGAAATTGCAGCCGCAAATTGGCAAATCCCGTTTCGCCTTCATAAAATACCGGGCTGCCGAACAGTGGCTGGCGCTTGATGTCGAGTACCACTTCAGGTTGACGTTCGGTGGTCGTGAAGAAATCGTTCGCCTGAAAACGCTCGATCCCGGTGAGCGTGAAATTCGGGTTTGTCTTCGCAACCGC
>JAICUQ010000002.1 GCA_025935755.1 Chthoniobacterales bacterium | reverse complement strand
GGCCAGAAACGATGTCTCGAGTGAGATAGGAACATTCCACCGAGTTGTTTCTTACGTAGCTCACCTCGGGCTGTGTCACGCGCTTATCGCTCGCCTCGATTCTCAAGGGAACGCCGGAACGCGCGAATGAAACTTCCCATGACGCTCCACTTCGTTTTCCCGCCGCGAGCATCCAGGGATACAGCGTTGGCAAATCGAAATGGCGCGCCTTCGGCAACGCAACCTTGTAAAATGTTTCTTCACCACCCAGGAATTCGGGAATTGTGAGTGCTGGATTTTTCCGCAGCGCCAGATACAGGCGGGCAACATCGAGGCCGGCGAGGTTCATCCCGTTATAGAGACCATGGTGATTGGGATCGTTCCTGAAGAAGGTGTCGTACCAGGCTTGGAATTGGCGACTGAACATCAGGCACACTTCCAGATGCAAATGTGCGCGTTCGCGGTTTATCCCTCTTCCTGTGTAACCCATCACCGCGATGCGCTGCCCGCGTGTCACTCTTTCACCCGGCTGCACTGCGATCGAACTGAGATGTCCGTACAGACTATAATAGTTCGATCCATTCCACCGATGTTCGATCACGATATATTTGCCATAGTTTGAGTAGCCAGGAGTGAGACTGGTGTGAACAACCTCGCCATCAGCAATGGCACGCACTTCGTCCAGTGGCTCACCGTTTGGATTGCGATGCACGGAACGAATATCAACGCCTTCATGGAAACGGGTGTAAACGACTCCTACGCCGGTGCTCTTGGGATCACGGACAAAGCCGTATTGACCGCCTTCCCAGGGTGTGGATTTCACGCCGTTATAGTCGCGATCGATGTATTGATAAAAGGCGGCACCATCTCCCGAAAAAAGCGCGTCATTGTCCGTGGGCAGAACAAGATCGAGACCCTGGCTTCGCGCCGTTCGGATTGTCATTGGAGCGGACAAAACGACAGCAAAAATAACGGGAGCAAAGAACAAACGCATGGGCGATGAACCAGTCAGCGCTTCCGCTCCCTGTGCGGCCGCCATTGTTTATTCATTAGTTCAACATCTGCGGCAGTAAGTCCGGAGGGGACGTAAATCTTGCCGTCCGAAACTCGCTTATCGATTTGTAGTGGGGTGATCATTCGGCCGTTGATAAATATGAAGAGGAAACCTCCCCGATGCTCGACGCTTAGGGTGTCGAGCACCACTTGTCCGTGTTCGTCGAGTTGAAACAATGCGCCGAGCGTTCCGTCCTTGGCGGGATAAGGAGAAAAGGCGATCACATCGTGCTCGGTAATCCACGCAAGTCTTTGAATGGCAATCTGTTTGCCAGAAGAGGTCGTGCTCGCAGGCATTGAGAACACATCCGAATCCTGAGGGTTTGCTTGCGCATGTACGCGAAAGGTGCAGTGTCGTTCCTTCGCTGCTCCCTCAATCAGCGTAAAAGCCATACAAAAGACCAATAGAGAGAAAGTTCTCATGCCGATTGACTGCGAAACCATCCGCGACTTCATAAATGGTTTGACAGCAATTTTGCAACCCAGAAAAGTTCTCGGCCTGTCTAGGGGCTCATGAAGCGCAGTTTTGTTTTGCTGGTTCTCACCGTTTTTGTCGCCGGGCTTGTGTTCGGCCAGGACGTTACGCCCACGCCCACGCAGGCGCGAAAGCGAGGCTGGTTAAGTCGCATTCTTCATCCGTTCTCGCCCACTGTGGTTCCTCAATACAAAGATCCACGGCTGCGCGGTCTCGCGCTCGACCTGCAAATCAGTCCCCAAACGGTGAAGTTATCTGAAGTGCGCCAACTTAATGTCAAAGTCACCCTTTCGAATTTGTCAAAACGCCCGATCACACTCGATTTTCCTACCACTCAGCGCATCGAAATCTATCTCACTGATTCCGCCGGCAATGTTCTGACAAAGTGGTCCGAGAATCACGCAATTGCTGATAAACCCGCGACCATCTTGATTAACCCATCTGAGCGGATCGAGTACAACGAAACCATTTCGACCCGCGAGCTTACACCTAACAAGGTTTTCATCGCCGAAGTTTTCTTTCCTCAATTTCTGGAGCTCCGCATCCGGCAAAAGTTCCTGGCAGTGCCGTGATGAACCTTTTTTCGGACTACCACATGCACCCGCAAGGCCATCGTGTGCAGCGGTACACCCAGGAATTGCTCCAGCCGTGGGCAGATTCCGCGCGGAAGCGGGGGCTAATCGATATCGCCTTCACCGATCACGATCGCTACCACGCCGGAATTGATTTTGCTGAAATCGATCGGCTGCGCGAACGAAATCCCGATTTGCGGATCCGCGCGGGAATCGAAGTGGACAACGATCCTGTTCATTCACCAGCCGGCCGCAAATGGATCGAACAGAATTGGGATCGCTTGGATTTCGTCCTCGGCTCGGTGCATTTCCTGGACCGCGCCGATCAGATGTTCGACAGCGTGCCGCATGGTGCGGTGCAATTCGAGGGCAGGAATATCGATGAGATATATGCCGATTATTTTCGGCGTGTCCGCGGACTGATTGAGAGCGGTCTGGTCGACGCCCTTGCCCATCTGGATCTGATCAAAATCCATGGACACCGCCCGAAGGCAGATATCGCCGCCCTGGTCAATGAGACGCTGGAATCTATTCGTGCGCGCAATGTCGCAGTCGAGCTTTCGACCGCGGGTTGGCGAAAACCAGTGAACGAGCTTTATCCCAGCGATCCAATTATCAAATCAGCAACGGAAAAGGGAATTCCATTTACCACCGCATCGGACGCGCACTCATATGTCCAGGTTGGTGAAAATTTTGACCGGCTTTCCCGCAAAATGGCGGAACTCGATATTCGGCAGGTGTGCGTTTTTAAGAAACACAAACGTATCGACGTGCCGCTACAACTGTAGATCGAGCTGCGACTCTCTTTCAGCAGAAAGGGCCTGTTCTGTTTCCGGCGGCAGCGGCAAACGGAACCCGAGCCGTTCGGCGAGACGTTGACACGTTTCCGGTGCAAACCCTTCGAAGTGATTGCCGGCAAATGCCCAGACGGTGCGCACGTCTGCAAGATGCCGCTGAATTTTCACGGACCAGCTTTCCAAGGCGGCTTCGCGTTTCCATAATAATTTTTCGTAGCGATGGATATGGCCGCCGTCCACGGTGTATTTCGTCGTGTAATCGCCCAGCAAACGGAGATAAAGAAAATCAGTAGTGCACGGTAAAAATTCGAATGGCGCGAGGTTTCGCTCGTTAAGCGGCGTCGTGTCGGCCCAGACCCAGCAGATACGGTGCTTTTCCAACAGCCGGATAAACTGCGGGCGATGCCAGCCTGCGTGACGAAATTCTATCGCAAACCGGAAATCCCTCGGCAATTGCGCGAGGAACTTGCGCAGTGTGTGTTTGCCATCGGCGGGCGTTAGCGAAGGTGGAAGCTGAATCAGAATCACCTGAAGTTTTGGCCCAAATCGTTCGATTGCACGGAGAAAAGCAATGAACTCTGCTGAGCAATCCCGGAGACGAGACACGTGGGTGATTTGACGGGGAACTTTACAGGTGAACCGAAAGCTTCCGGCAGTGGTTTCCACCCAGCGACGAACCGTCGCTTCACTTGGGGCAGCGTGAAACGTGGAATCCACTTCTACAGCCGGGAACTGGCCTGCGTAAAATTCAAGCCAGTGCGATTCTGGCAAACCGGACGGATAAAACACACCCCGCCAGTCTTCAAAGCTCCACGCGCACGAGCCAATGCGTATTTTCTGCTGGTCGAACAGATTCAAATTGAATCAGAAGGATATTCGGTTTTGCCCATCGAAAAAGATGTCAGACAGGGAGAAGAGACTGTGCCAAAAATTTGACGGGCCGGATAAGTTAACTACCCTCCCAGACTTAGATGCAACTGGTTATTCGCGCGTTTTTATTACTCGCTTTCGTGCTGTTCCTTTTACCTGAACCGGGCACCGCTTCCATCGTCTTTCGGCCGAATAAAAAAGGGGAGTACGTGCCGCCTGGCGAAGAGCCGGTGAGCGGGAATGCGGCGGAACTGTATCAGACTGGTCAGGCGGCGGAAAAAAGCGGCGATCTCAAACGTGCGATCAAAGCGTACAGAGCCCTCGTCAAACGTCACCCCAAGGATGCGCTGGCTGCAGCTGCCGTCTATCGTGCCGCTGAATTGCTGGAACAAACCCGCCAATATACTCCGGCAGCAGATTCATATCTCCATTTGGTCGAAAAATATCCCAGCAGTTCGCATTTCGATGACGCGATCGAGGGACAGTTCCGTATCGGTGAGATTTATCTGAATGGAAAGAAACTGAAGGTGTTGGGGATTCCCGTTGCGTCAGCGTTGGATCGGGCGGTGACCATTTTCGCGAATGTTGTGCGCACCGCTCCGTATGGAAAGTACACGGCGCGAGCGCAGTTTGATATTGGCCTGGCGCGTGAGAAGCAGGGAGCGAACGATGCGGCGATCCAGGCTTACCAAGCTGTTGTGGACAAGTTTCCTGAGGAGCCAATAGCCGTCGACGCCCAATATCAAATTGGTTACATCTGGTTTAGCGCTGCGCAGCTAGGCACAAATGACGCTGCTGCCGCCGGTAACGCGAAAACGGCTTTCCAGGATTTCCTTTTCCACTATCCCAAGAGCGAAAAAGCAGCTCAGGCGCGCAAGAATCTCGACATCCTTGAACACAAACAGACGAATAATTCATTCAAGGTCGCGAAATTTTACGACAAACAAAAATATTATCGCGCAGCGGTCATCTATTATAACGAAGTGATTCGGCAGCAGCCGGGATCTGAGGAAAGCAACCAGGCAAAGAAACGTATCGATCAGTTACGTGCCAAATTGGGTGATGCTGCGCTGCAGCCAGCTTTACCCGTATCACAGAACGCAAAGAAAAAACCCGAAGCAAACGGTGCTCGCACAGCCGGAACGGAACGGGCCAGGCCGGGTGCGCCAAACAATGAAGCGCCGCTGCCTGCATCGGAAGGCGACAACTCACTGCCGCCTCCAGCTTCGCTCGCCCCGGATACGACAACTGCGCCTGGACCCATGGCACCTCTGCCAGGCACGAGCACAAACTCCGATCCATCAAGCGCTCCCGGAGCATCGTCCTCCCCGGAAGAGTCCGCCTTGCCGGCGCCTTGAAAGCTTTATTCGCGACAATCCTTTGCCTCGCGCTGTCCGGTTGCCTTGGATACCACGTCGGACCGGTAAAACCGTACTACCTGCGGGACGTTCACAGCATCGCGGTACCGAATTTTAAGAATCGCACACTGCTGCCGCGTGTCGAAGTTCTGGTAACCGATACGCTTATCAAGCAATTCCAACAGGATGGCACATTTCAAATCACAAATGAGGACAAGGCCGACGCGACTTTGAGTGGAGAGATTGCTCGCGTCACCCGGCTTCCCGCGCGTTCGGTGCGGGGAAATGTGCTAGCCACAACCGAATTTACCCTTGCGCTTACCCTGAGATACACGCTGACCACACGAGACGGCAAAGCGGTCGTCGGTCCCAGTGAAGTTACCGGCACTACTAGTTTCTTTGTCAGCAGCGACGTAACAACTGACGAAAGACAGGCTTTGCCACTTGCCACCGAGGACCTCGCCACCCGATTAGTTGCTCAACTAAGCGAGGGATGGTGATGAGATGAAGGGTGAAGAGAAACTATGGGCTATTCTCAACGAGAAGCTCGACAATCTGCGCGCGACTAATCGCCTGCCTCAGGCAATTCGAGTAGCTGAAACGGCGCTTGAAGTCGCCAGACGTGCATTCAAAGACAACCAGACTGCACTGGCTACGAGCTTTGAGAAGCTGGGACAACTGCTCGAGCAAAAGGGGGATCACGCTGGAGCCGAAGCATATTTGCTGAAGGCACATGCGATCCTTGAAAAAGGAAATCCGCCAGATCATCGGGCTATCTACCGTTCGGCACGGCGATTGGCCCTGCTGTTCGATAGCCTTGGGCAGTCCGAAGAGGCAATCGATTTTTATCAGAAAGCCATAGCTGCTGGAACCCAGGTCGAAGACGTTCCGTATTCGGATATTGGCACCATGTTAAACAATGTTGCTTTGATCCTCCGCAAATCGGGCCGGCAAAAGGCTGCCGAACCATGTTACCTGCGAGCATTAGAAATCTATGAGAAGCAACTCGGGCCCGATCACGCCGACGTGGCGTCGGTGCTGAACAATCTGGCGGTCTTTTACACCAACGAACGCAGATACACTGAAGCCGAGAAATTACATGTTCGAGCCCTGGGGATCAGAGAAAGCCTGCAACCGCGGCCGATTGCCGATATTGCCCAGTCGAAATGCAATCTGGCGGTGGTCTACCACTCGCGGGGCGACTATGCGAAAGCGGCAGAGCTTTACCAATCCTCATTGAAAAGCTGGGAACAAGTCGAGGAGACACCTTCAAAGGATTACGACATTGTCGTTTCCAACTATGCGGACCTCTTGCGTTCGCTTGGACAAGTGCGCAAAGCACATCAATTGGAGGTACGCGCGCGCAAGAAACGGGAGGGCTGAAGTTACCTAAGGAATGTTTTTGATTTCAGCTTGCAGGCACGTTACCACACTCGCATTGTAAGGCCCCGCTATTTTTGCTCGCGTGGCGGAACTGGCAGACGCGTACGGCTCAGGACCGTATGGGGCGACCCGTGGAGGTTCGAGTCCTCTCGCGAGCACTGACCTGAGATCAGCGTGTTAGGTCCAACAGCAACTTCCGATGCTGAAGGTTACTCCCGTTGCTTATTTTCCGCCTTTTCGTCTGGCAGCCCAGCGGGCTTTCATTAGCTCTGAAAGCCTCTTTCGACCGGCAGGTGTAAGTGCGCCTCTTTTCCGACTGGAGGCTTTGGGTTTGGTGCCGCCTTTTCGTCTGGCTGCCCAGCGCGCTTTCATCAATTGTGAAAGCTTTCTCCGGCCCGCGGGTGTGAGTTGACCTTTCCTTTTCGTAGGAGCCGTTCCTCCAGTTCCGCCTCGCGTTCTTGCCCAACGAGCTCTGGCGGCTGCCGAAAGCTTCGCTCTTGTTGCAGGCGAAAAGTAACGTCCTCTGGAGGCTGTCGGAGTGGGCGCAGCGGTTGACCTTTGAGGTGCACCTTTTAGAAGTGAGGAAAGGCGTCGTTGCAGACCGTCGATTTGCTGGCGAATTGAGATCGCCTCTTGTAGATCTTTAACAGATATGTCCATCCCGCTAGATAGCCGTAGTTGCCGCGTATGGCAATCACTAATTTATAACGAGCGTCAGGCATTGTTCCTCAACGTTAGCTTGTTAGCTACCTTATGAGTCACGAACCGAAGCGGCTTAACACATGGTCTAACGTTCCGATGAATTTTCTTACATGAGCAGTAAGGGTGCGCACGTTCGCGAAATGTTCGGGTCGATTGCGACTCGCTATGATCTCGCAAATCATGTGCTGAGCTGCGGCATCGACTTTTATTGGCGCGCGCGCGCGGCTGAAATAGTTGATTCCTGGCACCCGCATACAGTCGCCGACCTTGCAACTGGGACGGGAGATCTTGCTCTGGCCATACAGAAGAAATTGCCTTACGCGCAACTGACCGGTGTCGATTTCCTGCCGGAAATGCTGGAGCTTGCGCAGCGCAAAGGTGTTTCGCGGGTGGTTTTAGCTGACGCGATGAAACTACCGTTTCACGATGCTTCCTTCGATTGTGTCACTATTGGCTTTGGTTTGCGCAACCTGGAAGGTTGTTCAGCGGCACTCAGTGAAATGTGGCGGGTGCTTACTGCCGGCGGGCACCTGCTCGTGTTAGAGTTCTCATTGCCAACAACGCCGGTCTTGCGCGCGGCGTATCGGTTTTATTTACATCGCTGTCTGCCGCTGCTTGGGTCATTTCTAACACAAAAGAAAAGCGCCTATGATTACCTCGGCGACTCAATTGAGAACTTTCCGAGTGGCAATGCAATGTGCGATTTGATGCGGGGAACCGGTTACGTTTCTGCCAACTTTGAGCCAATGACCGGAGGAATCGTTACAATCTATACCGCGACGAAACCGTAACGCAGCGTGACAGGCAAGAACTGAAAGTCCCTTGCCACAGCGCGCAAAAAGAGGTACAAAATCCGGCGTGATTGATTACATCCAAAAAGGTGGGTTACTGATGTGGCCGATTTTTGCCTGCAGTATCATTTCAATTGCTGTTTTTGCGGAGCGCCTTTTTTATTTTCATCGCGCCACCATCCATGTAGGTGAGTTCTTGAAAGGGCTGTCGAATTTGATTCGCCGCCGTAATTTCGCGGAGGCTTTACACGAGTCTGCTGGCACGCCAGGCCCGGTGGCGCGAGTAATACATGCTGCGATCATCCGCCACGATGCGCCTCGGGCAGAATTGCGCGACATCGTGCAGGAGGCTGCGCAACTGGAAGTACCAAAACTGGAGCGGTTTCTTCCGGTACTTGCTACCATTGCTTTCCTTACCCCGTTGCTCGGGTTGCTTGGAACGGTGTCCGGGATGATTGATGCCTTTGGGACGATCGCTTCGAGTGGTGGTTATGCTACGGTGACCGAGTTGTCCGGTGGCGTTTACAAGAGCTTGTTAACCACTGCGGCCGGACTTGTTGTGGCAACCCCGACCTTTGTCGCTTACAGCTATCTGTCGTCGCGTGTGAATATGATAATGCATGATATGGAACGCGCAGGCATCGAGATTGTCCACATGTTGACCGAAAGCCGTCCACTTAGCGGCATCATCAGTTTCCAACAGCCTGACGAGACTTCGCGCGAGCTCGAAGCACGGCAGGACCTTTAACTGACAACGGCTCGTCTCGGTTCGATCCTCAAAGCCGCGAAACGTAACTGTGAAACTCAGCCGAACAACAAACTACCACTTCGGGTGGCTTCTGCTGATCGGGCTTGTCGATCTTGCGTTTCTGCTCGCTTTTTTTCTTTTGTTAAGTTCGAACTTTATTTTGCAACAAGGCATTTCGATTTCGATGCCCTTTTCACGTTTCACGCTTGGTCCGCAGAGCAATCAACAAATCATCAGTATTACTGGTGGCGCAGTTCCTGCCATCTATTTCCAGGACCAGCGAGTTACCATGGAGCAGCTTGGGGCACTACTGGATGCAGCCAAGCGCAAAGACCAATCTATCATCATCAAGGGAGACCGTTCCGCTTCTTACGAAACAGTTGCTGAAGTGACGAACGCTGCCCTCGAACATGGCATCAGGTCGGTTGCGCTCGCTGCGACTCCGCCGCGATGACTAACATAGCGTCTGAGCTTGCAGCCGAACCGCTGCTCTTTAGCTGGGATTCCTCTGGCCGTCGAAGGACCATGCTGGCGGCTTTCCTGTTGCTGTCGCTGATGGCCCACGCTGTGTGCTTTTATCTCTTCCAAATTGTATACCCGACTCCCGTCGCGCTTCTCCCACCACCGGCTCGCGTCACATTTATAGCGCCCGACTCTGAAGAAGGCCGTACCTTACTTCGTTGGATTGATGCAGAAGATCCTGCTGTTGCTTTCACAACTCACCCGGTCCCTGGCGCCCCGCTTCGCGCTCTGCCGACGACCGAGCATGAGCCCTCCTATTCCAGGATGGGACCCATGCTCAAGGAGCTTCCAACGTTAAAGCCGGATCTGAGGGTCCCGAGTTCCCGGCCTCCAACTGCGGTACATTTTGGATCCAGGAAAACTGTGAGTACCAAAGGCAGCGCCCGGACCTACATTTCGTTTTCCAAGGAACTCGATCAATTTGGAGCACCGGTCCAGTTTAAATCGGAGTTCGCACCCTCCAGTGAGGACACACCTGAAGCGCTTCGGTTTCGCGTGGCAGTAAACGATCTGGGTGAAATTCGCTACTGTTTGCCAATTAAGTCCTCAGGTGACCCGGCGCTGGACGAACAAGCCCGGTTACAGATTATCCGTAGCCGTTTCCCACAAAGCAGGAGAGCCCGCGGCAAATCCGAGTCCGCTTTGGTTTGGGGCACGGCCACCGTTCACTGGGGCAGCGACATCGCACGCCCACAGCAAGCAGCAGCCGCAACCGCCACGCCGTGATCCGCGTCAGTCTTGCTACTCTTATCACCATTTATCTGCTGCTTTTTCTTGCGGCCGTGTTTCTATTCTGGATAATGGGAGAATGGAACCGCCGGCGGCGAGAGCGACGGTCTCTTCAGCACCGGTTGCGTTGCGTGATTTGCGCGTTCGAATTTGAGGATCGTACGGATGCGCTGCTTCCCCGGTGCCCACACTGCGGAAGTTTAAACGAACGATTCAGGATGGAGAACATTTAACATGGGAATGTGGATAGGCCGAAACCGGAAAGCGCGCGTGACCTATGGTTTCGACGAAATCGCGCTTGTACCGGGGCGCGTGACGATCAACCCGAACGAGGTCGACATCACCTTCCGTTTGCCTCGTAAATCGGGGGAACCGCTCGAAATGAAGATTCCAATTCTCGCCAGCGCCATGGACGGCGTGGTGGATGTTGGTTTCGCCGTCGCGATGAACAAACTTGGCGGGCTGGCCGTTTTGAACCTAGAAGGGGTGCAAACCCGGTATAAAAACCCGCAGGAGGTGCTGCAGAAAATTGTCGATGCAAGTAAATCGGAGATCACTGCGCTCCTGCAGCGGATTTACCAGGAACCGATCCAACAGGATCTCATCGCGGCGCGCGTCCGGCAGATCAAAGACGCCGGTGTTGTAGCTGCGGTGAGTTCGATTCCCCAGCGTGCCGCGGAATTTGGGAGAATCGCACAGGAAGCTGGAGCCGACGTTTTTGTCGTGCAAAGCACGGTTTCGACGGTCCGCCATATTTCATCTGAGTACAAGTCGCTCGATCTTGAAAAATTTTGCCGGGACATGCGTATCCCAGTCATCGTGGGAAATACCGTGGGGTACGATGTCACTCTCGAAATCATGGAATGCGGGCCGGCTGCGGTGTTGGTTGGTGTCGGGCCCGGAGCAGCTTGTACTTCGCGTGGCGTGCTTGGCCTTGGGGTTCCGCAGGTCACTGCCACAGTTGACTGCGCGGCAGCGCGCGACGCGTACTTTAAGAAAACATCGCGATATGTGCCGATCATCACCGATGGCGGCATGAGCAAAGGCGGCGATGTTTGCAAGGCACTGGCTTGCGGTGCGGATGCGGTGATGGTGGGCAGCGCGTTTGCCAAGGCACTGGAAGCGCCTGGGCGCGGTTACCATTGGGGCATGGCAACTCCGCATGCCAATCTGCCTCGCGGAACGAGGATCAAGGTGGGCGCAACCGGTTCGTTGAAGCAGATCCTCTTCGGCCCGGCCGAAGTTGACGATGGTAGCCAAAATCTTGTTGGCGCAATCACCACTTGCATGGGCAACGTTGGCGCACGCAATCTTCCCGAGTTCCAGCAGACGGAAATCATCATCGCGCCTTCAATCAGGACGGAAGGAAAACTCTTCCAGACTGTGCAGAACGTCGGGATGGGGACCAGCTGAGGCTGCGCCTTCAACTCTTAACGACATATCGTCATGCCTGAGCGCAGAGTAGTTATCACTGGTATGGGTGTTATCACGCCCATTGGCAACACCCTCGAAACGTTTTGGTCCAATCTGAAGAACGGCGTCAGCGGCATTGGTATCATCGACACGTTCGATACCAAAGGGTACGACTGCAAAATCGGGGGACAGGTCCGCAATTTCGATCCCAAGCCGTTTTTCAAAAATCCAAAGGATGTCCGGCGTACCGATCGATTTACGCATCTAGCAATGGCCGCTGCGAAAATGGCCATCGCCGATAGCGGGATCGATGTCGACAATTTGAAAGACCGCGATCGTTTCGGCGTACTCGTTAGCAGCGGAATCGGAGGGCTTAAAACGTTGCAGGACCAATTGCAGATTCTCCTGACGAAGGGACCGGGCCGAAACTCGCCTTTCACGATCCCGATGTTGATCAGCAACATGGCTGGCGGAGCCATTTCGATGGAGTTCAACCTACGTGGCCCGAATCTGTGCATCGTTACCGCATGCGCGACTTCGAACAACGCCATCGGCGAATCGTGGCGAATCATAAAGTCCGGTGACGCAGATATCTTCCTGGCGGGAGGCGCTGAGGCTTCCATTGTCGAAATCGGCGTGGCGGGCTTCTCAGCCATGAGGGCGCTCAGCACGCGCAACGATGAGCCTGAGCGCGCCTCACGTCCCTTCGACCGCGACCGGGATGGTTTTGTAATGAGCGAAGGCTCGGGGGTCGTAGTCGTGGAGGAGCTGGAACGTGCCAAAGCGCGCGGCGCAAAGATTTATTGCGAAATCACCGGATACGGCGTGTCTGCCGATGCCTACCACATGACTGCGCCGCCTCCGGATGGGGAAGGCGCCGCGCGTGCCATGAAAATGGCGCTGGAGCATGCGCGAATATCACCTGATCAGGTCGATTACATCAATGCGCACGCCACTTCCACTGACATCGGCGATCTTTGCGAAACGCGCGCTATCAAACAAATTTTTGGCAAAGATGCGTACACCGTTCCGATCAGTGCGACGAAATCCATGACCGGCCACTTGTTAGGCGGATCGGGTGGGATTGAAATGGCCGCCTGCGCGCTGGCCATACGCGACTCTGTCATTCCGCCTACTATCAACCTGGAAAATCCGGGCGAAGAATGCGATCTCGATTACACGCCTAACGTGGCCCGTGAAAAGAGAGTGCGATTCGCGCTCAATAATTCCTTCGGGTTTGGCGGCCATAACGCCACGCTGGTCGCAAGCGCGTTCGAAGATTGAACCTCAATTCAGTAACCGCGATTGTCGCGACGCAATCGCTTTGACTAGTCAGTCGTTGCTTGCCACTGTTTCGTGTTCATTCTCCGATGCGGGCATAGCTTAATGGTAAAGTTCCAGCCTTCCAAGCTGGCCATGCGGGTTCGATCCCCGCTGCCCGCTCATTGTCCTTCCCAGTATTGAATCGATTGGAATAACGGCCACTTGCCACCGAGGGTCTGACGATTAGCTCTTCGGCGCAGCCACCCCGCCCGGCCTCGCGCAATTACTCTGGTAAACGTCGCGAACCTCTCGCAAGCGATTTGTAGTTGGTGGATGCGCGTTCTCCAAATGGGCAGGTGACCGCTGATCGACCCAATTTCTGGAAACTGGTGGAGCGTACAAACCCCGGCAAGCTGCATCTCTTTTCGGAAAATGAACTTCGGGATTGCCAGGATTATTTCTCCAAGATGCAGTCTGATCCCGCTGTTCCTCCAAATGAACTCATCATGGCAGCCGAACGGCTGACTCTGATACGCAGCGAAATTGACGGAAGACATGGAGACGCCAACTACAGGCGAGCTCAGCGCCTGGCGCGTTGGGCAATTGGCGTTGCGATGATTTCGCTGGCTGTCGCAGTCGCTTTTGGGATTGCACTATTTCTTCCGAAGCAACCAACGCATGAGAATTGGTCCGCCGATCCACAAAGGTTACCTGTATCTGCGGCGATGGCGGTTGAGGTACCATCGTCAACTCCGGACGCTACCGCGCAGCCAAGCCTTACACCAGACGTGACCCTCCCACCAGTGTATGCCATGGCGGAACCGACAAGCACTCCTGCAGGGACACCAAAAAGCCGGCCCCGGAGCAGGCACCGCAGCCGAGGCCAAAGCGTGAGAAAACCAGACTCTAATCGGCGAGTCGAAGATTTCTTTCGATCACTGTTTCGAGCCAAGCCAACGCAAACTCCCTCTCGCGTTCGGCGGCGATAAGTAACAGCATACCGTGGTGCAGGCATGCGTAACACTGCGGGATTGAACGCGCGGCCTCTCGGACTGCGTCCTGTGCGTTGCAGCTTCGACTCCGCTTCGCTGCGCTCAGAATGCCGGACCAACTCACGGCTTCAACGCTGAATGAATCTTCCACCAGCACTCAATCGGAGTAATCACCAGGGCTTTTAACTGCTTTGAGGCGCATTCTTTTCGAACAATTCCGTGGACTGCAGCAGTTCCTCAATCGCCTGGGCTTCTTTCTTCACGCTGCGCTGGAGCACCTCGATCATCTCGACACCTCGTGGCGACAGATTTTCTTCACGCAGCAGGACTTCGAGTCCGACCAACAAAGGGCCTAACGGCTCACGCAATAGATGGGTAATGCGCTGAACCACCTCTGCATTGGATGTTCGTCTCGGTTTCAATTGAGCATTCAATTGCTTCAGAGCTTGCTCGTGTTCCCCAACGAATTGAACGGTTGCTTCGATAATGACGTTATCGAAAAAAGACTCCACAATTCGCCGCGCAAGACTTTGCGCATCCACATCGAACCGCACGTCCATGGCAGCGAAAGCCCGGAGCCATCTGTCATTGAAATTTCGACGAATCAGGCAGATTTCCCGGATTAGCTCTTCCAGCTTGTAACCTTGTCGCCATCGCTTCCAACCGTGTGCCCTGGCATCCTGTCTTGCCTCTCGTTGGATCTCCTTGGCATTCGGTTGCTTGAGCAACGCTGCCAGCTCGGTGCAAAGCTCGGGCAGATGATCAAGCAGTTGCGTGGATGTGAGGTTGTCCGAACTGGAGATACTTGGGTGCTGATCAACCGCTGTGATCCACGATTGGAGAATATCTTCCCGATGGGCAGAGACAAAATCCCCCAACCTTGCGATCGAGGAGATCGCAGATTTCCGCTCACGGTTATGGGTAATGGACCGGTACCTCCTGATCCCATTTCGGAGGTAAACACCTGGGTGGCCTTACTCGGTCGCGATATTGCGTAAAAAATTCCAAACCGAAATGCGGAACTTTGCGATTCAAATGGTGGCGGTGACGGGCTTTGTCGGTGACCAGGGGTCGTTGCCAGCGAAAATTCCGGACGCCCCCCAAGAAAGGGCCGAGCCGAGGACCCCTCAATGTGCCTCGGCCCCGTCATCGTCAGGACATAACACTTTGGACGAAGATTTGGCGTTACCCTTTGAATAGCAGCCTTCACACCAATAATTTCAGAACTGCACCGGCTTTGGCGGGGATCACCAAATCCTCACCGACAACGAACTCACGCAGTGCGCTGGTTAGCCATTCACGCGACGATTGCACCTCTTCGAGGGTGATGTAAGTCGTTCCGTCTTCCTCTTTCAGGCTGTAGCGCAAAATATCGATGTCGATCGGTTCCTGTTCCCCGAGCAGTTCGAGCCGTAGTCGGACCCGTTTGTTTTTTGTGTCTATAGAAAGTTCAGTCATTTCGCCAATCGAACGCAGCTTTGTGTTAATCGCGATCCTTGTGGTGAAAGCGAGCGTGGCGTCTTTGGAACGATGAAACACATCTCGCAGACGCTTCGTAGTAGGAACTCTCAATCCGTTTCAGATTGCCGTGAGTCGCTATTGATCTGACGCGAGCAATTCGCGATTTCGCCATACATAGCCGAATCCCGAGTAGATGGTAAGTGCGACGGTAATCCAGACCAAAACCGGACCGGCTTCTTCCCACGCCTGCAGCCACCAGGCGGGCGTGTCGTTCGCATACTTCAGTTCCGCGATCGATAGCAATGCCAGGAAAAAAATAATCGTAACGATTTGCCAGGAAGTTTTCTGCTTGCCGAGGCTTTCTGCCGGCAGAATTCGGCCCTTGGCGGTGGCCATGAGCCGCAGACCAGTGATCAGAAAATCGCGCGCCACAACCGTTGTTGCCGCCCATGCCGGCACTGCTTTCAGAGGAACGAGCGAAATGAATGCCGCCGCCACCATAATTTTATCGACCAGCGGATCCATCAATTTACCGAAGTTCGTGATGACTCCGTAGCGGCGTGCGATCTCGCCGTCGATGAAATCGGTGAGACCGGCGATCAAAAAAATCACGAGCGCAGCGGTGCGCGCATAACGCCAGGACGAACTGAGCAAGGCTACAAACAGTATCGTCAACGCCAGCCGGCTAAGGGTAAGTCGGTTCGCCCAATTCATATTGTAGCCGGGATCGCCGATCCCGGTTTGTCTTTCGCTCCTTTGAACTGGCCGCGGCAATGTCCGGCATCAATGGTGCCGGCTGCAGCTTTAAAGCGCGGCCGCTTCCAAATAGGCACTCTCTTCTTCAACTCGTCGACAATCCATTGGCTCCCCCGGAAGCCTTCGCTTCGATGCGCACTTGCCACTCGCAGAAACAAAGATGTTTCTCCAGCTGCAACGAAACCAATTCGATGATGAATGCGCACAAGGTTGAGCCCAAATCGATCTGCGGCTTGTCCGGCTATTTGTTTCAACTGGTGCTCCGCCATCGTATGATGTGCATCATAATCGATTCCTACAATTTCGCGGCCGTTTTCCATTGGCCGGACGATGCCGCAGAAATCAACAACCGCGCCGGCGCCAGCGACGTCGATTGCGTCCGCGGCAAGCGGTATCTCTGTCACCGAAATTTCACAAACCACATTTGCCATGCGTTTACACTGCTCGTTACAGTGATTGATTCTGGTTAAGCAGCCACACAAGGAGATACAAAAATGAACACGAATCAATGTGATATTGGCCTGATCGGCCTCGGGGTGATGGGCGAAAATCTCGCTCTGAACATGGAATCGAAGGGTTTTTCGGTGGCGGTATTCAATCGGACGACTGAGGTCACGGAAAAATTCGCTGCTGAGCGCGCGAAAGGGAAAAACATTCAGCCCACCACCACATTGGAGGAATTTGTTGGGGCGCTCAAAAAACCGCGCATAGCCATGATGATGGTGAAAGCCGGCCCGCCTGTCGATTCCGTAATCGGACAGCTGGCCCCGCTGCTCGAGAAAGGCGATGTGATCATCGACGGCGGGAATTCTCTATTCACTGATACGCAACGGCGGGAGCAAGAATTGCGGAACAAGGGAATTCATTTTGTAGGCATGGGGGTATCTGGCGGCGAGGAAGGCGCGCTTAAGGGGCCGTCGCTTATGCCCGGCGGTTCTCGCGAGTCGTGGGACATCATCGCTCCAATCTTCCGTAAAATCGCAGCGCAAGTAGATGGCGAGCCATGTTGCCGGTACATGGGACCGGACGGCGCCGGTCATTACGTCAAGATGGTGCACAACGGCATCGAGTATGGCGATATCCAGTTGATCTGCGAAGCGTACGCTATTTTGAAGGACATCCTGGGAATGGATGCAGTGCAACTTGCACAGACTTTCGCAGAGTGGAACAAGGGCGAGCTGGAGAGTTATCTAATCGAAATTACGTCGCAGATTTTCCGGAAAATCGATCCCGAAACAGGCAAGCCGTTGGTCGACGTGATCCTCGACAAGGCCGGCCAGAAAGGAACCGGTATATGGACCCTTCAGGCGGCCATTAAGCAATACGTCGTGATTTCCACAATCGATGCTGCAGTCGAAGCCCGCGTGGTCTCGTCACGAAAAGAAGAACGCGTTGCAGCGTCGAAGATTTTGCCGCAGCCGAGAGCGCGAACGTTCAAAGGCAACCGCGATCGTTTCGTCGATGCTGTACGCGACGCTCTTTACGCATCTAAAATAATTTCCTACGCGCAGGGGATGGAGCTTCTTCGGTCCGGGAGCGGCACCTACAACTGGAATTTAAGTCTCAGCGACATCGCCACGATTTGGCGTGGTGGCTGTATCATTCGCGCGAAATTCTTGAACCGGATCGTGGAAGCGTACAAGCGTAACCCTGCATTGGAAAATCTTCTCCTCGACAAGTATTTCACCCGGGCTATCAAGAGAACGCAGCCAAAATGGCGGCTCGTGGTTTCGACTGCGATCAAGTTTGGCGTACCCGTTCCGGCGTTTTCTGCTTCGTTGGCGTATTACGATAGTTATCGGTCCGCCCGGCTTCCCGCCAATCTTCTGCAAGCGCAACGCGATTTCTTCGGTGCGCATACTTACGAGCGAATCGACAAGCCAGGCATCTTTCACACCGAATGGCTCGAGCCTGATAAAGCGCCAGCCGAAAAACCGGCCGAGCAGAAAACACACGAGCCGCATCACGCGGGAGAATGAGCATTCCTTGACAGCTTCGCGATTGACTCGAGGGCATGCGTCCATCAGAGCTGCGGTGGCCGTCTTTTCCAGACAGCGCGGGCTGCCAGCCTGCAGGTCTCGGCAGCTTCACCAGACATGGGTAGGCGTCGAGTGACTTTGGAGTTGCGTCCGGCAGCGATTGCCGGTGGGACGCCGGCAACCCGAGACTTCCAGCCTGTGCTCTCCGGAACTACAAGCTCTGTGTTGTTCCAATGACGCAAGTTGCAAATGGGCGGGTGGGTCGATTTCTCCGGTTAATTCGTTTCTCGCACACAATTTTCGCGCTCCCATTTGCTCTTGCTGCGCTGATCGTGGCTGCGAACGGATGGCCATCGCTAAAGATCCTTTTGCTGGTGATTCTCTGCATGGTGTTCGCGCGAACAGCAGCCATGCTCTTCAACCGGCTCGTTGATTGGTCGCTCGATCAACGCAACCCGCGCACCGCCTCACGACACTTGCTCGTGCCGAAATTGTCGGCGGTCATTTTGCTAACGCTTAGCTCTGCCGGGTTCCTGTTGACCGCATCATCGATCAATTGGTTGACTTTCCTTCTCGCGCCGGTTGCGCTCGCGTTGATTTTTTTCTATTCGCTCACAAAACGGTTTACGAGTGCGACGCATTTTTTTCTTGGCTTGGCGTTAGCCATCGCTCCGATCGGGGCTTGGATCGCGCAAACCGGAACGATCGATCCAGCGCCCGTCGTCCTTGCGGCAGGCGTGATTTGCTGGGTCGCAGGATTCGACCTCATCTATGCCACGCAGGATTATGACTTTGATCGGCGCGAAGGGATTCGATCGCTCGTGGTGAAACTTGGGATTACCCGCAGCTTGCGTCTCGCGCAGGGGCTGCATCTTGTGACCTTTGTCGCGCTCATCGGCTTTGGTTTCGTCGCGAAGCTCGGGGCCATTTATTACTGGTCGTTGCCGCTGATCGCCGCGGCCCTTTATTACGAGCACAAGACGGAAAAGCGCGACCTGGCTGGGATCAATCGCGCATTTTTCCAGAGTAACGCGTTTGTGAGCGCGGTGTTTTTGATCGCCGTGTGCGCCGATCGATTGAGGTGACGCGTGTGCGTCAGATAGGATCGGGTCTAGCTAAATATCCCGCTTTGGCCGGATGCGAACGCGGCACAAAGATTAGCTGCAGTTTTTCGTTGGGATGCGAGCCGGTACACCGGTTCGGCTCAATGTGTCGCCAAAGATCACATCGCGTTTAGCATGGCGACGCGTCGTTCGTGGCGGCCGCCATCAAACCCTGTCTCCAGCCAAATCCGTACAATCTGCAGGGCCAGGTCTTCGGGAATCAAACGTTCACCCATCGAGAGTACGTTTGCGTCGTTGTGTTGCCGCGAAAGCCGGGCCGAATCTTCGCTCCAGCAAAGTGCGCAACGCACACCGTGCACTTTGTTTGCGACCATCGCTTCGCCATTGCCCGAACCGCCGAACACAATGCCGCGATCGCATTCGCCACGTGCGACTGCTTCCGCTGCAGGACGAATAAACAGTGGATAGTCCACTGGTTCCTCGCTGAATGTGCCGCAATCCTTTACTTCGTGCCCAAGCGAAGACAGCAATTCTTTCACTTTTTCCTTGTAACGAAAACCGGCGTGATCTGAACCCAAAGAAATTTTCATAGGTGTGTCGTTCCGAGCGAAGTCGAGGAATCTCTAATTGTTTGTCAGCCAGGTGTCACGGAAAAGAGAATAAATCAGGGATGTCTCGACTGCGCTCGACATAAAAATTGTTACGCACTGTGCAATTTCGCCAACTCGCTCCAGAGTTCCCGTTCTCGGTCAGTCAATTTTTTCGGGATATTGATCTGAACGACAACGTAGAGATCCCCGCGTTTCCCAGAGACTCCCGGGAGACCGCGTTCACGGAGGCGAAACCGTTGGCCACCTTGTGTACCGGATGGAATTTTCAGGCGCACTTTTCCTTCGAGAGTCGGCACAAGCAATTCGGCGCCAAGAACAGCCTGCATTGGCTGGATTCGAACCTCGTGAATTAAATCGCTGCCTTCGACTGAAAAATCCGGATGCCTGGCCAATCGCACTCGGAGAAAAAGGTCACCGCTTTTTCCGCCACGGGCACCGGCTTCACCCTGACCACGCAATCGGATTCGCTGACCTTCTCGAACGCCGCGGGGAATTTTGACTTGGTATTGCTCCACCTTGTCTGAACCCGCGCGTCGCAGCGAGACGGTCCTGGTGGAGCCGTGCAGCGCTTCCTCGAGTGTGACCATGATGTCGGCTTCGACATCGGCGCCCCGCTCGGCTGTTGCAGCGCGTCCTCCGAATCCGCCGAATGCGGAACGACCGCGTCCGCCACCAAAAAACGCTTCGAAGAAATCGCTGAATCCGGTCCCTCCGAACTCGAACTCTACGCCGCCGCCACCATCGCCGCCCCATTGGTGAAATCCGCCACCAGGTTGCTGACCTTGCCACTGCGGCGGTGGCTGGAAACCGCCGGGGCGATTCCAATCGGCGCCCAGTTGATCATATTTCTTTCGCTTTTCCGGATCGCTCAGGACTTCGTACGCTTCGTTGATCTCCTTGAATTTTTCTTCAGCGGCTTTTTTGTCCTTGGCTACGTCCGGGTGATACTTGCGGGCCAACTTTCGAAACGCGCTGCGGATGTCGTCCTCGCTCGCCGTTTTCGGCACCCCAAGTGTCTCGTAATAATCGCGAAACTGTACCGGCATGTGCTCAACGTTGTGCGTCTGTGCAGTTCGCGCAATGGTTTCTCGCAGGACGAGCACAAGCGTCCATCACGGATGCAGATGTATTTCGTCACATCCGTTGTGCCGTTTGTGTCCGTTATGCGAGCGTAAGTATGCGCGAATTGGGCAAATTCATTGTGATCATCGGTGTGATCGCGACGCTTATAGGTCTGGTGATATGGAGTGGGTTCGCCCCGAAATGGTTGGGCCGGCTGCCCGGCGACATTCGGATCGAGCGCGAACATTCTTCGTTCTATTTTCCCATCGTTACGTGCATCGTCGTGAGCATTGTGCTCAGCCTGATTTTCTCGCTGTTCTCAATCTTCCGCCGCTGAATGCGACGCGAGGAGGTGTGCGTAGTCCCAAACTTCGCAAAACATATCGCGGGCTTGTTTTGTTTCGCACCAAGTGCTTTGGAGAGCGGGGCGTTTTCGCTCCCCTTGTGAATCCTAAATGACTACAGCAAGTCGGCAGGAATTAATTGAGGTGCACATCAAGCGGCTGCTGCGCTGCCGGCGCTGCCCGCGCATGCAATCGACACCGGTTTCCGGCGGCGCGGTGGTTAGCGACGTCATGATCATTGGGCAGGCGCCCGGCCCGCGGGAACCGACATTGAAACGACCGTTTGCTCATACTGCCGGTAAAACACTCTTCCGTTGGTTCGAAGAATTTTGCGGAATGGACGAAGCGGCTGTCCGATCGAAAATTTATTTCGCCGCGGTTTGCCGTTGTTTCCCTGGAAAAAGTTCCGGCGGCAGCGACCGCGTCCCGGCGCCGAATGAAATTAGTAACTGTGCATCCTGGATGGACAACGAGATTGGAATTTTGCAGCCGCGTCTGATCATTCCGGTCGGTCGGCTGGCGATCGCGCGATTTGTCGAGTGTCCGAAATTGGAAGGCGTAATCGGCCGCAAATTCCTTGTTACCCATGCAGGGAACCGTTTCGATCTGATTCCGTTGCCGCATCCTTCCGGTGCATCGCCATGGCATAAAATTCCTCCGGGCAAAGCACTTACTCAACGCGCGCTCAGATTGATCGCGCAGCACGCTGCTGTAGTTGCGCTTTGTGAGCGCCGGCGGCAGTCATAGACCGCCGCTACACTGTCGCGTTTTCGATTCCCGTTGGACGTTGCACCTTGCACGTTGAACGTTTCCAAATGTCTTCAGAAATTCCAACTCGCGCTAACATTCCCGAGACCGACAAATGGGACCTGACCCACTTGTTCGCCAACGTGAGCAAATGGCAGGAGGATTTTGCCTGGGTGCAGCGTGAATGTCCAAAGCTGGATCAATGGAAAGACAGAGTCGGAGAATCAGCGAAGACACTGGCTGACCTTCTCGAATTTGAGAAGGCGCTCGAGCAGAAAATGGAGCGCGTCTATCACTACGCCTCGTTGCAAGCGGCCGAGGACAGCACAAATAACGAATACCTCGCCCGGATCGGGCAGGTACAGAATTTGATCACCAAAATCGGCGAAGCAGCGGCCTTTATTGTTCCGGGAATCCTGGCGATCGATGAGGAGCGGTTTCGCGAATTCCTGGCAAACCCGGCATTGCAGGATTGGCGGATCAAGCTGAACAAAATCCGGCGAATGGGACCACATGTTCTTTCCGTGCCGGAAGAACGTCTGCTTGCGCTGAGCAGCGTCGCGCTGAGCGGCTACGACGATACGTTTTCGCAACTCACCGATGTCGACATGAAGTTCGGCGTACTCGTCGACGAGACTGGGCGCGAGCGACCGCTGAGCCAAAGCTCGTTCAGTTCGTTTCTGGTGAAGCGCGACCCTGAATTGCGCAAACACGCTTTCCGCCAGTTCTACGCTGAGTTTCGCGATCATCAGTACACGCTTGCCGCTGCGCTCGGCTATTCGGTGAAGGCGGATGTATTTCGTGCCAGAGCACGACATTATCCATCTGCGCTCGAAGCGGCGCTGTTTCCAGATGATGTCCCGGTTCGCGTGTACGACAGTCTGATCCAATCTGTTCGCGCGAACCTGGCGCCGCTATTTCGGTATTACGATTTTCGCCGTCGCGTACTTGGTTTGCGCGAGCTGCATCACTACGACACGTACGTTCCGCTCGTTCCGGAGATCCAGACGAAATTCAGTTTCGCTGAAGCGATTGAAATGGTGTTGAACGCGCTCGCACCGCTAGGGAAGGAATACGTGCGGGTACTCGCGGAAGGTTTGCGCTCAAGGCGCTGGTGCGATCGTTACGAGAATAAGGGCAAACGCAGCGGGGCATTTTCCTCCGGCAGTTACAGCGCGCCGCCCTACATCCTGATGAATTACAAGCAGGATGTGTTTGCGGATGTGTATACACTTGCTCACGAGGCTGGTCATTCAATGCACAGTTGGTTCTCGCAAAATTCGCAGCTGTTTCAGGATTACGAGTACCCGATCTTTCTTGCGGAGGTGGCGTCGACGTTTAACGAGGAATTACTGACGCATCACCTGCTAGGCACGACCAACGATCCGAAGATGCGCGCTTACATTATCAATCGGGAGATCGACGATCTGCGCGGCACGTTGTTCCGGCAGACCATGTTTGCGGAATTCGAAAGAACCATTCACGCCATCGAGGAAAGCGGGGATGCGCTGACACTCGATGTGTTGAAATCGGAATATCACAAGCTGCTGGAAGCATATTTTGCCGAGAATTTTGTGCTCGATCCTGATCTTGATCTGGAATGCCTCCGTATCCCGCATTTCTATCATGCATTTTACGTTTACAAGTACGCGACCGGAATCTCTGCTGCCGTGGCGCTATCACAGCGCGTACTTTCCGGTGAGCCGGGCAGTGTCGCGGCTTATCTGGAGTTCCTGCGTTCGGGCGGCTCCAAATTCCCGCTCGAAACACTCAGGGCTGCAGGCGTGGATATGGCGACACCTGCTCCGGTCGAAAGCACACTGACGTTGTTCGAACGCCGGCTCGCAGAATTAGAAGAGCTCTTACTGTAGGGCGTCTGTGTCAGACGCCATTGTCTTAGCAATGCAGCTCGATTCAGAGAAACTTCATCAACGACTTCAACCTCTGTTCCAGGAGAACTTTGAGAAGCTTGGAGAACTCGGCGCGGCCATTTCCGTTTGGCAAAACGGAAAACCTGTTGTCGATCTTTGCGGCGGATTTTGCGACGCGAGCCACGATAAAGCGTGGACAGCCGACACACTCGTGCTGGTCTGGTCTGCGACGAAAGGAATTGGCAGTGCGTGTGTATTGCACGCGTTACAACAAAGGAAAATTGAACTCCATCAGACCGTCGCCGAGTTCTGGCCGGAATTTGCCCAGGCAAACAAAGATAAGATCACGCTCGGGCAATTACTTTCCCATCAGGCCGGGCTTTGCGCTTTGGATCAGCGCGTTGATGTGCTCGATTACGGCGGAGTCATTCGGGCGCTGGAAGCGCAAGCACCTTTGTGGCCGCCGGGAACTGCGCATGGGTATCACGCGCGCACCTTTGGATTCCTTCTCGACGAACTCATTCGACGAATAACGGCAAAAACCCTGTCGGATTATTGGCAGGAAAATTTTGCGCGACCACTCGAACTCGATTTCTGGATCGGTTTGCCCGAACGCGAGAATTCGCGAGTCGCCACGATTTACGCTGCAAAAAGCGGCAAGCCGCCCGAGCCAGCCCAATTCTATCGCGATCTCGTCACGCCTGGGACGTTGGCCAGGAAAACGTTTACGTCCCCTTATGGCTTGAATGCCATCAGCAAAATGAATGATCCAGAAATCCGGTCGTATCCGAACGTTTCCTTTGGTGGTATTGGGACGGCTTCGGCGCTGGCAAAATTCTATTCCATGCTTGCCAATGGCGGTGAACTGAATGGCCAAACTTTTTTCCCCCGAGAAACAATCGAACGAATGACCACGATGTTGTCGGACGGCACGGATCGGGTCTTCCAAATACCAACCGCATTCTCAGCCGGTTTCATGAAAGACTCACGAGGTGGAGCGCGCAGATTATTCGGACCATTCGCAAAATCCTTCGGGCATCCCGGTGCTGGCGGAAGCCATGCTTTTGCCGATCCGGAAAACAAGATTGCGTTCGCGTATGTGATGAACCAGATGGAACAATCCGTTCTGCCTAACGACAAATCACTTCGATTAATCAACGCGATCTACGACCTTTTGTAGCGGCGCTCTATGAGCTCCGCGTCGAGAGAACGGCGGTCACGAACCGTCGCTACAATTATTCGCCGATCGTGGTGATCAAGATCCTTCGCCGATGCGGTGCGCGGCGATGTTCAAAAAGGAAAATGCCTTGCCACGTGCCCAACTGCATTTTGCCTTTCGCAATGGGCACCGTCTCGCTGGTATGGGTCAATACCATCCGGATATGTGATGGCATGTCATCGCTGCCTTCCGAGTCGTGCATAAAGTAATCGGCATTTTCCGGGACGAGCCGCTCGAAAAATTGTTCCAAATCGCCACGGGCAGTGGAATCGGCATTTTCCATGATGACGATGCTGCAACTGGTGTGCTGCACAAAAACCGTGACGGTTCCGTTTTGAACTTTGTCCTTGTCGATCTTCGATTGCACTTCATCCGTGATTTCGTAGAGACGTTTGCCATGCGTGTGCACTTCTAGCTGATCGTGGTAAACGTGCATTTCTGAACCAACCTCGTTTCTGTCATGTCGAGCGGATTTGAGACATCTTTGTTGAAATCGGACGCGTAGCGCGAAACCAACGAGAGATTCCATCACTTCGGTCCGGATGACAAACATGCCCAAGTGAGTCTCGGATGCGCAGCACGTTGATCTCTCCGCTGGCTGATGGCCTATTCAGGTTGATGCAAGGCCATATCGAGCGCGTGCTGTTTGACGGACCGGCCATTCACAAACGGATCGATGAAATGGCTGCGCAAATCGCGGCCGATTACTCCGGGCGCGACCAGACGGTGATCGCGATCTTAACGGGCAGCCTGATGTTTATGTCAGATCTGCTGCGCCGCATTCCGCTGTTCTTGAGATTGGATTACCTGGGTGTGGCTACTTACCACGGAAAAACAACAATGAGCGGTGACGTCATCTTCAAGCAGTCGACCGTTCCTGATGTTGCCGGGCGAGATGTGTTGTTTTGGATGATATCCTCGATACCGGTCACACGCTGGCAGCAGTTCGAGAGAAACTGGAAACCGCGAAGCCACGCAGCATTCGAGTATGTGTGCTGCTGAGCAAAACAAAACGGCGCGCGCGAGACGCTCATGCGGATTACGTCGGATTCGAGATCGATGACGAATTTGTGGTCGGTTACGGGCTCGATTTTATGGAATGCTATCGCAACCTCCCGTACATTGGCGTGTTAAGAAAAGAATTGTTAGAGCGCGCCTGACCGTCATGTCGAGCGAAATCGAGACATCCCGCAGCATTAACTGTAAGTTTGCGCTCCGGGGTTGAAATCCTGGCCGCGCCCGAAAACACATTAAATGATGTCGTGTCCGGAGTCAGAACAATGAAAGTGCGAGTACAATTCTATGCGCAGTTACGCGACCTTGTTGGAATTCGAGAGCTAGAGGCTGAGCTTCCGCAAGGCGCGACTGTGCGCGAATTGCTGGAAGAGATTTATGCGCAAAAACCCGGGCTCCGCGCACACGACAAAAGCATTTTGATAGGTGCAGGGCTGGAGTTTGTGGATCGCGATTACAACCTAAAGCCCGGAGAGGAAATCGCGATCATGCCGCCGGTGCAAGGCGGTTAAGTTTAGCGCTGCGGGATGTTCTGCGTGTGTCGTTAACCCGATACTTCGTCGTTGGCGCCGCGTCTAAATGGGCAAATACCGCGCTTCTTTGAACCGGCGACAAAGCCCAGGAATTCGCGCGCTGCCGCGCCAAGACTGATCGTGTCCGCTTTCTTCAGTGCCTGCGAGATGTTCAGTCCGCTGAGATATACAAGTTTGAATGCCGCTTTGATTTCGTCGCGGTCTTTTTCGCTTACGCCGGCGCGGCGCAGTCCGATGACATTCAGCCCAAAAACAAAATTGCGCTCTGCGGCGAGGACGAACGGCGGCAGATCTTTCCCGAATGCCGAGCTGCCTTGGACCATCACCAGGCGGCCAATGTGCATGAACTGGTGAAAAGTTGATCCGCCGCCAAGGAACGCGCCGTCGTCTACCTGAACGTGGCCGGCGAGCAAACAATTGTTCGCGATAACCACGTTGTTGCCAATCGCGCAATTGTGACCAACGTGCGCCCCAGCCATCAGGAAGTTCTTATCACCGATCCTGGTCGCACTTCCGTCGGGGTTGCCGCGATGGATCGTGCAGTACTCGCGGATAATGTTGTTGTTCCCGATTTCGACTCTCGTCTTTCGGTCCGGCGAAAAGGAAACATCCTGCGGTGGGGCACCGATGATCGCGCCATGTCCGATGAAATTTCCGCCGCCAATCGTGACTTCACCCTCAATTACGACGTGCGATTGGATGGTCGTTTTCTCGGCGATTCTCACGAGCGGTCCAATGATCGAGAACGGACCGACCTCGACGTCAGGGCCGAGTCTTGCATTCGAATCGACCATCGCGGTCGAATGAACCTTCGTGCTGCTCATGTTTGCCCTGAGAAGATTTGTGCGACACGGAGCGAACGGATCGCCTCCCCTTGTCCAAATAAGAGGGGGAGAGTGAGGACTGATTGAAAGCGAGATCGTTCAAACCCCTCACCTTCATCCTCTCCGCTCGAGCAAGAGGAGAGGCGAAAACATCCTTGCAAAAATCGCGTCCATGGAAGTCTCGCCATCATAAAACGCCCGCCTCTTTGAAACTGAAATAGCCGGGAGTGGTTTCTGATGGAGCGCCGACAACGATGTGATCCAGCAATTTGATTTGCAGAAGCTCGGCCGCTTCCGCCAGGCGCCGCGTCAGGCTGTGATCCGTTTGGCTCGGCGACGGATCGCCGGATGGATGATTGTGCACGACGATGACTGCGTACGCTGAGTACGTAATTGCCGGTCGAAAAATTTCACGTGGATGCGCGATGCTCTCATTCATGCTTCCTACTGACACCGATTCGACTCGCATTAAACGATACCGTGTGTCGAGCAGAACAACGCGCAAAGCTTCGGTACGCAGCATCCGCATTTCGTCTCCGAGGAGTTTGTAAATCAATTCCGGTGAATCGAGTTTTTGCTGCGACAGCGATTCCTGGGTGAAGCGCTTTCCCAGGTTGAAGGCTGCCACCAGCTCTATGGCTTTGGCCGGACCGATTCCCTTGATTTCGCTAAGCTCCCTGACTGAACAACGGCTTAATTCGCCGAATGATCTGTATTTGCCGATCAACTCACGAGCGACATCCACCACGTTCATGCCCCGCCGGCCGGTGCGCAGCAATATCGCGATCAACTCGGCGTTGCTGAGAGCGTCTGCCCCTCGGGCAAGCAACTTTTCGCGGGGCCGCTCGTCCTGCGGCATCTCGCGAATTTTAAGCTGCGGCATATCTGGGGTCCGGAATGCGGAGTTCCTGCGAACGCCAAATCATGGTCTCGCGGGAGCTCGACCCTCCATCACGGGAATCTTACGCCCTCAGTTGATCGAACATGTCGCACAACGCGTCACCGAGTGAGAACAAAGCGGCTGAATAACGATTTGAGGCGAAACCATCGAATTCGCGCTGCGCTTTTCGAATCAGATCGCTGCCCGCTCCGATCGACTCGTTTAATGCGCCGTTGTTTGCGCCGTTCTTGAGAAGCTCAATCATCTCTTCGATTTTTTCGTCCAGCACAAGCTGGCAACAACGTTCGCGTTCAAACTCCGAAGCGGAACGCAGGAAATTCAAAACCGGCAATGTGAATTTGCCTTTGCGCAGGTCCGTCCCGAGCGTTTTGCCGGTTACACTCTCTGTGCCGGCGAGATCGACACAGTCATCGTAAATTTGATAGGCAGTTCCGATTTGGAATCCGAAATTCTTCAATCTTTCGATCACATTCGGATCGGCCTCGCTGATAATCGCGGCCAGTTCTGCTGCCGCGGAGAAAAGCGATCCGGTTTTCATCTGCACGATCCGCAAATAATCCTCAACCGTCAGGTTCAGATCGAACCTGCGTTGCGTTTGAATCATCTCGCCGGAGCAAACCGTCGCGGCCGTACGCGCGATTGCACGGCCGATATCGGAGTTCTCGAAATTCGTAGATAGGGTAAGTGCGTGTGCGAAAAGACAGTCGCCTAGTAAAACGCTTAGCGAATTTCCCCACCGCGCATTCGCGGTCGGTTGCGCTCGGCGCTGTTGTGCTTCGTCCATTACGTCGTCATGCACCAGCGTGGCGATGTGAATAAGCTCAACGATCACCGCAAGATCGACATGCCCGGAATCGATTTTTCCGGTGGCACCGCCTGCAAGCAGGGCCAGCATGGGCCGAAGGCGTTTACCCCGGCTTCCGACCGCATACAGGACGTAACCTTCAATTGCGGGATCGAATGCCGCGGCTTGCTGCGCAATACGCGCCTCGACCTTCTCGAGATGCGGCTGGACTAACCCCGCCACCTCAGCCAAACGAAGCACACGGGAGCCGCTCGCCTTCGCTACTGCGCGGCGACTCGTCCTGCCGTCCGTGCGGGCGAAGAGTTCCACGAGGCGAGAATAGTGGCGCGGATAGGGTAGAGCAAGCTTCTAGCTTGCTAAAGAACGAATCGACACTTTGAACGCATCCACTATCTCATTCGCAACCACGAATCCGTTCCGTATTTTTGCTGAGTTAACTCGCGAGCGCGTCCGAAAATTTGTTCATCGATCTCGGACCCAGTGCAATCGGTTGCCAGAGCGTGTGCGAATTTTCCGGCAAGATGAGTATCCACACTTAAGCCTTGGATGCTTCCTTGCTGCAACAGACCGCGACGTGTGCGGCGTTGCGCTGCTCCCGCGATTTTGCGACCAGCCATCATTACGTCGGCGTGAACCGGCTTTTCGAAGCAATTGTAACCGCTGGCGCTAACGGTGGCGTGCTTCGATACCGCGATGCTGCCGGCTTCGATGCCCCAGGCCACAACTGCATGTTCGCCGATTTCGTTCAGCGCGTCGGCTAAAGCGCGATGAATTTTCTCGTAGATAACGATCGACGATTCGTTAAAGGCCGCGTCTGCCGCTGGAATGACGATCGAGTAGGTGAGATCGTCTCCGTGCAAAACGATTCCGCCGCCAGTCCAACGCCGAACTGACTCGCGCTCCGCTGCGTAAACCGCCACATCAGAAAACTTGCCGAAATATCCAAACGACAGGGAAGGGGAACGCCAGCGATAAAAACGAATGATCGGAATGGTTGCCGATTCCAGCAGCGCCTCGTCGACAGCCATGTTCATCGCGGCCGGATGGGCCGTCGAATCGTGGAAAACCTTCAGTTTGGCAAATAACTGTTTTGTCATTCCGAGCGGCGCGCAGCGACGTGGAGAACTCCCGGGGCATCACCCGCCGAAACGCCGGGCGATATCTCGACTTCGCTCGACATGACTAGTTGGACAATTCGTCGAGAATTTTCGCCACGGCTTCGCGGGGTTGCGCATGCTTCGTGATCGGCCGCCCGATCCCGATGTAGTCTGCGCCGGCTTCCAGTGCGTCCCGCGGTGTCATGAAACGTTTTTGATCTCCCGGATCTGCCCAGTTCGGACGAATGCCCTGTACCGCAATTTTAATTCTGTCGCCAAACTCGGCTCTCAAGATTTTGATCTCATGCGGGCTGGCCACGAACCCATCGACGCCGGCCGCTGCGCCAAACCTGGCTAGACGGATTACTTGATTCTCGACGGTGTCATTGATGCCAATTTCGCGAAGCGTTTGTTCAGTGGAGCTGGTCAAAACAGTCACTCCCAGTACAAGCATATTGCTGGCGCGCGCGGTCGTCGCGGCGCGGATCATTTCGCTGCCGCCGCTCAAATGAATTGTGATCATCTGCACTCCGAGAGTGCTCGCGGACTCAACGGCCCGGGCGACGGTATTGGGAATGTCGTACAGCTTCAGGTCGAGCCAAATCTTTGCGCCAGTCGCTAAAACGGCGCGCACAATTTCGGGGCCCTCGGCAGTGTAAAGTTGAAGCCCAATCTTAAAAAAAGAGATGTCGTGCTGGAGCTGCTTAACGAGCGCAAGCGCCTTCTCTTTTGTGGCGACATCCAGCGCAACGATGATTTTGTCAGCGACGTTTGTCATAATCAGCGAAATCGCGAAATCTCTCTATTTCGAGCAGGAGCAAGAGATTCCTCGACTTCGCTCGGAATGACAGAGCAAATTGCGGATTATGCAAGTCCTCGCACCCGCGAAGATCAATCTTTCCCTGAGAGTCCTTCAGCGCCGCAGTGATGGCTTCCATGAAATCGAGACCTTGATCGCGCCGATTTCGCTTTATGACGAGATCAAAATCGAGCGGTGCACCAGCAAACGGAAAATTGCATTTCGGTGCAACGATTCGTCGGTTCCGAAAGGCGAAGCAAACCTCGTGGTGCGGGCAGCGAATATGTTTTTCAAAGAAATGAGAATCACAAGCTGTGTTTCGATCGAGCTTAAAAAGTCAATCCCGCACGGCGCCGGCTTGGGTGGTGGAAGCAGCGATGCTGCTTCAACCTTGCTGGCCCTCAACGAACTGTTCGACACGACCTTGCCGCGTGAAGCGTTGGCGAAAATGGCCGAGACAATCGGTTCGGATGTTCCATTTTTCATTTTTCAATCCGCCGCGCTTTGCAAAGGCCGGGGCGAATTGGTGAGCCCGAGCAGGTTACGGGAAAAGTTATCATTGTTGTTGTTGAAGCCTGAGTTCAACGTCCCTACGCCGTGGGCCTATTCTCGCTGGCTAGGGTCGCGCGAAATTCCCGGCATTCCATACGCGGCTCAAGCGTTCGGCGGTCAAACCTTCGCGAACGATCTGGAGCGCCCCGTTTTCGAAAAATTCGTCTTTCTGGCAGGAATCAAAATGTGGTTGCTCAAGCAACCAGAAGTCGGCGCTGCGTTAATGTCCGGCTCGGGTTCCACCGTTTTCGCCGTGCTTCGCGAGGATGCAGATAGCGATCGATTGGTCATCCGCGCGAAAGCAGAGTTGGATCTGGAACTGTGGACGTGCGTGTGCAACACGCGATAGCCAATCTGGGGAGCGCACGCTTACAGCCTGCTGGTTTGGCATTCTGCCGAAACAATCTTGAAAAGTTCGCGAATGCAGAATGCATTCGCCAGCACGCAAAATGCGTGCGTTCCCTTATTCGCCGAGCCGCCGCCGAAATTGTGCGCGCGCATATTCGCGGTTGAGTTTGGCGATGAGACTGGCGCTAATCTTCGCGGGACACACTGCTTCGCATTCGTAAATGTTGGTGCAGTTACCGAATCCCTGGTCATCCATCACCTGTATCATCCTTAACACGCGTCGCTCGCGTTCGGGAGCACCCTGCGGCAAGAAGGATAAGTGCGAAACTTTCGCAGCCGCAAACAGCATTGCAGATCCGTTCGGGCAGGCTGCTGCGCACGCGCCGCAGCCGATGCACGCTGCCGCTTCCATCGCCAGATCGGCATCATGCTTGGGAACGAGAATCGAATTCGCCTCCGGCGCGGAGCCTGCGCGTGCAGAGATGAATCCACCGGCCTGGACGATCCGATCGAGCGCACTCCGGTCGACCGCTAAATCCTTAACGATCGGAAACGAGCCGACTCGGAAGGGTTCGACCGTGATGGTGTCGCCGTCCTGAAATTTTCGCATGTAAAGCTCGCACACCGCTCCCGGATGATCGGGACCGTGTGCTTCACCGTTGACCGTGAGCGAGCAGGTGCCGCAAATCCCTTCACGGCAATCAGAATCGAATGCGACGGGCTCCCCCCCGGTTCGGATCAGATTTTCATTCAGAATGTCGAGCATCTCGAGAAACGAAGTGTTCGGTGAAATGTCGTGCACGTCGTAATCGACGAGTTTGCCGGGAGCTTTGCGATCCCGTTGTCTCCAGACTCGCAACTGAAAGTTCATAGTTGATAGTTGATAGTTTTACAGATGAGCGTCGCGCGACTTTAGGCGCTTAATGATTTTCATAGACCGCTTAGCATCCGGCCGATTTCATCGGCCGCTGAATACAGTGCGGCAAAAGCTTCGTCTGTGAGGAATCCTTGCCGTCGACCGATGAGCGATTGGGAGACGACCTCAAAAACCGAACCGTCGCAATTTCGATAAATCGTGCGAAATCAGTTTGCGACATGCGTGACGTTCCCTCCGCGATGTTCTAGGATATCGAAACCGCAGCGCGTCGCATTTGATTCGTCAGGCCAAATCGTTCCTCAGGTGGAAAATGGCGCGTTTGATTGTAAACCAAGTCCGCGAATCCAATCGCCTTTTGCCAAACGTCTAATCGTTCAAAGGTAAACATGGCCGCATTGGAGAACTGTCGACTATCAACTCTCAACTAAAACTATTTATAGCTCCGCTGTGTCAAATGCACGGTCTCGAAATGCAATTGCTCACGGTGCAATTTCGGAGATTGATTTTCGCCTTCAAATTCCCACGCGAACACAGCGGCATGGGTCTCATCATTTCGCAACGCTTCGCCATCTGGTGTTTGATGTTCCTCGCGAAAATGTGCTCCGGCAGATTCATCGCGCTCCAGCGCATCGGTGCACATTAGCTCGGCAAATTCGAGGAAATCCGCAACGCGCCCGGCACGCTCGAGCGACTGGTTGTAATCTTTCTCGTCTCCCGGTACCCGCACATCGCGCCAGAACTCGCGGCGCAATTCCGGGATTTTTCGGAGCGCTTCGCGCAAGCCTTGTTCGTTACGTGACATGCCGCATTTATCCCAGAGAAGAAGACCGAGCTCACGATGAAACGAATCGGCCGAGCGCGTGCCGTTCACCTTCAGTAGTTTTTCGATGCGAGCGCGAACACTTTGCTCTGCTTGTTCGAACTCGGGCGAGTCGGGCGGGGGTCGTTTTCCCATTTGGCCGGCGAGATAGTTCGGCAACGTGTTAGGCAAAACGAAATAGCCATCGGCCAGTCCTTGCATTAGCGCACTGGCTCCGAGCCGGTTTGCGCCATGATCGGAAAAATTCGCTTCACCAATGACGAACAAGCCGGGCACATTGCTCATCAAATTGTAATCCACCCACAGACCGCCCATTGTGTAATGCACCGCGGGATAAATCCGCATTGGCACTTTGTAGGCGTCTTCGCCGGTTATCTTTTGATATACTTGGAATAAGTTTCCGTAACGCTCGCGAATCGTTTCTACACCAAGCCGTTTGATCGCATCCGCGAAATCGAGATAAACGCCGCGGCCGCCGGGACCGACACCGCGGCCTTCGTCGCAAACTTCCTTGGCGGCGCGCGATGAAATATCGCGCGGAGAAAGATTGCCGAAGCTGGGATATTTGCGCTCCAGATAATAATCGCGGTCGGGTTCCGGGATTTCATTCGGTGGCGTCAACCGATCTTCCTTGCGTTTGGGAACCCAGACGCGGCCATCATTGCGGAGCGACTCCGACATCAGCGTGAGCTTCGATTGATAGTCGCCGCTGACAGGAATGCAGGTGGGATGAATCTGTGTGAAGGAGGGATTAGCGAAGAGTGCGCCTCTTTTGTAAGCGCGATACGTCGCCGTGACGTTGCTGCCACGCGCATTGGTGGACAAATAAAACACGTTTCCGTAGCCGCCGCTCGCGAGGACGACTGCATCTGCTGCGTGCCTTTCCATTTTCCCGGACCGCAAGCTGCGAGTAACGATTCCCTTGGCCTGGCCGTTGACGATCACGAGGTCGAGCATCTCCGTGTATGGAAACATCTTCACCGTGCCGGAGGCGACCTGGCGGCAGAGCGCCTGATAACAGCCTAACAAGAGCTGCTGGCCGGTCTGGCCCCGCGCATAAAAGGTCCGGGAGACCTGCGCGCCGCCGAACGAACGATTTGCAAGATAGCCGCTGTATTCGCGCGCGAACGGCACGCCTTGCGCCACGCATTGGTCGATGATGTTGTTAGCGATTTCTGCCAGCCGATAAACGTTCGCTTCCCGGGAACGAAAATCGCCGCCTTTAATCGTGTCGTAAAACAAGCGATAAACGCTGTCGCCATCGTTCTGATAATTCTTCGCCGCGTTGATTCCCCCTTGTGCTGCAATCGAATGCGCGCGTCTTGGCGAATCCTGAAAACAAAAACATTTCACCCGGTATCCGAGCTCGCCGAGAGTCGCCGCCGCCGAGCCACCTGCGAGGCCGCTGCCTACGACGATGATTTCAAGTTTTCGCCGGTTATTTGGACTAACCAATCGTGAATGATCTTGATGATTTCGCCATTTTTGATCCAGCGGTCCCGGCGGAGTTTTCGAATCCAGTGTTCCAATCATGCTATGAAGCACTCAAAACATGTCGTGGTGTCATTCTCATCCCGCAGTCGCGGGAGAAGCTGCAACGCAGCCCCGAATCTTTTCGAGCGCGACCAGGCTTTCAATCTCACATCCAATCTGGTGCGATCCATAAATAAATATCCGAGATGTTTCGCTTCGCTCAACATGACAGCGTTAGGAGTGACGGGGACTCTCCCTATTCCTGCCCGCCCCACTTGTCTTTCTTGAATGACGTCCGGCCAGAGCCTTCTTCGAAAGCTTCGAAATGTTCCGGATTTTGGCGATAATATTTCTGGTGATAATCTTCCGCGGGCCAAAATTTCATCGCCGGCAAAATCTCGGTCACAACCGGTTTTTTGAATTTTCCTGAGCTCGCAAGTTTCTCTTTTGAAGCTTCCGCGATTTTCTTTTCTTCGGCGTTGCCATAAAAAATCGCGGCGCGATAACTCGGTCCGATATCGGTGAATTGGCCGTCGGCCTGGGTGGGATCGATTTGTCGCCAGTAGATATCAAGAAGCTGCTGGTAGGAAATCTTCGACGGGTCGTAGGTGATTTCGATCGATTCGCGATACTTCGTTTTTTCCGACGTCACGACCTTGTAAGTCGGGTTTGGCTCAGTCCCGCCGCAATAGCCCACCACGGTTTTGATCACCCCCGGTGCTTTATCGAATGCGGGTTGGATGCACCAGAAACATCCGCCGGCGAAAACGGCAGTCCTGGTTTCCGCCGGGGACGGATTTTGCGCCGCCGCGATACCTGCAATCGATAACGAAAGCACAGCTAACAACATCGATTTCATTGTATTACTCATCTTACACGAACGCCGTCATGTCGAGCGAAGTCGCCTGCCAGCCATAGCTTCATCCGGAGGCTGGAGACATCCCGGGAGTTATCACAAAGTTACACCACGGAATTGGCATCGCATGCCACTGCAAAAGCGGCGTCAAGCCGCCGCACTTCAAAGCACGCTTTTCGTGCGCGATACAGCCGAAATCCTGCGTGGGTTGAATCCCCATCTTTCGCCGACAATTTTCTCTATGGACTATTCGATCTCCAAGCCGCGCGTAGCGCGACTCGATGTCGTACAATTTTTCGGACGCAAAGCGCCGCTGCACGTCGATCTTGGTTGCGGCGATGGCACTTTTCTCTGCGAAATGGCGCAACAATTTCCGAAAAAAAACTTTCTCGGGATCGAGCGGTTAACGAAACGGGTGGAGAAAGTTCGGCGCAAAGCAGAGAAGATCGAAAACGTACGAGTGCTCCGCGCGGACACCTTACTCGCTGTTCGCGATCTGCTGCCTGAATGTTCGGTGGGAACGTTTTATCTTTTGTTTCCCGATCCTTGGCCGAAGCGGCGGCATCACTGTCGAAGGATATTCACACGCGATTTTTTGGATGCGATTGCTGTTGCGCTGGAGCAAAACGGGATGCTACGCGTCGCGACCGATCACCTCGATTATTTTCAACAAATAGAAAGATTGAGCTGTGCTGACCGGCAATTTGAAGTTGAGCCGCAGTTGCCAAACGACTTCATCTTTCCGGTGACCAAGTTCGAAAGAAAATTTCGCGATCAAAGCGCGCCGATTTATCGGCTGACACTTCGGAAAACTTCGCCAGTCACATAGCCGCGCGCGCTCCATTCGTCGCCTGAAAAGTATAATTGCACTGCACCCGTTTCATCCTGGCGAAACAATTTGATGCTGCGAGCGCGAATTTGCTCAGCCCATTGTTCATTGATCCGCTCGTGCTCCGGAAACTCGGTTGAGCTGGCAATAATCAGGCGCGGCCGAACGACCTCGAGAAATTGAGCAGAACCGGAAATTCCAGAGTGATGTTGGCCTTTTATCAGGATATCACTCTGCAGATCCGAACCATTGCTCAACAACGCCCGTTCGGTTTCCTCGCCGCTATCCGACATGAACAAAACGGCTGTGCTCTGTGCGACGACTAACCGGCTAACGAGCGCTTGATCGTCTGCTGTGGCTCCGGCGAAGCCGGGCGGCGGAAACAAGAGATGCGCGACAGCGTTGCGCGCCAATTGAAAATTGTCGCCGGCAGCCAGCTCGTCAGCTCTACGTCGTCCTCTTTCCAGCCCAGTCACTATCCGGGAGAGCCGTCGATGAATGACCGAACGATCGGGCGCAGGATTATCGATCAAACGAACTCCTGGAAAATCGGTCAGCAATTGTGTGACACCACCGATGTGTTGCGAATCGCCATGGGTGAGCACCAGGCCTGTCAAGCGATCTACTCCTGCCCAGTGCAGATACTGGCGGACGACGCGCTCATAACTGCGTTCGCTCCCGCAATCGATCAACCAATCGTTGCCATCCACTCTAACGTGAATGGCCGCGCCCGCGCCGAGGTCTAACACGGTCATCTTTGCGGAGGTCCTGCGGCCCCAGTCAGGTTCTCCAACATAAAAGTGTCCGCCGGGAATCTGCGCAAATAGATGAACGATGCCCATGACCAGCGTGGCCAACGTCCAATTGGCGTTATTGAAAAGGAGGGCGACCCACGGCAGCAACGGCGTAGTTATCAAAGACAGCAGCGCAACGGCCAGGACAAAGAATGCGATCGGAACAACGACCAGGTTCGCCAGCAAAGAAATTGGCGTGACCAGATGAAAGTACCAGAGAATGAATGGCAATGAACCAATCCAGGCCGCAACTGACACAGATGCGCCACGGCAAAGCCATTCATAGCTGGAGTGCATCCATCGGCGTGGACCGCGCACCAGGCTTTGCGGCAGAAAAGGATCCGGAGTCGCACGGCGCTGGAAAAATCTGAAGAACGGGTTAGCAAAAAGCACAATTGCGCCAACCACTGCGAAAGAGAGCTGGAACCCGGTTGAAAACAGTTCGTTCGTATTCCAGCAGAGAATGAAGAACGCCGCTGCACCCAGGCTGTTTGGCAGAAAAGCTTTTCGCTCGAAGAAGTAACTACCGACGAGAATTGAAGCCATTACCGCTGCGCGTAATGCGGGGATGTGCAGCCCGGTCACCGTGGCATAGAAAAAAAGCGACGGAATGATGAATGCCGCTGCGCGTTTCCGGGGTAGGCGCGCGATTGTAGCGACTACCCACAAGAGCGCGGCCACAATTCCCACGTGCAAGCCGGCCACCGCAAAAAGGTGAATGGTGCCCGTTTGCTGAAACGGTTCCTCGATGTCTTGTGGGGTGTCGTGCCGAATGCCGAGCACGATTCCGTTGATGAAACTCTTCACCTCCGGCGCATCGTCGAGCCCGCGGGACAACGCGTTCTGCATCCATGTGCGCGACGCTTGTGCAGCGCGCAAAATCGGATTGCCGGCGCCGTGACGGATCAGCGTCCCATCTTCGGGGTAGCGAACGAAGAGCATCCGGCGGACATCATGCCGCGCAAGATAGGCGCGCATATCGAACTCGCCCGGGTTTCGTGGCGGGGCGATCGGCTCGGCCGTTCCAAAAAGTTTCAGTTCGTCGCCGAATTCCGGCGCGCCTTTCCACCGGACCTGCCAGACTGCGGGCGTGGATTCGTTTCTGCCTTCGAATTCAATTGATTTCAGTTTGAGCAGGAACGTTGCGAATCCGCTCGGCGCAATCTTCGGCTCAGTGAGCACGCATCCGACTACTGTGACGACGCGTGGCCGCTCGCCGAGTTCGTCCGCGAGTAGCTGACCCGGGGCGTTCGTTGTCGCGAATTTGTGCAGCAGAAAAAAACCAGCCGCGACGATGACATACGTCAGCGCCAATTTCGGCCAGCAGAGTGCAACGAGAATGCAGAGTGCGAGAACTGTCGCTGCCGAAATTAGCGGAATAGATCGCAGGGGCACGATTTCCGCCGCCGCAATTCCGGTCGCGGCCATCAGCGCCAAACCAACGAATGGCTGACGCGGCGCACTCAGCAGCTTCATCTACTCGCAGTTTTCGCTTATCGCCTGTTCACAGTGCAAGCTGCAATCGTAGCCCCGGTCATCACCAGAACCTAACGTTTAAACAAGCTTGTCATCCTGAGCGGAGCGAAGGATCTCTGAATGGAATCATGGCTACGGAGTGAGCTTGTCCGCCGTTAGAGTCGAACGTGAGGTCCCTCACTTCGTTCGGGATGACGGCGCTTACAGAGCTGGGAGCGGGATTTGAAAGCGCCAGGTCAGATCAAAGATTGGCCGTCAGGCTACAAGAAGATGCACGATTCTGCCGGGGAGCTTATTCTTCCTTCGTGCAGGATCTATTCGAAGAGGCGCACGAGACTGAACTTGCAGACACCGCTGCGCCGCTCGCAACGCGGATGCGGCCGCGTTCACTCAAAGAATTCGTCGGCCAGGAACACATTCTTGCGCCCGGCAAACTGTTGCGTCGTGCTATCGAAGCCGACCGGTTGCCCTCCGTGATCTTTTATGGGCCGCCAGGCACCGGAAAGACGACGCTGGCGCGCATCATCGCCGAGATGACGCACGCGAAATTCGTTCGAATAAGCGGTGTCGAAAGCAATGTCGCCGAAATGCGTCGCGTGCTTGCAGCGGCCACCAATCGGCTTCGCACATCCGGACAACGGACGATCCTGTTCGTCGATGAGATCCATCATTTCAATAAGGCCCAACAGGACATCCTTCTTCCAGATGTGGAAGCAGGAAATCTACGGCTCATTGGTGCAACCACGTACAACCCATTCTTTTACGTGAACAGCGCGCTCGTATCGCGTTCGCAGGTTTTTCGACTCGAATCGCTCAGCGTCGAACAACTTGAGGAATTGATCGAACGCGCGTTAGCCGACAAAGAACGCGGGCTGGGAAATTACAACGTGAAGATGGACAGGGACGCCCGCCAACATCTGGCCAAGCTCAGCGACGGCGACGCGCGGAAATGTTTAAATGCACTCGAGATTGGAGTCCTGACCACGCCACCTGAGGCGCGGGCGTCTTTGTCCGTAGACAAAAAGAATCAGCAAGATGCCGATGCTACTATTCATTTCACCCTCGCAGTTGCCGAAGAAAGCATCCAGCAGAAGGCGATCGTGTACGATCGCGTTGGCGACGCACATTACGACACCATCAGCGCCTTCATTAAGAGCATGCGCGGTTCCGACGAAAAAGGCGCGATGTACTGGCTGGCGAAGATGCTGCATGCGGGCGAAGATTTTCGATTCATCGCGCGGCGGATTGTAATTTTTGCCAGCGAAGATGTTGGTCTTGCCGATCCCGAAGCATTGCCGCTGGCCATCGCAACACAACAGGCAGTAGAATTTGTCGGCATGCCGGAGGCACGAATCCCTCTCGCGCACGCGACCGCGTACATGTGTCGCGCCGCCAAAAGCCGCGAGGCATACGACTGGCTAAATGCCGCGGCCGAACAAATCGAAGCAGAACAAACCAAAGCCGTGCCCGAGCAACTTAAGAACAAGCACTTCCCTATAAATCCGAAGAGCTAGACGCCGCCGATTTTGGGAGCGGCGGTTGTGCCATTGGCGGAGTGCCGATGCGCCCGGAGAAAATTAGCATTCCGAAGCAAACGGCATTGAAGGTGATGAAGAGGGCGAATGCATTCCAAAGCGGACCTCCGCGCCAGTGCTTTTTCCAGCTGGAGAAAATGTGAAATCCTGAAAGCAGCGTGGCCTGGTAAAGACCGTACACGATGTAATGCGGCTCAATGCCATGCCACAGGCCCATCAACCCAAAGGCCAGAAAATATCCGAGAATCGCGGCGGTATGCATGCTCTTGAACCATTTGCCGCGGCCGGCGGCGAGCAGGAAGCGCATGTAAACGTGATCGCGAAACCAGAACGAAAGGGTGATATGCCAGCGGTTCCAGAAATCACGAATGTTTCGTGCGAGGAAGGGCCGATCGAAGTTTTCCGGGGTGTGAATGCCAAATAGATAACTGATGCTGATAGCGAACGCGCTGTATCCTGCGAAGTCGAAGAACAAATAAAAAGTATAGGCGTACATGTAACTGACCAGCGCAGTTAAGCTCCCGCTGCGTGCTGCTGGGTTGAGCCAGTGTTGTTCAATTAGCGCAGCGACGATGAACTTGTAGAACAATCCCCGGAAGAAATGATGCACTGCAAAGTCGGCATCCGTCAGAAACTCAGCGCGGCTCCGTGTTTTTCTCCAGTCGGAAACGAACCGCCGATAACGATCAATTGGGCCGGCGGAAATCGTCGGAAAGAAAAACAGAAACATGAAGAGATCGAGTGCTCCCGGTCTGACGATCACGCCGTCGCGCAGACAAAATACGATGTCGAGCGCGCGAAATGTGACGTAAGAAATTCCAAGAAATCCAAACTGAGTTTTTGGTGAGACGAGCGGAATCAACTTGGTCAGTGCCAGTGGAAGCAGGCTGAGCGCGATTGCGCAGTAGAACAACCAGCCTGCGCGCGCGCCCGCAGCTGAGAATCCCCGGACGATCAGCCATTGCCACAACGCGAATGCAAGTACGAGCCAGATTTCGCTGACTGGAAAATGTTTCCGCAGATGCAGCACATCGTGGTACTGCACGATGAGCATAAGCGTGGTGACCAGGAGAGCCCAGCGCCAGCCGGCGCGGCCAAATAAGCCGAGGATCACTGTCGGCACCGCCACGTAAAGCAGCAGGACGAAGTACGTGAAATCGGCGTAGGGGATCACAGCGACTTGGCAAGCGCGGTTCGGTCCACCTTGCCGTTGGCTGTCATCGGTAATGCATCGAGAAAGACAAATTTGCGTGGCAACATGTAGGCGGGCAGCCGTTCACCGAGCTGGTTCCGCAGGTTATGCGCCAATTTGAAATCCGCGCTCTCATTTCGCGCCACCAGACTAACGAATGCGGTTAGCGATTGAGGAGCGCCATTTTTAATCACAGGAACTACGGCTGCATCGCGAACGAACGGCAGCGCACGAAGATTCGCTTCCACGTCTCCGGGCTCGATGCGGTATCCACTGAGCTTGATTTGTTCGTCCAGGCGCCCTTCGAAAAACAGCAGTTGGTCACGGATCCTGCCGAGGTCGCCGGTTTTGTATGCGCGCCAGCCACCACATTCGAAAAAAGCACGAGCTGTGAGATCGGGGCGCCCAAGGTAACCGGGACTTACGTTCGGTCCCACGATAATAATCTCGCCGCGCTCGTTTTCGGATCGCTGAGTGCCGTTCTCATCCATGATCAGAATTTTTGCGTCGGGCATCACGCGACCCACCGGCAACGGGGAATATTTTTCCAGGATCTCGGCATCAATGTGAATGGAGGTCGTGGCGACAGTGGCCTCGGTAGGACCGTACATGTTCCAAACCTGCGCTTGCGGAAAGCGCGCGAGAAGTTGAGTTGCGGTTTGCGGCGCGAGTGTTTCACCGCAGAACAAAAATCGGCGTACGCAGGGCAGCATGGCATCGGCGAACTTGTCCTCGACCAGACACATTTGGGCAAAGGAAGGAGTCGAAATCCAGGTGGTGACTCCGGACGTTGCCAGGCTGCGGTACAGGTTTTTCGGATTTTCGATCAAATCGCGGGTAACACTGAAAAGCGTGCTGCCGGTCGTTAGGCTGCAATACAAATCCATCACCGACAGATCGAACGAGAACGGCGCCTGATTCAAAAACACTTCTCCGCATTTGCTGAACTGCTGCTCGGTCAACATCCAGCCAATGAAATGCTCAAGACAGGCAAGGGTGACGACGACCCCTTTCGGTTCGCCGGTGCTGCCGCTGGTGAACAGAATGTAAAACGGGTCGTTCTTCCCGACGACTGAAGTAAGGACGCGCGATGGATTTGCGGAAAAGCGCCGGATCTGATCAGGAGTCAGGACCAGCGCCGCGTGGGAACTTTCCACGATTTGATCTATTCGCGTTTGCGGTAATGCAGTGTCTATCGGCACGTACGGCCGGCCGGATTTCACTGCGCCAAGGAAGGCGATTAACATTTCCGGCTCGCGATGGCCGAGCACTGCGATTGGCCTGCCATCCTCGCCCAAGTGCTGTGTCAGGTACGATGCGACAGCGTCGGAGTTTTGACGCAATTGGCCGTAGGTCAGAATGCTATCACCGCTAACGTGTGCGATCGCTTCCGGTGTTGCTGCCGCCCGGTGATCGATTCGTTGAATCAGATTCACTAGAAACCCTGGTACACAAAGGGCGGCGTGTGGAAATCGCCGCGGCCATACATCGCAATCAAAGCGAAAATGACGACCAGGTAATAAAGAACCAGCAGCACGCGATGCAGCGTGGGATGTCGCTCCAGCCAGTTCACAGGCGCACCCGTTGCTCGAGATCGGCGATCACAGCTCGCGGCGTGCGCCAGCGTTCGCGCTCAAATTCCGCTGCCGAAATTTTGATTCCAAATTGCTCTTCGATCATCAGGATGAGCTGCACGGTTCTCATCGAATCGAGCACCTGATAATCGTAGAGAGGCAGATCGAGATTGGTGAGTACCTCATCCGTCTCACCGACTGAGGCCAGGAGCCGTAAAACTTTATCCGCGAATTCCTCAGCGATCATGGAGGAGGCAGCGCATCGTGATGTTTCGAGAGATGGAAGGTGATCAATTCTCAGCGCGGTGGCAAACGCCCGTGAAAAAAATCGTCAAGAGTGCGGTCGTAATATGCCCAGCCTTTCGCTGTAAGATGGGGCTGTTGCCGGATAAGAAAAGCAGGGTCTTCATCGTGCTCCTGAAATTCAACTACAGGAAAGTGGTATTGCCCCACGAGCGCCGGAAGCTTCTTGTAGAACTCGTCGCGAGCCGAGCGCGAGATACCTGCGTGATCATAGAAGTGGCCACCTAAAGGCATGCTAAGGATCAGTGGTCGGGCATGAACAGTTGCCAGACAGCGCAGAAGCAAATCCAAGTCGGTCCAGGCCGGCGATGACTTGACGCCGTTCAGGAAGCCCGTGTCACGAGATCCCGCAGTAATTTTTCGATCAATTGCCGAAAGTTGTCGGGAAATCGCGGCGTCCGCGGGGCCTGCTTTGCTTGCTTTCGCAATGATTTGTGTCCAATCGACCGGTTTCTCCTGCAATTGCGGAGGCGGTTTCGTTTGACGTCGGATGTGATGAAGCGCTGCCCAATGATCTTCCAATTCATACAGTCCAGTCTGAATTTTTCCTGCCGGCCAAAGCGCGCAAAACACGAGGCGATCCAGCAATTTTCCAGAGGCAAGCCGTCTCAAGGCGAATTCAAGGAAGGGTCGCTGTTCAAGTGTTTCCGGAAACTGGAGCATGCGCCTAGCGATCTCCCGCTTCAATCCAAGCTCCAGCGTACCGCCGAACATCATCTCGGTCGCCGCCATGGCAGAGAAATTCCCTTTGTACCCGTGGGTACCCGGCTTTGCGGTGCAAAACCAACCGGGCGAAAGCGAGAATGCCAGCCTCTTACCATGCAACGTTGAGCCGAGTGCGCCGACTTTTTGCAACATGATCAACACGTTCGCACCCCCGCCGCCTACTGGTGAAAGTTGGAAACCCGTTGGCGCGGTCCGGAAAAAAATGTTGCCCCGTTCCGGTACCGGTGGTCTTAACAATTCCGAACTGCCGTAAATGGGCAGGACGTCGGGTGCATGCGCCGCGGCGCGCTGAAATACAAGTCCCTGATTTTTGAGCGCAAAAATCTCCGGAGCCGTCGACGCGATTGTCGCGTGTTCGAGATGAATCAGGACTCTTTGCGCAGCGAATAGGATGATCGCCGCCAACCCGAGCGCGAGGAGCGCCGCAATTGCATGCGGCAGTGGTTTCCTGACGGTCATGTTGGAACACGAAGTTATTGTCGCGACTTGACGCCGCAATCGAATTTCATTTCGCTATTCTCATGGCCTCATCGTCACTCTGGCAGCGGTTTCAACGATATTTCCTGGAATATCGCGAACTCGGTTTTTCTCTCGACATCAGCCGGATGAAATTCCGGGACGATCTGTTCGAGAAAATGAGGCAACAAATCGAGCAGGCCTTCGCGGCGATGGGAGAGTTGGAGGCGGGCGCAATCGCCAATCCCACAGAGAAACGCATGGTCGGTCATTACTGGCTGAGGAATCCTGCGTTGGCGCCGACCCCGCAGATTCGGTCGGAAATCGAAGACACGATCCGGCGCATCAAAGCGTTTGCACAAGATATTCACACCGGAAAGATCAAGGCGGAAAACGGAAAGCGCTTCGAGCATTTGCTGCACATCGGGATCGGCGGTTCGGCGCTGGGGCCGCAATTCATTTCAGCTGCGCTCGGCTCGCCGGATGATCCCATGGACATCTTTTTCTTCGACAATACCGACCCGGAAGGGTTCGATCGCGTGTTTGAAAGGATCGGAGAGGGCCTTCCACAAACGCTCGTAGTGGTTGTCTCAAAATCCGGCGGGACAAAAGAAACACGGAACGGGATGCTGGAGGCCGAAGCGAGATTTGCCGCGAGTGGACTTCAGTTCGCGAAGCACGCTGTCGCCGTGACAGGTGTCGGAAGCGAGTTGGATAAACATGCCGAAGCCAATGGCTGGCTGGCGCGTTTTCCAATGCCTGATTGGATTGGAGGACGCACATCGGTGATGAGCGCGGTCGGACTGCTACCGATGGCGTTGCAGGGCTTTGACATCGACGCTTTTCTCGCGGGCGCTGCCGCGATGGACGAACGCACGCGCGTGCCCGAGGTCGCACAAAACGCGGCCATGCTTCTCGCACTCATGTGGTATCACGCTGGCAACGGAAAAGGCGAGAAGGATATGGTCGTTCTCCCGTATAAGGATCGATTGGCTCTGTTCACTAAATATCTCCAGCAACTCGTGATGGAGTCGTTAGGCAAGGAAAAAAATCTGGCTGGCGAGATCGTGCACCAGGGCATCGCTGTGTACGGGAATAAAGGCTCGACCGATCAGCATTCATACGTGCAACAACTGCGCGACGGCGTGCTGAATTTTTTTGTGACATTTGTGGAAGTGCGCAACGACCGGCCCGGCGCGCGGTTTGAAGTCGAAGATGGGATTACGAGCGGCGATTATCTTCAAGGATTTCTGCGGGGCACCCGCAGCGCCTTGTACGAGAAGGGCAGGGAATCCATCACCATGAGCATTCCCGAGGTGAACGCGTTTTACATCGGAGCCCTCATCGCTCTTTATGAACGAGCGGTCGGCTTTTACGCTTCGCTGGTCGACATCAATGCGTACGATCAGCCTGGCGTTGAAGCGGGAAAGAAAGCCGCTACAAAACTGCTCGAGCTACAGCAAAAAATGCGCGCCGAGCTTTCCGCCGACAGTAGAACTGCCGAAGAGATTGCGCGCTCGGTCGATGCCGATCCGGAGGACGTTTTTCATTTGTTACGGCACCTGGCGAGCAATGATCCACGAATTAAGGTCGTGCCTGCTGATGAAGCTACTGATGAACGATTTTCGTTCGAACCAGATAAGTAACTTGCACGCTTATGGGAGGCAAATCTTCGCAAGATCCGGCTGATTCCTCTACGGTGCGGTGGACCGACACGATTCGTTTTATCCGACAACTCACCCACGATTTGCGCAATGATTTGAACGCGATCGAACTGCAGTCGGCCTACATTAGTGAACTGACGCAGGATCAGGAACTCACAAGCGAGTTTAACCGTCTGCGTGAAATCGTCAGCGGCCTGAATTCAACGCTGCAACGGCTCTCGAGAGCTGTGGGAGATATTGAACCGAACATGATCACTTACCCCGTCGCGGAATTCCTGACCGACATGCGCAACCACATCGAATGCAATTTTCCAAAAGAAAACCGCGAGATCACATGGGATGTGCAGCTTCAAGACGGGACGCTGAATGTTGATCCACAGCTGTTGCAGGAAGTATTTGTCGAGCTGTTCGCGAATGCTTTTCAGCACGACCGCGGCAAAGGCACTGTTCTTGCAAAAGCAACAATCAAAGATGGGCAATTCCTGTTTAGTGTTCATGAACCGAAGGCGGCTTTCGCTTCAGACACGAAACATTGGGGGCGGGAACCACTGCGAAACATCAGGCAGAGACACTATGGGCTTGGCCTGAACCGGGTGCGCACCATCGTAGAAGCGCACGGCGGAGAGTTGCGGGCTCAATATGATGCGGACGGCGCGACACTGGTTTCGACTCTGGCGTTACCGGCGTCGAGCTTGGATTCCAAACATGGGTAACTGCACGGCACGACGAGTTTAAGCAACTGTAACCCACCGCGCATGCGTAATACCTGCAGCGAACAGTGATGAAAACAGAGAATCATCGCGTCCTGATTATCGACGACGAGCGACCGGTGTTAATGACGCTGGAGGCGTTACTCAAACGTCATGGTTACCACGTGGATGCCGCGACCACAGCGGCGCAGGGTCTGAAGCTGCTGAAGTCGAATACGCCCTCGCTGGTGTTGCTCGATCTGCAACTGCCGGATGTCCATGGATTGGAAATGCTCGATCGCATCAAAACCGAGTTGCCCGACGCGCAGGTGATCATTTTGACGGCGCACGACTCGTTGCATAACGCCATCGAGTCAATCAAACGTGGCGCGTACCATTTCATCAGTAAGCCGTATGCGGCGGAAGAACTTCTTAGCCTGGTTGAGAAGGCATTGGAGAAACAGTTCCTGGTTCGAGAAGCAGAAAAGCTACGCGAAAAAACTGAGCAATTGGAGAAGCGACTGGAGATCGCGGAAGCGCGACCTGCCCCGATTTTCAAGAGCAAACCGATGCAGGAAATTGGGGAACTCATCGAGGCAATGGCCCCCTCCGATGCGAACGTTCTCATCGTAGGCGAAAGCGGTGTTGGCAAGGAAGTGATCGCCAACACTGTTCATGCGCGAAGCCGGCGTGCCGGACAATCAATGGTGAAGCTCAATTGCGCCGCGTTTCCACAAACGATGATCGAGGGAGAGCTTTTCGGTTATGTCAAAGGCGCGTTTACCGGAGCGACGCACGATTTCCCGGGAATGATCGCCGCGGCGTACGGTGGCACGCTGTTCCTTGACGAAATATCCGATATGCCGGCGGATTTGCAGACGCGCTTCCTGCGTGTGTTGCAAGAACGCGAGTTTCGGCCGCTTGGCAGTACCCAGACCATCAAGGCCAATTTCCGCGCGATTGCTGCGACTAACAGGTCCATTCCGGAGGCGCTCGCCGAGAACCGGCTGCGCTCCGATTTATACTACCGGCTAAACACCTTCCAGATTGAAGTGCCCCCGCTGCGGAAGCGAAAGGAAGACATCCCGCCGTTGATCGGTCAATTCGTTAGGCAATTCTCACAGCAACTGGGCAAGCCGGAGCCGGACGTTTCTCCGGATGCATTCCAGAAATTGCTCGATTACTCCTGGCCGGGAAACGTTCGTGAACTGCAAAACGCCATCGAATACGCGGTGGTGCTGGCGCGGGAAGGTGTGATCGGAGTGAAGGAGTTGCCGGCCGAAATACAGTTGCCTCCGGCATTGCAACAAACCGAACTGGGCGGGTTACCGCGCAAGGGGGTGCAAACCCTTGATGATTTGGAGCGGAACGCCATTCTTCAAGCCCTCGCGGAATGTCGCGGGAACAAGAAAAAAGCTGCCGAACTGCTCGGGATCCAGCGACCAACCCTCTACAACAAGCTGAAGCGGTACGCCATTGAGTTGTAACAGGGAACCACGGGTTCCCAGTCGTCACGCCGACAAGCGGCCCAACCGATCGCTCATGTCACTCACCGCGATAGCTGCAGCGCGCAGTAGGTGTCTCGTGCACCACGATCTCGCTGAGGCCGGGACACAGAGGTTCTAATTTTTTCCAGAACCATTCTGCCATGTTTTCGATGGTCGGATTTTCCAACCCTTCGACGTCGTTGATGTACGCGTGGTCCAAAGTTTTTAGAAGCGGTTTCATCGCAGCGCTGATGTTCGCGTGGTCGTAGACCCAGCCGACCGCCGGATCCACCTCGCCTTCGATGGAAACTTCGACCTTGAAGCTGTGCCCATGAATCCGGCGGCATTTGTGGCCTTCCGGAGCTTTCGGCAAAGTCTGCGCTGCCTCAAAGGTAAAGTCTTTAGTTAGCCGCGCACGCATAATCAGACACCGCGCTGGGTCGGCTTCCAGATAAATTTGTGCATCTGAAGTTGAAAACGAACATTCAGTTTGTCTGCGACGATCCATTCCACGATTTCGCGCGGATCGATCCTGCCGAAAATTGGTGAGAAGAGGACAGCACGACAGCGGGAGGTAAGATCGTAGCGCCGCGCAATCTCGCGTGACCACTCGTAATCCTCGCGTGAGCCCATAACAAATTTCACTTCATCACGATCAGTAAGATGGTCAATGTTCGACCAAAGATTTCTGGCGACTTCGCCGCTGTCAGGTGTTTTCAGATCCATGATGCGATGGACGCGCGGGTCGACTTTGGATATGTCAAGCGCCCCGCTGGTCTCGAGGAGCACGGTGTGACCTGAGTCACACAGCATTGCCATCAACGCTAGAACGTTCTTCTGCAACAACGGTTCGCCGCCAGTAATCTCGACCAATGGACATTGATACGTCGCGACCGTATTCAAAATGTCGCGCAAGCTCCTTTTATTCCCTTCGTAAAACGCGTACTCGGTATCGCAGTAGTTGCACCGCAGGTTGCAGAAGCTAAGGCGCACAAAAACGCAGGGACATCCGACCCAGGTGCTCTCGCCCTGAACCGAGTGATAGATTTCGTTAATGGTAAGCGTCTTTTCGCACTCTGACATGTCTTGGGAGTGTTCTGCTAAGAACGTGCGAAACCCTTATGCTGACAAATAGAAAGCAAATCGCTCATGGTAATCGCGGTCTTTCCAGCTGTGCTCTACGCCCTCTTTCGGCGACCCAAAACGCGGCCAAAATTTCGTCATTTTTACTAAGATTTTTTAATTGACGGGCTTATGGCCGCCCTCTAGTCTCGCCGCCATGCGCCCCGGTTACGCCCTGTACAATCACCGTTCCGCACCTTTGTTAGCCCGCCCAACGGCGACAATCGTTGCCGAAAATGCCCGCTTCATTGCTGGCAGAATGTCGGCACTCGTTGTCGTAATCTTCCTGGCACTTTCTCTTGCTGCGCAAGCACAGGAGTCCGTTGAGGAGACGGCCCTTCCGGCCTGGACGGAGCCAACACTTCCCTCGACTGAACCCGCGCCGTCGACCGACGCAGCGCCGCTTCCTTCAGGACCGGAATCGCTGCCTGCGACTCCAGCGGAGCCGTTACCCTCGTCGTCCGCACCGTTGCCGTCTGGCGATGAAGTATTTCCCACCACACCGGATCCCTGGTCTTCGTCGGGGAACTACACCACAGCACAAACAACTGTGATCGGGTCACCGAACTCGGGCGGGCCTTACGGCGGGTTTAGCACGAAGAACATCGCTGTAGGCGATGGAGCCGTGTCATCCGAGGCGCGGCGATTTTACTATGGATTCATGTTCACGGTGCGAGGTGTTTGGGATGACAACATCTATCTCAGCCACGACCACAAGACATCTGACTATTATTTCGCGCTTGAACCGCAACTGACACTTGGTTTCGGCGATATCCAGGGGCGCAGCAGAAGCTATCTGCGCCTGGATTATATGCCTAGTGGCATTCTGTTCGTCGATCACTCGGAGGAAGACGCTTTCAATCAACTGATCCACCTCGAAGGCGGGTACAACACTGGCCGGTTGAGGCTAAGTTTGGCGCAGGACGTGGCGCTGCTCCAATCAGCAAATATCAACAGCTTCATCGACACGACCGGATTGTGGGCAAACACCGATGCGAATGCGCCAACCCGGATGAACATCTTTTATACCCGGGCGCGTGCAGAGTATGATCTGACCGGCAAACTCTATCTCGACGGAGAACTTGATTCTTACACCTACTTTTACCCGAACAACATTAGCGATTACACCGTTTCGGGAGGCCTTTACCTTTACTACCGATGGCTGCCGAAAGTATCCGTTGGAGTCGGGGGCACGTTTGGCTACAACTGGGTAGACGATCCCACTCCAAACCAGACCTTCGAGCAGGTGAATGCACGCCTCAATTGGGAGGTGACAGCGAAATTGGGCTTGTATGCGTCCGCGGGCGCGGAGTTTCGTCAATTTGACGGTGACCGAAACACATACACGACGCCCGTCTTTGAAGCGGGGATGACGTACTATCCTTTTGACGGTTCGACTTTTACGCTGGCCGCTGGCCGAAAGATTTACAATTCCGGATTTGAAGCTGGCCAGGATTTCGCGAACACATTCGTGGTGGGCCGATTTCAGCAGCGTTTATTCCATCGCGTCTATCTGGGCGTGGGAGTCGGGTACGAAAACGCGGATTACTTTGCCGCTGACAACAACGTGGATGCATTCCGAAATGACGATTATTGGTTTATCGAACCCTCACTTGACGTGTTGATTACCAGATGGCTCACCGCCGGGGTTTATTACCTGCACCGCGAGGACAGTAGCAATGTGAATTTCTTTAGCTTTGATGACAATCAGGTTGGCTGGCGCATGTCGGTAAGGTTCTAGACAGACTTGAGTCATTTACGAATCGGGATGAAGGGATCGGGGTTGCCAATTGCGTTCGCATTGGCGTTTGTGCCAGGTTTTGCGTTGGGGCAAATCACCTCAGGCGGCGCGGGAACACAGACGACCGGAGCGCCAAACACATCCGCTGCCAGACCGGGTTTTTCGATGGGAAGCGCAGCGAGTGCACCAGCTGGGTATGTTCTGAGTGCAAACGATTATGTAGGCGTGGAGGTGTTCGGCGAAGACGATCTGCGTACCAGCGGCCGATTAAATCCCGAAGGAAATGTGAGCGTGCCACTGCTCGGCTCAGTACACCTGGCGGGTTTAACACTGACGCAAGCGGCCTCAAGGCTGACTGAATTGTATGGCCGGGATTATCTCGTAAACCCGAAGGTCAATGTCATGCTGCTTGGGTATGCGAAGCGGCGGTTCTCGATCCTGGGCCAAGTTGGGCGGCCAGGAAACTACGAGATGCCTGAGTCCAGTCCAGGCGGCATCGATCTCTTGGAAGCAATCGCCTTAGCCGGCGGTTATACACGTATCGCAGCGCCCGAGCGAATAACAGTGCGACGACAGGCTGCGAACGGGGATCAAATTTTCAAAGTGAACGCCAAGAAGTTCAACAAGACTGGCGGTGGGAGTTTTCGCGTCGAACCGGGCGATACGATTACCGTCGGGGAAAGCATTTTTTAGTCATTAAACTTTTCGGCTGGTGCGCCTTTTCTGGGCCGCGTGTTGGTGTATGATTGCAGCCGATATTCCGCCGTGATCGATCATTCGCAACCTTCCGTAGCTACCTCCGTTCCGACAAACTCGGAGAAACCCGTTCTTGCCGACCTGACGGCACAATATACCGAGGGATTGCAGAAGTTCGATATTCGCCGGTTCTGGCATTCTTTCGTCGAGCGCATTTGGATCGTGGCCATTTGTGTCCTGGCCGGTTTTTTCCTTGCGCTCGGTTACCTTGCGCGGACGCCGAAGCTTTATCAGGGGCATACGGTGCTGGAGGTGGAATTTCAGGAGCCGACTTATCTGCCGAGCGACGATTCCGCGACGCGGATGCGGTCGGTGTTTTTGGCCAGCCAGGAGGCGCTGAGGACGATTGAACAGAATCTGACAAACCAAACCCTGCTTTCGAGAGTGGTGCGCTCTGAAGGTCTTGCCGCCGACGGTGGACGTGCGCTTTTGGGCGAAACTGTTGTGCCGGATAAAAAGTCTACACCGCCGCCACAGACAGAAACACCGCAGACGGAAGCGAAGGGTCAAGGCGCGAGTGGCGGCACAACATTTACGCCGCTCGAAGAAGGGTTGGGGCGCGCGATGGCGGGCATGGTAAGGCCAATGATCCGGAGAGGAACACGCTTGATCGATCTGTATGTCACTCATCCCGATCCGGTGATGGCTCAGCGTCTCGCCGAAGCCGTGGGGCGGGAATACATCCGCAATTCCATCGAGCGGCGCGCGTCGATGAGCGAAGAGGCGCTCCGTTATTTGCTTGAAGAAGAAGAGCGACTGAAGACGAATCTTCAAAAGAGTGAAGCGGCGGTGGCTGATTACAAAGCGAAAAACCCCGATGCTTTGCAACTGGGCGGCGGTACCGCTGCGACCGGTTCACAACAGGGATCGGGCTCAGGCAGCGGAGGGCCGCGCGGCGGCTTGGTAGAAGATAAGCTGCAAGACCTGAACACTAAGCTTACCGCATCGAAAGCCGACCGGATTCGGCTTGAAGGGGAACTGGAGCAGATCCAAGTAATCCAAAAAAGCGGAAATAACATCGATGCTTTGCTTCAAATCCCGAGTATCGCCAGCGCTCCAATGGTTGCCGAGGCGCGGCGCACGGTCAGGCAGATCGAAGCTTCGATCACTACTTACGCGCTGCGCTACAAGGATAAACATCCCAAGATGATTGCCGCTAAGGCGTCCCTGGCCGATGCAAAAGATAAGCTCCGGGAAGCGGTGGTGGCGCAACCCGCATTACTGCGCAACGCCATCGAGCAAGGCAAAGCTACGGAGAACAATCTCGGTAGAGCCTTGCAGGATCAGCAAGGCGTCGCGGTCGCACTGAATCGCACCGCCATCGGCTACCAGGAATTGGCGCGGCAAGCCGAAACTGATCGGGCGCTTTACGAGAGTGTTCTTCGCCAGATTAAAGAGACAAGTCTGAGTAAAGACGTCAAAGCGAACGCCGTCAGCGTCATCGAGCATTCGCCACTTCCGCAATCGCCCGTTAGTCCGCGCCCCACCAGGACAATTCTCATGGGATTGCTGGGTGGTTTGGTTGTTGGGCTGGCATTCATTTTTGGTGCAGATGCATTGGATCGTTCAATCAAAACGGTGGACCAGGCGGAAAACACCATTGGGTTGCCAGTCTTCTCGGCTGTGCCGGACACGACCGATGAGGGACCAGTCAGCCGTTTGAAACGAAAAAGCAGGAAGGCGTTTGCCAGTTCAAATTACCGCGTCGTTGTGGAGACTCCCGAAAGTCCGGCTGCCGAAGCGTTCCGCAATTTACGAGCTGCGCTCGCGCTTCTGGGCCCGGAGGCGGAGCGCAAGGTTTCGCTGTTCACGAGCGCAGTGCCTAACGAGGGAAAGAGTTTTACCAGCGCAAATTATTCGCTTGCTCTGGCTCAACAGGGCTATCGGGTCCTGCTTATCGACGGCGATCTGCGCCGGCCAACGATGCACAAGATTTTCCGTTTTCCGAGCGTTCGATATAACTCCGAGGAGGAGGTCGACCCCGGGGTCATAGATTGTCTGCTGGGTGAGGCCGAGATAACGGCAGCAGCGCGGCAAATTCCCGCCGGCGAAATCCAAATTGTGGACGAGAACATTGCTGTGACGGGAAATATCCACACGGAGAGGGGAGGCCAACTTTCTGTCCTTGCCGGCGGGCGGCGCTCACCGAATCCGGCAGAGATTCTCGCTGGCCCGTTTTTCGGGCGAATGATCGCGGAGGCTTGCACGCACTACGATCGAGTTGTGATCGATAGCGCTCCGATTCTCGCGGTCAGCGACACGCTGCTCATGACGCCGCATGTTCAGACTTTGTGCATCGTGGTTCGAGCAGCGAAAACTCCGCGGCAGGCCGTTCGCCGGGCGATTTCGTTGCTTGCCAAATCAGGGATTCGTCCGGCTGGTCTTATTCTGAATCGTCTGCGTCGTAGTCGCGGAGTTGGTTACTACTACTACTACGCATCGCACGGCTACGGTAAGGAAGAAGGCGCTTACTCCCGAAGTTACCGAGTTAGTTACGGTTCAGATCACAGCGGGAACGGTGGGAACGGGGCTTAGATCATCGGTATCCCGTCCTGACCAGGGACTTCGACCTGTCATCTGCGGTCGCTGAGTGGTCGTACCATAAGCGACTTCCCCAGCAAACTCCGAGATATGTTGCCACATAAAGCTGGATCGATTCGATTTGAAATGGAAAATCGACCAACGCATGCGTCGCCACTCCCGCGAGAGCGACGATAATTAGCGGCTGCATCACCCGTCTCCTCGGCATCCAGTGTCGCCTGGCGTACCTGTGGTAACTCAAAATTCCCACTAGGATTCCACCGAAAAAGAGCAGCGCCCACAGGCTGCTTCCGAGCCAACCCCATTCGATAACAGTTTGGAGATAATCCTGGTGTAAAAATCGCCAGCTCCCCGGAACCGGGTGCTCAGATCCGACGTTGTAGCTTGGGAACACAACGCGAAATGTGCCTGGACCAAATCCAAAAAATCCGGCACCAGGCAGTGCGTGCAATGCGACGCGAGAAGCTTGCCAGCGTGCATCGCCTGGAATTTGCTCGCTCATGGCTTGCCAGCGATTAAGCGGCTGTTCCAGATGAATCGCCTGAGCCAGGGCAATCAGTGCGAAAGCGAGAGCAAGCATGCCGGCGATAGCGACACTGATCCGGGCGCCGGGTAGTCTTCGCAATAAACCGGGGCCAAAATGAAGGCCGATCGCCACCAGCAATACAAGCGCGACGACCTGGGCCATCCGCGACGTGTTGGCCAGCACTCCTGCGATCGTTATAACAAAAACGATCGTCCACAGCGCGCGCATACCTGGCCGAGATTGGCTTGTAAACGCCCGGATAACCAGGCCGGAGCTCAAGGGCCATACCAAATTCAGGAAAGCACCGGCATTGCCGTGGTAAAAGTACGTCGCGAAAAATGTCGTTACTCCATATTCCGGCGGCGGTGGCGGCTGCCAGAAAATCATCTGCGCTCCGGTCGCTTTCTGTAGTAAACCTAAAAATGCTATCGAACCGCCGACCAGGCCGATGACGTACCACAGTCGCAGCAACCACCGACTGCTTTGCGACAGATCGCAGACGAACAATATCGTTCCGAGCAGTAACGTGCCCCGCAACATCCATGCTGCACTGTTCGCATAATCGAGTGAACCGGTGAAAAACGGGGCAACATTCCGCAGTTGCACAAAAAGGGAAAATTCCGGGTCATAAATAGATTTGGCATTCAGGACCATCCAGCCTCCGATGCAAATCAACGCGCCAGCCAGGATGAGAAGAAAGGGAGGTAAACCTGGACGCCGCCTGCTGGTGAGTAGCTCGGCTCCCCAAAGCCCGATTGCGGTGAGCAATATCCAATTCGTTGTGTTGATAGTCGCCGACGTTGTGGCGCCGTATGCCCAGGGAGCGTAGGCAAGGGCAGCAAAGAAAATCCAGCGAGAAGCCCTGCGGAAGAGGATTGAGATCACCGGGAATGCTGTGAAAAAGAAAAGTTTATCAATCGATACGACCAAATACCGCTCGTGCCGTACTCAGCGGCCCTTACCAAAGAGCATCGTGTATAAGGTTTTCAACACGATCATGGCATCCAGCTTTAGCGAGTAATGTCGGATGTAGTAAAGGTCGTATTTTAGTTTTTCAACCGCGTCCCTGTCACTCTCGCCGTAAGGATAATTGACCTGCGCCCATCCGGTAATTCCTGGCTTCACCAGGTGGCGAAAATGATAAAAGGGGATGCTTCGCTCGTATCGTTCGGCGCACTTGCTCCATTCTGGCCGCGGACCAATCAGGCTAATGTCTCCTTTTATGGCGTTGCAAAGCTGTGGCAACTCATCGAGCCGAAGTTTCCGCAGCCATCGCCCGACACGCGTCACCCGGGGGTCACCTTCACGCGTATACAGATCCCCATCCGGCTCGTCGCCGCGACAACGCATCGTCCGGAATTTGAAAAGTATAAAACGCTTTCCGTCGCGCCCGACTCTTTCCTGTCTGAACAGAACCGGAGCGCCGTCTTCGATCCAAATCAAAAGAGGAATGAGAACGAACAGCGGAGAACAAATGGCCAGCGCGGTTGCTGAAGCGGTGATATCAAAAAGCCGTTTCAGGTAGTGGTAAGGCGAAGTACGCGCCAATTGAAATCCCGTCTGCAACGGCCAAAAGGGATCGACAATACCGAGTGGCAGATAACGCCATTGTGTTTCATAGAAGGATTCCAAAGTGTAAACGCGTGTTTCCTGGAACTGCGCATGCACGAGCCGTTCGAGCAATTGGTCATTCAGAGAGCCTGCTCGCTCGGCAAGGATAATTCCGTTGTAGCGATTACCGGGGTTGTCCAACTTTGACGCAAGATCTCCCTGCACAATCGGAGATCCCTCACCGGCGATTCGCTGACCGACATGCTCCTCACCCACAGCTACGAATTCCAGTTGCTGGCCATTGGAAGACTTCTTGTAGGCCTCGTAAAAATGCCTTGCCGTAGCGCCGCCTCCAATCACGAGAAAAGAGCGGCCTGCGCTGCTCGCAACGACATATTGCCGAATCCACCGGCGGTAAGCGAGGGACAGCGGGAGAAAAAGTGCGAAGCTCAAAAGCAGCACACCGCGGCTCGGCTTCATCGTCTGATCAAACGTCGCCGCGGAATAGATCAGCATTGCGCTGACCAGCCCGGCTGCGGCCACCGCAAGAATGTGCTCGGCGGCATAACCAAGGGTCAACTTCTCGACTGTCCGATCGTAACCGCCAACAAAGTACAGCGCCGCTACAATCACGCTGAGCTGAATGAAATTGACAATGAAGAATTGAAATGGCGTCGCATAAAATGCGTCGTATCGGAACCACCCTGCGATTCGGTAAATAGTTAGCCAGCTCACCACATCCAAAAACAGATAGAGCGCAGCTGACGACCATTCGTGGCTTAGAAAGTGCGACCAGAAGCCGACCCGCGGCATGATGATGTCAGCGCGTCCGCTCGGAAATGCTGAACGATCCTCCTTGAAGCCAGGGATCTCCTGCACAACCGTCTGAGGCTCTCGGGTGTTGGGCATCAGGCCGGCAATTATATCCTCGGGGTAAAGTGAAGTAAAAGATTGCTTATCGCCCCAGTCACGAGTGGGATCCGGGCTGCGCGAACGGGTGCGGTCTTGACGCTCGGAGCGGTGTTTATAATCTGATGAGTGCGGCAACCCCTCGCCGTGCGCCAAATCTCGGTGAATATTTTCGCTGCTTTTTATCGCTCATCGGTCGGAAAGAAAATGATCGTCGCCGTGACCGGCGTCATTTTGATCGTTTTCGTTGTCGGACATCTGCTGGGGAATCTGCAGATTTTTTTGGGCCCGGATTGGATCAACGGGTACGCGCAACATCTGCGCGATCTCGGCCCTTTGCTGTGGTTAATTCGATTGTTCCTGCTCGCCGCTGTGGTCATTCATATTTACGTGACAATTCAGCTGGCTATCGAGAACCGGCGTGCCCGACCAGAGCCGTACGTTGATCGGGAGTATGTCAAAGCCACATTCGCTTCCCGTCACATGGTGATCAGCGGGTTGATCGTGCTCGCGTTTATCATTTATCATCTTGCGCATTTCACGGTACGCGTGACCGACCCTCGTTTTGCCCTGCTCAAGGCTGATCCGCTCGGGCATTACGACGTCTATTCGATGATGGTGTACGGATTCCAGAATTACTATGTGTCTGCTTTCTACATTGTCGGTCTTTTCTTGCTCACGCTTCATCTGAGCCACGGATCCTCGAGTTTCTTCCAATCGCTCGGATTCAATGACAAGAAACTGACGCCGCGTCTCGCGGTAGGCGGCCGGATCTTCGCGTGGCTTCTTTTTATTGGTTACACGGCCATTCCGGTTGCGATCCTGCTGGGATTTATCCGGCCAGCCCAACAGTTGTGAAAAAACGATTGAGTTTTTAAATATCCACGACCTGCACCCCTTCGGTCGCGGTTCGCTTTAGGTACAGATCGCTCAGATATTTCGTCATCGGCCCAATGTTTCCATCGCCGATCTGACGATTGTCGACTCTAATTACGCCTGCTAATTCGCCCATTGTTCCAGTGCAGAACATCTCGTCAGCGCCGTAGATATCGGCAGGAGACAGGTCGGTCTCGATGCACCGGATCTTTTCGGCAACACAAATTTCGACCACGGTTGCACGAGTGATTCCCTCCGGGCAGGCTAACACGCGGCTGGTTGCCAGCTCGCTTGTGCCGCTAGATCCATTGGAACCACGCACAATGAACACGTGCGTCGCGTTTGTTTCAGCAACGAACCCGCGCGTGTCGAGCATGAGCGCGTCATCCGCGCCGGCATTGTTCGCTTCGATCTTTGCCAGAATCGAGTTCAGCAAGTTTGCATGATGGATCCGCGCATCCAGAACCTCCGGCGGCGGGCGGCGGGTCTTGCTCGTGATTAAGTTCAGCCCGGATTTCGCGTACACCGGCGGCTTATGCTCGGCGAGCACGATCAGTGTCGGCCCGCTCTGGTTGAGTCGGGGGTCCATGCCCGAAGTAATTTTCACTCCGCGCGTGAGCGTTAGCCGAATATGAGCGCCGTCGCGCATTTTGTTCGCCGCCAGCGTGCGTTTAATTTCGTCAATAATTTTTTCGCGCGGAGGGATTTCGGCCAACGAAACTGCGCGCGCTGAACGCTCGAGGCGGTCGAGATGCTCGTGCAGCTTGAAAATCCGGCCGTTGTACAGTCGCAATCCTTCCCAGACCGCGTCGCCTCCCTGCACGGCCGAATCAAACGGACTGATCGCAGCCTTATCGCGATGCACCAGGTCCCCGTTGATGTTTGCGATCAGGTCCCGGTTTCGCTCATCGAATTTCTGAAGCATGAGGCCAGAAAAGCTAATCACTAATCCACACGAATGAACACGAATTTCAGGTTAAGAATTCCAAGTGGCTGATCGGGATTTGGAGCGCGAACCCCCGCTTTGTAGTGCGGCGACCTGGCGCCGCTTTTTTGCGGCGCTGTCGGAGAAATTAGCGTAGTCGATATTCGGACAACTTTTGGTAACACTCGCGGCAGCGATCGTAAATCTCGTGTAAAGTTCCAGGCACTTTGTGGTCGCTCGGATGATACGGCTGAAACGAAGTCGTTTTCGCCACTTCGCCGTACCAATGCTTGGCCCAAATACCGTCGGTGTCGCGAAATCCCGGCGGCCAGGAAAGCATCGACTTGCTAAATTCGACTCCGATTGCCTCGCAGAGCAGCCGCAGGGTCCGCTCCGGATTTCGAAGTACGTCTCCGGCATCGACAACCGGCGGCACGTTCCTCGTATGTGTTCGCACAAAATCAAAGATCTCTTCCTGCTGGACGAAACCGAGGTCTTCGAGCGCGGGATCTTCTCGCTTTTTTATGTACGAATGAATGACTTCCCGTGGGTCGCGAATAAGAAAGCAATTGGTCACTGCTCCAAGCCATTCGCGATCTATCCCGGGCAACAGATGATGTGTCATCTGTTTCTGAAAAAAAATCTGCTTACCATTCGCCATCGGTCCGGTCAGCTGGGCAACGACTTTCCGCCAATCGGTTTCGCCGGTCGCAATGACCTCCTCACCGCCGGGATGTTCTATGCCCGTGGCTTTGAGGTAATAAGCATAAAATGGCTCATCGATAACGATAGTATCGTCCCGATTACCCCATGAGCGCATCATACCCGTCGAGATATTTCGCGGACCAGACCACATGGCGATGCGCACGCTCACGATGTGAATAGTTAGGCGGCAGGGCCGCGTATGCAATGGTGAGGAGAACGCGATCTCCGTTGACTGGGTGGATAGGCTCCCCTAATACGATAGCTGGCCGCCGAAGCCGCAGGTTTTACCTAGCTCTTGGCGAAAACGCCGAGCAACGGCCGGCGCGAAGGAATCTTTGATCGAAAGTCGCTGACGAAGCCTGTCTCCGTGCGAATTTCGACATGGCCCGCAGCGCGCTTGGCGCCATACACCAGAACAGAGCCGACCGGCGCCTGATAAGGATCGGTCACTGGCAGCTTTTTGAATCCGTAATGGTTCACGAGTTCCTGGCCAGCTTGTTTAGCTAACGGTGTTTGCGGACGGGACTTCACTACGCCAGCAGCGACAAGTGCTTCTTTGACAAAGGCCCAGCACTTCTTAAGCGAGTGCGCACGCGCGCGTTCTTCGGCGATCGTTGCGGCACGGCGCAATTTGGGATCGATGCTGCCATCTGCTTTGGCAATCGGCTGCGTGATCTTCTTCGGATAATACTTGTCTACGACGTCGACCGACTGCTTTTTGCCGGAAGCATCGGTGTAATTGAATTTGGGAGTGGGCGCCGAGAATCGCAATGCCAGGGCAGCGCGGGGGCAAAATACAGCGGCTCCTAAAAGGATGACGACGATGGGGGTGAGAAGTTTTCGCATAAAGCGCGCGTTCTATTCCCTAGATAGGCCAGGGCCGCAACCAGTTTTTTCAACAAAAGTAAAGATTTTTTATTTGACTTAAGCTGGATGTACAACGGCCGTGGCGGAGCTACAATGATGAGACGAATTCCGCCATCCGATGGCGCAGTTTTGCGTCGGGTAACCGTCCAATGCCACCCTGCATATTATCTTCAAGGTGATGTGGCTTATTCGTCGCCGGAATCGCGCACGTGATTGCGGCATTTGCCACAATCCACTTCAAAAAGAATTGGGCCCAGGTGTGGCAGTCGACTTCGCTTGCCCAATCCGGCAGCGGTTGCGCACGCACTTTGGAAAAGAGATCGCCGGAACCAAAAGGCCGATTTGCGATCACGGCGATTCCGCGCTCCTGTGCCACCGGTAAAACACGTTGCTCCGCTTCAGGTTCCATAAGGGAATAATTGATCTGCAGGAAATCGAACTTCTGGTTGCGCATTAGCTTTTCGATCTCGTTCAAAGCCCCAGACTCGTAATGCGTGATTCCGGTGTAGCGAATGCGGCCCTGTTGTTTCCATTCCTGCAAAGTCGCGAGTTGTGTGTTTACGTCGACGAGATTGTGCACTTGCATCAGGTCGATTCGTTCTGTGCGTAAAAGTGCCGTGGAACGGTCCATTGACTGGATTCCGCTCTGCTTTCCCTCAGTCCAAACCTTGGTTGCGATGAACAGCTTGTCTCGCAGCCTGAGCGCAGAAGTGAGCTGGCCGATGACCTTTTCGGCGCGGCCGTACATTGGCGAAGAATCAATCACACGGCCGCCGAGCTTCACGAATTGCGACAGCACCTCTTCCAGTTGTTTCTGGATGTTCCCACCGAGATCAACATCGAACGCCTGCCATGTTCCAAGGCCGATCACCGGTAGCTTCTCGCCAGAGGAGGGGATGGCGCGCGTCAACATTGTTATTGATTCGCTTTTCGCTTCGGCGCTGATTGGCAAAACCAGAGCTGCCGCTGTGCCGCCGATTACTTTCGCAGCTTCACGTCGCGTCACGATTTCCCACTGTAGGGCGTTTCTGTGAAACGCCAATGGCACAGATGCCTTACAGGCGTTATATGGCTCCATGGATCGCCGTCGTTTCATAAAAATATCTGCGGCCACTGCGCTTGCGTCGCGAGCAACAGCAACTTCTTTGTTTGCAGAGCAGAAACCGACCCCGATGCGCATACTTATTCTCGGCGGTACCGGATTCACTGGTCCGTACCAGGTGAAATATGCGTTAAGTCGCGGACATAAGGTGACCACGTTCAATCGCAATAAGACGCATCCGGGCGAATTGCCTGCTCAAGTCGAGCAGCTTGTCGGTGATCGCAACGGCAATCTTGAGGCGCTGAAAAATCGAAAATGGGATGTGGTGATCGATAATCCGACGACGCTGCCGGCGTGGGTCCGTGACGCGGCGCAAGTCCTCAAAGAAAACGTTGATCGGTATGTATTCATTTCGACGATTTCCGTTTACGGAGACTCGAAGCAGGGTCCCGATGAAAATGCGCCGACGGAAAAATACGAAGGTGCAGATCCGTACAAGGAGACGATCGAAGCTGTGCGCGCGTCCGGGTTCAAAACGTACGGGCCACTGAAAGCGCTCTCGGAACGCGAAGCTGAAAAATGGTTTCCAGGAAAAACTTTGATTATTCGGCCCGGACTAATCGTCGGCCCACGTGACGAGAGCGACAGGTTTACGTACTGGCCTGTCCGTATCGATCGCGCGGGAGAGGTGTTGGCACCTGGAAATCCGAGCGATCCTGTCCAGTTCATCGATGCGCGAGACCTCGCTGAGTGGACCATCCGCATGGCCGAGAACCGTGAGACCGGAGTTTACAATGCAACCGGACCGGCCAAACCCTTCGCCGTCGGCGCAATGTTGGATGGGATTAGAGATGCGTTGAAGTCGGACGCGAAGTTCACATGGGTAAACGAACAATTTTTGACTGAGCAGAAAGTGCAACCCTGGTCTGACATGCCGGTGTGGACAGGGAAAGACGATGCAGTGGCGCGAACGAACATCAGTCGCGCGTTGAGCAAAGGCCTCACGTTTCGGCCACTCGATGTCACCGCACGCGATACACTCGCCTGGTTCAAATCTCTGCCGCCTGAACGACAGGCCCATCCAAAAGCTGGTCTCTCAGCTGAACGCGAAGCAGAAGTGCTGACCGCTTGGAAGAAGAAATCATGACTCAGGGGAGCGCGTGGGCCTTCGCGTGCACAGCTTCGCTTCCCAGCGAAGCTGGCTGAGATGAATTCCTTTTTTCTTTTCGGCGAAGTCGGTTTTGGCGAGGCGCCGAAGCGTGCACGCAAGGGCGCGTGTGCTCCCTTGCGATGAATCGCCTGTTCGCAAAGATCGTCGACGTAAAGCCTAACGAAATCCGGGCGCTCTGGCTGGGGTTCATCTTTTTCTTTGTCGTCCTGGCCGGTTACTACGTTATCCGCCCGGTTCGCGACAACATCGGAGCCAATTTCTCCGAGAACTTGTGGTGGATGTTCACTGTGGTGCTCGTGACAATGATCGTGGCGAACGCGCTGTTCTCAGCCATCGTGGCGCGAATGTCGCGGCGAAGATTTATTCCCATTGCTTATCGTTTCTTTGCCGCGAACCTCGTTATTTTTTTCGTTCTCATGCAGTTCGTGCCGCGCGGCAAGCAACCATGGATCGATGGATGTTTTTTCGTTTGGGTGAGTGTGTTCAATCTCTTTGCGACTGCCGTGTTCTGGGGATTCATGACCGACTTGTTTACGTCGGAGCAGGGTAAACGGCTTTTCGGTTTCATTGCCGTCGGCGGCTCGTTAGGCGGAATTCTCGGCCCAATCATTACGACCGTGCTGGTCCGGCGTGTCAGCACGGGCGTGTTACTGTTGATCTGCGCCGCCATGCTCGAAATCGCGGCCCAAATCGTTCGTTTTTTTCCCTCGGAATTTCGACGGCATGATTCGCAATCCGGTGAACAGGCAGGGGCCGAAAAACCAATCGGAGGCAAATTCTGGGATGGTGTTACCCATATTTGCAAGTCGCCGTACCTCTTCGGCCTTTTTGTCTTTATTCTGCTCTACACCCTGACGTCAACATGGGCGTACTTTCAACAAGCTGAGCTAACCAAGGCCGGTTTCCTCGACAAAGCCGCGCGAACGGCGTTTTTCGCCAAACTCGATCTTTCGGTCAACACTCTTACGCTTCTCCTGCAAATTTTTGCAACCGGCCGCTTAATGAAGTTCTTCGGCGTGACCGTAACTCTCTTGTTCATGCCAGTGCTTAGCTTGTTTGGCTTTGCGGCCATGGGTGTGGCGCCGGTGCTGACTGTGTTGGCCGTTTTCCAGGTTGCTCGTCGCGCGAGTACTTTTGCTTTCATGCGGCCAGCCCGTGAGGTCCTGTTCACCGTTTTGAGGCGCGAAGACAAATACAAAGCGAAAAGCTTCATCGACACTTTTGGCTACCGGTGTGGTGATCAGTTCGGGGCATGGTCTTACGGCGGCATGCAAGCGCTCGGCCTGGGGGTAAGCACGATCAGTTTTATAGCGGTGCCGCTGGTTGCTTGTTGGTGCGCACTCGGCATTTGGCTGGGTCGGAAACAACGCGCTCTGGCTGAAGCCAAGCCTGATGAGCATGCAGCATTAACCGGCACGGCTGCGCCGGAAACGGCCTAATCGTCGCTTAATGTCATTCTGAGCCAAGCGAAGAATCTCTGATTGTTTTGCAGTGGAACGTTGGACCCCGCATGAGCCACAGTTTTGAAAGCCTCGCCTCATGCTTTGCATTTCGTTGCACCGCTCCGCTCAACATGACGGCCGGCTTTGAACGCGGAAACCACGGCGCGCCTACCCGCTTTGCAGCAACAAGCAAAATCAACATCCGGTGGCAACCGGCAGCATCTCGCAATCCAAGCTTCCGCTGTTGCCGAATCAAAGAACACACGGCACTGTGTTTGACTATGGCGACACGAACTGGATCCGCGGTATGGGAAGGCACACTGAAGCAAGGCAGCGGCACGATGAAACTCGGCAGCGGCGCGTTCGACGGGCCTTACTCGTTTTCCTCGCGCTTCGAGGAAGGAAAAGGCACTAATCCCGAAGAGCTGATCGCCGCAGCGGAAGCCGGTTGCTATTCGATGGCGCTCTCGGCCAATCTCGAGAAAGCCGGGCATCCGGCTAAACGCATCAACACTACTGCAACTGTGAAGCTGGAAATGGTAGGCGGCGGACCAAAGATCACCACGATCGATGTGAAAACCGAAGCGGAGGTTCCCGGGATCGACGAAACGAAATTTCGCGAACAAGCTGAGCACACCAAGAAAACCTGTCCGGTCTCAGTGGTGCTTGCCGGCGCGCAAATTAATCTCGAAGCGAAGTTGCTGTGATTGTGATGAAACGGCGGAGCACCGCCGCACGCCAAAACGCGAGGCGCGTAATCGCGTTCGGAGAAACGGTCACGTTTTGGACTGCGCCAGTGCTCTGGCGCTTTAGCTACTTCGCCAACCGGTAGAGATATTCGACGAAAGACATTACCGCGCCGTCGAAGCCCTGGATTTTCGGATTGGTGGATTCGACAACATAATATTCGTCCGGCGCGTGCGCGCCGCTGCCGTGGCCAAGTCCGAAGTGCCCGGCGGCGAGCTTGAGCGGTTCGCCTGTGAACACGTAACCGGGATAAGAACCGGCGTTGCGCGGCCAAAGCAATGCGTCGATTCCGAATTGTTTGTAGGTCGCCAACTGCGCCTGGATCAGTGCCGAATCTTTTGATGTAGCAGTCGGATCGTATCCACCGGTCATGTTTACTTCGATGTCGCCGAATCCGCGCTTGGCCAGATGTGTCTTCAATGCGGCGAGCGCGTCCGCTGCTTTCATGTCAGGCACGAGTCGCATGTCGATTTTAGCGACGGCGCGATGCGGAAGAACGGTTTTGCCGCCCGGGCCGGTGTAACCGCCGACCAATCCTTCGATGTTTACGGTCGGCTGCGACTCGAGGCGCTCGTTCGCCTGCTCCCACGGCAGATCATTAATCCAATGCTGAACGCTGTATAGCTTTTTCGTCTGCGCTTCACTGCGCACCTTCGATACTTTTTCAATCATCGCTTTTTCCTCAGCGCTGAGGGGGAGCGGCTTCGGATAATTGTCGATTGTGATTACGTTACCATCCTCGGAGACCAGTGTGGTAAGCGCCTTAACCAAATGCCATGCCGGGCTGTCCACCATGGCTTTGAGCGAAGAATGAATGTCTTTTGCCGGACCGCGCCCCCACTTCTCGCCGCTGGAAACCAGCTCAAGCTCGATTACGCCTTTCGATCCGAGATTCACTGTGACGATCCCGTCGAGGTCCTGAGCGGCAAACGGCATAAACACACCGATACACTTCTTCAGCGCTTCGAGCACCTCCGGTCGCCTAACGAGTTGCGCAATATGCGGCGAACCGATCTCCTCTTCGCCTTCGGCCACGAGCACCAGATTGACCGGCATCTTCTTGCCCGCTCCGCGAATTGCATGCAGCGCAGCGAGAAAGGCCGCTTCGGGACCTTTTTGATTCACGGCACCTCGACCGACTATCACTTTCCCGAGCGGTGGTTTGTCCACGAGTCGAGCTTCAGTTGGGGGCGACGACCACTCCGAGGGATCGAACTGTTTCACATCGTACATGAAATAGAGTCCCACTGTTTTCGGCGCACCGGCGTCGAGCGTCGCAAAAACCCCTGGTTTTCCATCGGTATTAATTACCGTCGCCTGTTGAAATCCTGCATCGCGCGCGAGCTTCGCCATGTACTCTGCGCCTTCGGGATAACCGCGGTTCTCCGCCGCGATGGACACCTGCGCAATCCAATCCTGCAACCGCTTCACCGCTTCATCGTGGCGTTTCGTGATTTCGGACTTGATATCGGAGTGTTCGGTATCCACTGAGTAACAGAGAGGGGTCGCTGTCCAAAGAAGTGCCACAGCCACACCAACGAGAGGCAAAACTCGCATTCGTTTCATCTGTCTTGAATCCAACACGACTGCGTTGGTTTCAAGCGAAAATCTGGCTGGGAGCGTGTGGGATTACGCTATTGTGCCAAGTGATCTAAGCAGCCGCCGTTCTCCAGTATACCGCAGCCAATGTCCATTACCTCAGCGATCTTCAAATCAATCGTTAGGTCATTGGCGAGTCCGCGAATGATGATGCTCTTATTCGCCGCAGCGGATTACTTTAATGGTGATCGCCGGGATCTTTCTGCGCGGGTGTGAGCAAGCTGATCCATCCCTCGACCTCAGGCGAGAGTCTTCCAGTTCCAGACAGCGCAACAGTTGGCTGGATCCATCCGTCGTGAGTCATGGGAAGTGGCTTCACTCCTTGTCCACCTGTGCCGTCGGTTGCGCCTGCGCCATTGCTACCGTTCGCGAGCAGGATCGTACCGACGGCGGCAGCGTCGGCGCCGTTACCATCCCCGTTTGGATCGGGATCAATGATCGTGAGTACATTGGCATGCTGATTTGTGACATATGCGTAATATCCACCGCCTTTCTTGGCTCCCCAATTCACTCCGTGCGTTCCGGCAGGAGTAGGAACGAACGCCACAACTCTATCCGTACTCGTGTCAATAATCGCCACGTGATCCGCCGAGTTTGTCGGTGGGCGTGAGACATTGGTGAGCGAGAAGACCGCACTGGCAGACCATTTTTCGTCAGGGCTCACCGGGGTCTGGATCGGTCCTTGAAGCGTGTGGAAGATATTCAGACCGGTTTGCCCGTCCGGAGCGAGCGTCACAGGGATGTTTCGCAAAATCCTTTTCGCGTCCACATCAATGACAGTGACCATGCCGCTGACTAGATTAGCCACATAAGCCTTGTGAACTCCGTGGACGTGACACTCTCCGACAGCTATCGGCATCAAAAGAGGCGCAGTCAGCGGATCGTTAGGATTTTGACGAAACTCTTTTAGAACGTTGCCACTCGCTGTGTCGATGATGCTGATCGACCCTGCTGGGCCGATCCCCTTGAAAACGTTCGGCACGATCGTGCGATCTCCCAGTCCGCAGGTAAGCCAGTGTCCGTGTGGATGATTTCTTCCCTCGCCTGTAGGGTCGCTGTCGATGATTTGCATACCAGAAGCGCTGTCGCGAACTTTAACCATGTTTTTGTCCGCGCTTAGAGGAACAGTTAGTACTCCGTTTTGCTGCCCCGGAGTCGGAATCGTAATAATATGCGTGGGCGCCTCGCCAACTGTGATGCTGTTAAGAATGGCCCCACTCGGCCGGTCAATTTTGTTGATCCACTTGCCGAACCAATTGCCGTTGTAGACGACATTGAGAGGGAAGTTGGCCCACATATTGTGCGGGTTATTCCACATCCCGCCCGATTGGATGCCATTTATCTCGCGCTCGACCGTGAAAGTCGCTGCATCGAGCACGGTGATGGTTCCGGGCTTAACGACACCGCTCTGATCTCTTTGATTGGCTACCCGTTCGAACTGAGTATCTACCCAAACCTCACCGACACCAGGTGTGTTTGGTCTCCGTTCGGCCGCCGACGTGAGAATGTCCCACTTGGCGCGCTTGTCGGTGTCTGTGGGAGCGATCGTTGTGATAACCGAGAGCACAGTTGACGCAGGGAGTGAGTTGACTCCAAGGTGACCAATGAACGGAAGCATGCTTGCCGTCACGTTAGGAATATTGCCGGCGGCGTTCTTCACTCCCACGACGGCCGTCATGTACGGATGAATCTTACAATGGAACAGGTAAACTCCGGGCACGTCGAAGGTAGCCGAAAGCGTTCCATTCTGTGAGGAATCTTGATCCAGGACGACACGAGACCCGGCCGGTTTCATCAGAAGGGTGACCGTATGGCGTGTACTCGTGCAGCAGTTATTGATTTTGAAATCAACTCTTTGACCGGCTCGGATAATAGTGACGGGTGTCCCCGTGATCTGACTTCTGAACCACTTCCCGGGCTCATCGGTGAGACTCATGGTGTCGACTGCGCCACCGTCGGCACGCGCGCTACCTGGAGTTACTGCAGTTAACGCCAGCAGGCCAAACATAGTTGAGATTAATAACAGTGAGTTGCGCTTATTCATGATGATCCAGGTTGTTGTTGATCAAAATGGCCGTCGGGGCGAGCGCGTCTAGAATCAAAAGGTTCGGCAGTTGTAACCTTTCGAAGGCACGCTCTGCGCCGCCCATCATAGTCCGGGCGACTCAGATATCAGTTTGGCCGCTGATCACCCGCGGTTTTGATGGTTAGGCAACATGCGGCAGGCGCACACGCATTTCTGTCCAACTCTCGTCGGAACGGACCAGCTCAACATCTCCACCGTGAGCTCTAGCCAGTTCTCGCGCTATGCTGAGGCCCAGTCCATGCCCTGGCACGCGTTCGCCTCCGCAAACGCGATAAAAACGCTCGAATAACAAGTTGGCGCGTTGTTTTGGAATACCGTCGCCTGTATTGCCGACGGTCATTTCAACCTCTCCGTTTACAGCCCGGGCTTCCACCCGAATGCGGCCGCCAGCAGTGTTATATTTCACTGCGTTTTCCACCAGGTTCTGGGCGATCATAGCGACGAACGTTGGATCCGCCTTCAACCGCAGATGCTTCGGAATATTCGTTTCGACCGTCACTTCGAGCGGCTCGGCTAAAGTGTGCGCATCGTCAAGAACGCCTTCGAGCACTTCTCCCAAGTCGAACCTGGCTTTTGCCAGCTCGAGCCGGCCAGCATCGGCGCGCGAGAGAAGGAGCAGATTATCTACTACCGAATTGAGGTGTTGGATGCGATGTAGCAGTCCTTCTACGCGGACTTGTGTGCTTTCGCTGCAGTTGACGTCTGCCTGAATTTCTTCGACGTCGGCACGCAGGATGGCAATCGGTGTCTTTAAGTGATGCGAAGCGTCTGCAGAAAAGCGAGCGGATTGCTCGAAACTTCGCTGCAACCGTTCAAATGTTGTGTTGAGTATTTCGATCAATCCTGCGATTTCGTCGTTGGTCGTCGGGACAGGCAGACGCTGATCGAGTCGCTGCGGAGTGATCCTGCTGGCGGCCTGCCGGATCTCCTCCACCGGTGCGATCGCTTTGCTTGCGACCCAGGCCGAACCAACCAGGGTGACTAACAGCACTGTCGGAATCGCCCCCAGCATCGCCAGAAAAATGTCCCAGCTAATTTGTTTGATTTGCTTCAGGTCGTAACCGGCCCGCAAGGTAAGGCCATCTTCGCTAAACTCTGCCAGCCGAATTTTTTGGCCGTCAACCTTTTGATTGTGAAATTTTTTGATGCCATCGCGGGGAAACGGATGGCGCAATCCCGGCGAAAGATAAACAACAGAGCCCCCACCGTCTCTTACTTCAACAAGGTGTTTACGCAATGACAGCGGCACCAGGATTTCCTTAAACACGCGTTCGTTGTTCGTCCGACCACCTTCGAAATGTTCGACGTCGCGGAAGAATTCCTCGGCGTCAGTCGTTAGGCGCTGATCGAAGGCCGCGATCTCGGAATGGCGCATGATAAACCAGGTAGTCGTCGCGCCCGCAAGCGTTGCAGCCACGGCGAGCGATGCTGAGTAAATGGCGACCTTCCACCGTAATGGCCAGTTTTTCATTCGGACTCCCGGATCGTGTAGCCCAGATGTCTTACGGTGTGGATAAGCGGTGGAGAGTTGATCTTTTTGCGAAGACGGCTGATGAACGCTTCGACGAGTTTCAGGCCGTACTCATGCTGGCGTTCCCAGACGCGCTCGCACAATTCGGTGCGGGTGAAGATCCGGCCAGGTTCGCGCATCAGCACGCGTAATAACATTAGTTCTCGCGCCGATAAATCGATCCGGCGCGTGCCGCGATACAGTTTTCGTTCGATTAGATTCAAAACTAGATCGCTGATTTGGAGCTTCATCGGTGCTTCCCCGGGAAAACGTCGTCCCAGCGCGCTCACTCGGGCGACTAGCTCCTGCATTGCGAAAGGCTTCGCCAGGTAATCATCCGCTCCGAGCCCCAACCCAGTCACACGGTCACTTACCTCGCCGCGTGCGGTCAGGATCAGCACCCGTGCGTCGATTTTCTGTGCGCGCAAATGTCGCAGGACTTCGAAGCCATTCATGCCTGGCAGCATCACGTCGAGCACGATAAGATCGTATCGTTTCAGTTCCGTTTTCCACAAGGCGGTCTCGCCATCGTGGACCATGACAGGCTCGTGGCCAGCTTCAGTCAGGGAACGAGAGATATGCCGGGCCAGCCGAACTTCATCTTCGACTACTAAAATTTCCATAACGTCAGATCTCGACGTGTCATCATGGGCAAATGCTCCGAACGGTGGCTTGGCGAAATGAGGTGCATAAGCAAACGATGGCCGAAGCTGCAGGCTATTAAGCGATTACCTTGCTGTTACCGAACGGGTGGCTTGACCACCGAAATTGCTCCGGACGGTGATGTTCTGTGGATTGACGGGCCAATTGAACTCACCCCTGTATCGTCCACCGCCATCGTTCGACAGCGTTCCGATCAGTTGATTATTCGACGTGACAAACGTCTGCAACGTCGCGTTAGTCCGCGTGCTCGTCGCCTCAACGCGCAGTCTCCGATTGCCCACCGAGTATTCGGCGCGCGTGATGGAAACAGTATCAGCGCCGCCCGCTGCGGGATTGATGGTCAAAGTAGCTCCACGTGATGCGCCGTTGAGCGAAGCGGTGATTATTGCGCTTGTTACTGCCTGCACTTGTCTGGTGCTGATACTGAAGCTTCTCGATTGCGAACCAGCCGGAACTGTGACGCTGGCAGGCACGGTGGCCGCGGGGTTGTTGCTGGTGATTGTAATCGTTGTCGCTGCCGGGGCGATTGCGGTTAACGTCACCGTCCCCGTTGAAGAATTGCCACCCGTAACCGTTGTGGGATTCAACGACAAGGTCGCAATCCCTGGAGATGGTGCCGGCGTTGGTGATGCGGGCGGTGTTGGTGAGGGTGATGGGGGTGGTGTTGGTGATGGCGGTGGCACTCCGCCGGTCGTGTTGGTCAAGACGTCAATCGTCGGCGCACCAGCACCACCCTCGACAAAAGCGATGTCCGGTTTAGCGTCGCCGTTCCAATCCCCAGCCAGAATCATGATGCCGCCTCTACTGGAAACAGGCGGTGGAACCAGATAACGATTCGGTGCCTGAAATGTGCCGTTTCCATTGCCTCTCAGGATCTGTAACAACCCATTGGTGCCGTCACCCATGGTGCGCGCAATATCCAGCAAGCCGTCGCGATTGTAATCGGCCACCGCTACGTGCAGCGGAGCGAACGTCTCGTCGATCTGAATGCGGGAAGCGACCTGAAACGTGCCGTTTCCGTTGCCGATAAGGATGGCGTTGCCCCGGCCGTTACCAAGCGGCACGACCAGATCCTGAATGCCATCGCGATTCAAATCGCCGACGCCGATGTCATTGCAGGCGGAAAATAGATCGCCGCCTGCCACCAGTGTCACAACTGGTTGCCTAACAAAAGTTCCATTGCCGACGCCTAACAAAACGGAGAATTCGGTGTTTCCACCGCCGATCGCCACATCTTTGACTCCATCGCGGTTCAAATCCACCACCGCCATGGCGCTCGGGCCGGTTGCGACATCCACCTCCCTCGGCGTTTGAAATGTGCCGTTCCCGCTGCCGAGCAGGATGGTGATACTGCGCGCGGCGCGACATGGTGCAGTGAAACACGCAATGTTGTGCATCACCGCCAGATCGAGCCTGCCGTCACCATTGAGGTCGGTGGCAGCGATCGCCGGCGAATCGAATCCGGAAGTATTCGGGAAAAAGATCGGTGCGTTGAAGGTCCCGGTCCCCGTGCCAGTGAGGAGTGCCAGACTGAACTGAGGAGTGTTTAGTGTCACCACCAAATCCATTTTCCCGTCGCTGTTGAAATCCCCCGCGGCCACCGCCTGCGTTTGCATTCCGAGCGGAAAATCGGTTTTCGGGCGGAACGTTCCATCGCCGTTCCCTAACATGACTGACACGCTATTCGCGCCGGCGCCCGTCAGGTCAACTCTGTCGTCTCCGTTAAGGTCGGCTGCGATATGAGTGTTGCCGAGCAGCGGGTACTTCTGAGTCGTGAACGTGGCAACCTGTGCCGAAGCTTCACTAAACGTGAGTGCGCATGCAACGCCAAAAACAAACAAAGCTATAGCGGCATGCGCACCTCTCCACCTTTGCAGTGTTTCGCCCATCATATCTGACGAGCATGAAAAACAAAGCCGGTGCCAGCAAGGCCCCAAAGGTTAACGATTCGTTACCTTCAGGAGCAGGCCTAACCGATTCTAAATCAGGAGCAACAGAGCGATCTGAAAGGCGAAATGTCTACGATAATCGCGGGCCGTAACCGAACGATCCGCAAAAGTAACAAGTTGGGCACCTTTGCCGGGGTTGTTTCCCCGCTGGACGTCAGCGAGAGAAGCACAAAACAGCAAAACAAGATTTTACCATCATGAAAGCTTTTTTTTTGATAATTTTGTCTATCGCCCTGGCCATTGGCGGCGGTCAAAGTCAAACCCTGCTCACAGAAACAACGTGGGGCGGTGCCGGGAGTGACGTGGCCGACGGCGTTGCCGGCGCGGCGGACGGAAGCGCGTACGTCGCAGGTATCAGTGATAGTTTCACCACTGATCCGTTTGGCATTCCCAGCCCGAAAATCTTTGTCGTGAAGTTTGCACCGGATGGATCATTGAGCTGGCAGCGGGTCTGGAATGGCACAACGATCCGAGGGCTCGGGAGGCCTGATGTCGCGGTGAGCGCCGACGGCTCGGTCTATGTGACCGGTGTCAGCGCCGATAACGGGAATGACGCCGTGCTTCTGAAATTCGACTCGAACGGGACGTTGCTATGGGAGAGAGGCTGGGGAGGTGTGCAGTCCGATGCGGGCTTGGCCGTGGCGGCGGCCCCTGATGGTTCTGCATATATCACGGGATCCGAGACGAGCTTCGGATCTGGCTTTGGCCTGTTCGTTGTTAAGTTTGATCCAGCTGGGAACCTCGTCTGGCAGAGAATCTCTGATCGAGCGAATGGCAACGCAGTAACCGTTGGACCAGATGGCAGCATTTATACCGCGGGCACCACTCCCCGCAATGAAATCGGCAATTTCGACGTAGTGGTACTGAAAATCACGGCTGCCGGCAGTCTGGTGTGGCAACGGACTTATTCTGCCGGTGACGTTGTGGATCCGCGCGGCCGGATGGCGGCTGGGCCCGACGGGTCGATTGTTATGGCCGGCGCCATCCAGACTACGACTCAGCATGCGTCGGATATTGCTGCGCTGATTATCAAGCTCACTTCGGATGGCGCATTGGTGTTCGACAAGCAGTTTGACGGTAGAGTCTCAGAAACGGGCCAGGGGGTTGCAGTCGCTTCAGACAACACGATCTACGTTGGCGGGACGACTACCACCTTCGGGGCCGGCTTTGAGGATGCGTTCGTGCTCCACCTGCAGCCGACAGGCAAGAAGATCCTCGATGCGTTGACATGGGGAGGACCAGGTTTCGAGACCGGGGCCGGTGTTGCTGTGAACGGAGGGACACTCATGCTCGCTGCGACCACAAACACTGCGCCACCGTATTCGCTGCTCCCCGCTTCAGCGAAGTTATCGGCGCCAAGAGGCGCGCTTGCCGTCGTCGATGGCGTGCTCGACGATGTCGCCGGCGTAGTGGCGAATCCTGCTGCCGGCACGACAACCCCGGACGGGAACACGACATTCAGCGGAGGTTTCGAGGCGGTGCTGGTGAGAATCGCGCGATAACCGTCTGGTCTTTTGCTGGTTGTTGTTTGGAGTTAGAGCGCCAGCGTTGCCTGCTTCGGAGTTGATGCGACGGCGCTCACGCTGCTGAATTTCTTTACGAGATCATCGAGCTTAGCCACGTAATAATCGACGTTCTCGTCGCGATTCTGTGGATCGAAATCGGTTGCCAGTTTTGCGGCTTCGTACGCAGGAACCTTTTTCGGTGTCGTTTTGATATAATAGCTAATCTGGTCGCCTGGTCGGTAATTGCGGCCGCTGGCGACTGCCAACTCATACGCCGCGGCCCGATTACGCGCTGAGCTGGCGATCTTGGCCCGATATTTCTCAAGCGAATCCTGAAGCGTGTCGGTCTTCATCAGCATGTCGATTTTCCATGCTCGATTACGAATGTTTCTTTCGAAGTCGTTCCGAAGATCCGCAATCGCTTCAGGTTTGCCTTGCATGATCATCTTGATCATTTCCTCCAGGAACACGCGCTGAAATTTCTCGAGTCCGCGTGATTTCAGCGCTCCGCCTTTGATGATCACATCGCCTTCTTTTGTGAGGAGCGCGTAATTTTTCGCTTTGTAGCTTAGCATCGCCTCGAATTGCTCGTCGATCTCGACATCGATCCCGGGCGGCAATTGCGCAGCCAGATCTTGCTGCAAGATGTCGACTGTAGACGCGGCGGCTGGCTGCGTGTCTTCGCTATCTCCGACGCGAGGAGGAGTCGCGTCCGCAGGCGGCACGAAATAAATTCCATCCGTATCGACCTCAATCACCCGGGCGCCACGCGCGCTGAGCCAGTCGATCATTTTCTTCAGCAAATCGCGACCGATTTGGGTGACACGCGCAGCGGCATCGAAATCGGCAAAATGTCCCTGCGCGAATCCAAGATAACCGTAGAAACTGTTGAGCAGGATTTTGAACGTATTCTGCAACGCCTCCAGATGATGTTGTTTGGCGGGATCGCGTTCCGCTCGCATTCTTGCTTTGGCTTCCAGACGGAAATTGCGGAGATCTGTGAGTAAATGACGAAAGATCTGCAGCTCATCCGTCATGGGAAAACAATCGAATCGCAACATGATGGAGGGATAAAGCGACGCGACGTCGCAATGCCACACGTTGTGGGCCACGCCGGTGAAGAAGATGTCGGTGTAACCGCCTTCAAATGCTCGCGGCATCGGTAGTTCGGGAATGGAATGACGTTGTCGAAAATATTCGCGCAAGAACAGAGCGTTGATGCGCGTTGCGTTTCCGCGGACGATCACGTCCTGGTAATTGTAAGGAAAAATTTGCGCCTGGATGAAGTAGCTCGCGCTCAACAAATCAGACAAAGCGCGCGTTTCACGAACGCCACAGAGCGCCCGTCGCTGGAACAGTTCCGAATCGCCGAGGTACGCGCGTTCCAATTCTTTCCCGGTGAGGCCAGAAGTCTGTTCGTTATCGCAAACATCGAAATGCCGGGCAACATCCAGGCGTTCGAACCCTGCGAGAGAGCGCATGCCCACGTCGTAAAATTGCGCCAGCAAAAACGTGTCGACGAAATGGCGGCCATCGATCGTGAACTTCGGGTAATCGATGGTTTTCTCCGCAATTTGCAGCCGTGACGGGCGCGAGCGGAGAAAGCCGCCGCTGCGCCCCCAATCAAGTTTGGTTTTCAGCTTTTTCGCGCGAGCGACGAGATAGGGAAGATGCACACGAAACAGATCGTGGCCTTCGATCACGTCGGGATCCCGTTCTTTGATGAGCGCGGTAAGCCTCCTGAGCGCGTTTCTTTCGGATTCTTCTACGTTGTTCGCGTCGACGATAATCAATTCTTCCCATCCGGCATTGTCCGAGAGAGCGATGCTCATGAGGTGATCGTCCGTGGAATCGGCATCCTGCCGATTTTCCTCAGCAGATCGGCTGGAAGCCGATGGCACGTGTTGCAGCACCTCAATCTGCAGTCGTTTGAGTTCTTCGAATGCGAGATCTTTGAATAAGGTGCGACCAGTCGCAGTGAGATAATGCTGAACCGGATCGGTAAAGGCGAAGAAATCACGCCCGGCGCTCTTCAGTCCATTGCGAAGCGCGATCAATTCTTTCCAGCTATCTACCGTAATGAGCCAGCCGTACTTTAGATCGCCGCGAAGTTTTTCCGTTTCGATGCCGAGATCCACAACATCGGAGTCGGCCCACACGAACGGGTGAAAAGGTTCGACGTCCGTAACGGTCGAACCATCTGGTTCCCGCCGATGCACGCGTACTGTGCCCGTTTCACCCAGGTCAACGGCAACAATCCGTGGCGTCGGGCCGGCTCCGAAGAGAAGGCTGTTTTTCTCAAATTCCATTTTGAAACAACTTTCTGTCATTCCGAGCGAAGTCGAGGAATCTCTGAGACACTTCGAGAGATGTCTCCAGCCTCCGCATAAAGCTACGGCTTGGCAGGCGACTTCGCCCGACATGACAAAGAAATGCAAACTGCGAAAACTGCGGATATAAATCTGGAATGACGATTCGTTCATTGTTGGTTCTGTTGCTGTCCCTCTGGCTCGCTCCTCTGCTTTTGGCACAGGAAACTCTACAATCGCTTGCCGACGCGGAACTGCCGTCGCTACTCACGATCTACAAAGACCTCCACGTTCATCCGGAGCTTTCCACCCAGGAAAAACGAAGCGCCGGGATTGTCGCCAGGGAATTGCGCGCCGCTGGATGCGATGTGACAGAAAACTTTGGCAAATACGATAACCCGAGCTCGCACTGCTATGGCGTAGTAGGCGTTTTGAAAAATGGCGCTGGCCCGACAGTGCTGGTACGTGCCGACATGGATGCGTTGCCAGTACAGGAACAGACCGGCGCACCATACGCGAGCAAAGTCACAATGAAAAAGGCTGATGACACCGAAGTTCCGGTGATGCACGCCTGTGGGCACGACATCCATATGGCGGCTCTAATTGGAACCGCTCGCGTACTGGCAAAGCTAAAGAACGAGTGGCACGGCACCATCATTTTCGTTGGTCAACCGGCAGAGGAAATGGTGGGCGGCGCGCACGCGATGCTAAACGCGGGACTTTATAAGCATTTTGGCAAGCCCGATTATGCGCTGGCCTTACACGACGAAGCTGAGATTGAGGCTGGAAAAATCGGGATTTCCGAAGGTTACACGCAGGCCAATGTGGATTCGGTTGATGTGCTCGTGAAAGGAGTGGGAGGGCACGGCGCATATCCGCACAAGGTTAAGGACCCGATCGTCCTTTCCGCGGAGATCATCAATGCGTGGCAGACCATTGCATCGCGCGAAAACAATCCGCTGGACCCGATTGTTGTCACGGTTGGATCAATCCAGGGAGGCACCAAACACAATATCATTCCCGATGAAGTGAAGATGCAGCTCACAGTACGCACGTACAAACCCGAAGTACGCGAGCGCGTCCTTGCCGCCATTGCTCGAATCGCGAAAGGTTGCGCAACAGCCGCCGGTTTACCGTCCGACAAAATGCCGGAAGTGAACGTCTTGAAAGAGGAAGCGGTGAACGCGACTTACAACAATCCCGATCTAACCAGACGCGTGACTGCAGCACTGAAGAGCGCGATCGGCGACAGCAATGTTGTTCATAAGGATCCAATAATGGGCGCCGACGATTTTTCCGATTTCAGTTTGTCCGACCATTCAGTTCCAGCATGCATGTTTCATGTTGGCGCTGTTGATCCTGAAAAGGCGGCGGAATCAAAGAAGACAGGCGCGTCCCTTCCGTCATTGCACTCCAGCAAATTTTTGCCGCTGCCCGAGCCGACGCTTCGTACGGCTGTAATCGGTATGACGAGTAGCGTCATCGACCTGATGAAGAAGTAATCGCAATCATTGCGAGGAAATCGATAAGCTCAACCGTATTGCGCGGAGCATAAATTCAGGGATGCTTCGCCTCGTTTAATGAAGAAAATGAAAGCATTGTGGTTTTCGATCGTATTGATTTTCATTCTCGCGCCGGCGCTTGGAATCGCGCAGCAAACGTCGCAATCGCTCGCTGACGCAGAACTACAATCGTTGCTTGGGATCTACAAAGACCTCCACACTCACCCGGAATTATCGGGATACGAGGAAAGAACGGCAGCGCTGGTGGCCAAAGAATTACGCGCCACTGGCTGCCAGGTGACCGAGCACCTTGGGAAATATGAAAACTCGAAGCACACCGCCTACGGGGTGGTTGGAGTGATGAAGAATGGCGACGGGCCAACTGTGCTTGTGCGCACGGACATGGATGCGTTGCCTGTTAAAGAAGAGACCGGCCTGCCGTATGCCAGCAATGTTGTCGCAAAAAATGACGACGGTAAGGAAGTCGCTGTCATGCACGCCTGCGGCCATGACACGCATATGGCGGCCTTTATCGGCACTGCGCGCGTTCTTGGGAAGTTAAAGGATCAGTGGCACGGGACCATTCTGTTCGTGGCGCAACCCGCAGAGGAGATTGGTACTGGCGCGCGTGCGTTACTAAAAGACGGACTTTACGACCGATTCGGGAAACCAAATTTTGCGCTTTGTTTTCACGACAAAGCCGACATTGCGGCCGGCCACATCGGCGTAACGGAAGGATATACTTCCGCGAACGTCGATTCCGTTGATGTCACTGTCCGGGGCGTCGGCGGACACGGTGCTTACCCGCACAAGCTCAAGGATCCGATCGTCCTTGCAGCACAAATCATTAACGCATGGCAGACCATCGTAAGCCGTGAAAATAATCCGCTCGATCCGGTGGTTGTGACGGTGGGATCAATTCACGGAGGTACCAAGCACAACATCATTCCGGATGAGGTAAAGATGCAGCTCACGGTGCGCACATATAAGCCTCAGGTACGCGAGCGCGTGCTTGCAGATATCGCCCGGATTGCCAAAGGCTGTGCAGCTGCTGCTGGAATACCGGCCGAGCTAGCTCCGATTGTCAACGTGCCCAGGGATGTGGTTGCGGTCGCGGCTTACAATAATCCCGACCTCACGAAGCGGCTCGTCGCTGTTTGGAAAAAGGCACTGGGCGACAACAATGTCGAGATGGTAGACCCGACGATGGGCGGCGACGATTTCTCTGAATACAGTCTGCCGGATCATTCGATTCCCGCGGTTTATGCTCATTTTGGAGCAGTTGATCCAGCGAAGATTGCAGAGTCTAAACAGACGGGGAAGGAATTGCCGACGTTGCATTCGAGCAAATTCGCACCCGTCCCTGAGCCGACGATTCGAACAGCGATTATCGGAATGACGACGGCCGTGCTGGATCTGATGAAGAAGTCATGAATTCAGTCATTTCGAGCGAAGTCGAGGAATCCCCTAGCGGAAACTTTCCGTAAGTCCACGGGATCCCTCGACTCCGCTTCGCTACGCTCAGGATGATGTCCCGCGAAGCGATGTCACTTGACTTTGATGTTTTTCCGAAGGTACGTCGGCACGTCGAGATCTTCGCCTTCGACAATTGTCGGTTCGCTTTTTTCGAAACGACCGCGTGTGACAGGCTCAAATTGCAGGACTTCCTGCTTGGCCGGCGTCGCTGATTTTTCGGCGTGCGCCTTCTCTTCCTTCCACGGGCTTTGTTTCTCGTGCGGCATGTCGATCGCAGGCTCAGGCTCGCCATTGCGGCTGGGTATTGTTGGCGGTTCAGCGGTGATGGGCGCTGCGACTGGTTCCGCCTCAGCTGCGACGGGTTCTTCGAACGGAATCGTTTCTTCGAAATGTTGAACTTCCACCGTTGGTTCTTCAGTTTGAACCTGAGGCTCCTGTGCTGCGGCTTGGTATCGCTCTTGAACAGGGGCCACCGCGGACGCGCTGGCCGGCGCGGTAGGCGTTTCCGGCAGAAGTTCGTCTTCTGCCGCGAGCGAACTGATGATGGTCACACTCAAGCGATCGCCGAGTCGGGCGTCCACAGCCGCGCCGAACAGAATGTGTGTCTGTTCGCTAACGTGACGCCCCAGTTCCTGCATCAGGATCTCCACCTCAGAGAGTGTCATGGCTGGCCCGCCAGCTACCTGCACGAGCACGTTTCTTGCATCGGCTAACATTCGTCCGCGATCCATCAAAGGGTTTTTGAGCGCGTGCGTCAGGGCGTCATGCGCGCGATTGTCCGAATCGGATTCGCCGTAAGCAAAGAGGCAACGGCTATTGCGCGTGCGCAAAGCCGATAGCAAATCATCAAAACCGATGCGAATCAGTCCCGGCCGCTGGATCAGGTTAACGATCGATCGCACGCTCTGGCTGATGGTCATGTCAGCCATTGCGAAGGCTTGATGAATTCCTGCCTGCGGCGCAGTCAGATCGCCCATTCGATCGTTCTCAAAACAAACCACCGCGTGGGCAAATTCACTGAGCCGCGCCAGCGCCTCGCGCGCCTGCAGATTGCGTCGTTTGCCTTCAAACGCGAAAGGCAGCGTCACAAAGGCGATGACCAACGCACCGGCCTCACGGGCAGCCTCTGCGATGTACGGAGCGGCGCCTGAGCCGGTGCCTCCACCGAGTCCTGCACAAACAAAAATCATGCGCGCATCGGTTAACGCTTCGCGAATTTCATCGGCTGATTCGAGGGCTGCTTGATAGCCGACATCGGGATCGCCTCCTGCACCCAGGCCGCGCGACACGCTGCGGCCGAGCTGCACCTTGCGCGTTGCAACTGAACTCGTCAGTGAATGCACATCGGTGTTGATGGCGACCACATCGGCTCTCTCCAATCCATCAAGCACAATGCGGTCGAGCGCGTTTAATCCTGCTCCTCCCACGCTGACGATTTTAATTGGAATAAATTCCGCCAGACGTTCCGGCAGACTGTAGTTTTTGTTTAACTGAATCATGATTTAAGCACCAACTTTCAATTTCCTGCATCAATACAAGCCGTGACCTTCACACCACTTTGCACACGCCTGCCTTCGCTTCGCTCAAGATGACAGCAGGCGTGTTTAAATGGTTTAGCTTGCTCCTTCCTGTTCATCTTTTTCCGCTGAAAAAACCCCGAAAGATCCGGCTAAAGCCTCGCGACGGCCGGTCCGTATGCATCACTTGCGCGAATTTCACCAGGCCAATCGCGGTGGAGAACTGGGGATTTTCCACGGCGGCCGTCACACCCCATGCGGCCTGCGCATGCGTCAGATTGGCTGGTATTTCGAAAATATCTGCAGCGAGATGATCGATTCCGTTTAACAGACTGCAGCCGCCAGTGATGAAAATACCCGCGCCCAGATAGCCGAGATACGGTTCTTCATCGAGTCTCCGTTTGAGTAATTCGAATGCTTCGCGCAGCCGCAAATGAATGATGGTATTCAGCGTTTCGCGCTCAATCTCTTTCCCCGCGAAACCGGAATCGTCCTTGAGTAGAATCATTTCGCCCGGCAGACAATTCCCGAGAACGCAGCTGCCCTCTTCGGTTTTTAATTTCTCAGCGCGCGCCATTGGGATGCGCAGACCCATGGAGATATCGTTCGTGATGTGGTCGCCGCCCACGGCCAGACAACCGCTCTGTCGCACGGCGCCTTCAGAGTACAACACGTAATCAGTGGTGCCTCCGCCCATGTCGATTACCAGCGCACCGAGATCCTTCTCGTGCTGGGTGAGCACGACTTGGGCGGAAGCGAGGCCGCTAAAAACCACGTCCTCCACATCCAGTGGCAGTTCTTTCACGCAACGAATCGTGTTTTGAATCCGTGTGCGCACTCCGTGGATGATGTGAAAATCGGCTTCCAATTTTTCGCCGAGCATTCCGACGGGATTCAACACGCCCTGTTGTCCATCGACCTGATAATGTTGAATCACAGAATGCAGGAACGCGTTCTGCGCAGGGATGCTCACCTCGCGGGCATTGATTTTTACGTCTTCCACATCCTGCTCATCAATCTCATCGCGGTCCTCCGGGAGCATGACGCAGCCGCGGTTATTAAAGCTTTGCAAATGTGAGCCGGCGATGGCGACGTAAACGCTCTTAATCATCACGTCGCTTTTTTGTTCGGCATCGACGACTGCCTCGTGCACGCATTTCATCGCTGTTTCGAAATCCACAATCTCGCCCTTGCGCACGCCGCGCGATGGCGCCTGACCTACGCCCAAAATTTTGAGCGTGCCATCGGGCCGGCTCTCGCCCACTACCACACAGATCTTTGAGGTCCCAATTTCGAGACCGACCATCAAATTGTTGTTCGCCATTTTTTACTCGGCCTTCTTTTGTTGGTTACGAATTGCTTTGTTGGACAGGGCGGCAGCACGCGATTTCGGCACTGAAGCTCCATTTGGTTTTATACTGGAATCCTGGTGATTGCGGTTTTCCGGCGCGTGCACCGGGATGGCTTTCATGATCCGCGGCTCGACAGCGGGCGACAGCGTATCGTTGATCACATCGGTCGCCGGACTGGTGAAGGTCACGGGTATGTTGCGTTGTGCGACGAGGTTCAAAGTTGCCAGCTCCTGTTTCGTATTATCGCAGTAATCAAGGAACACCTGCAGCCGCCGCAGTTGCTCTTCGAGATCATTCAAACCAAACATGACGCGACTGCGATTTTTGTCGGTGACCAGCAGGCAATAACTCTTCGAAATATCAATTTCCCGAATCTGAAATCGGGTTTGCAAAAAGTTGCTCTCGGTAAGACGCAGTAACTCGAGCGCCATCTTTGCTTCGACTGATTCGAGAGTCTTTCCCGCTTCGAGAGATTCGCCCGAGCATCCCAGAATCAGGGGCAGTCCGAGATATTCGGGGAGCAATTTTTTTTGCTTCATCAAAACCCCGCGTGCGCCGACTAAAAACGCGCCATCCGAAGCAAATGGATCAGTGATTTCGGTTTCGCTGGTGATCCAGGCGACTGGTTTGCGTTCCACTACGCGAATGTCGATTTCGCTGGGTAATTTTCGCACGATCTCAACTTCGTCGGCCTGGGGGAGTTGCTGTATGCGGTCGCGAACCTTCGCCAGATTAATGCTGAAGATGTTTGAGCCCTCGTGCAGATCGGCTGCTTTTAACACCTGTTCACGCTGGAGAGTACCGTCGGTCTGCAATTCAATCGCCTTGATTTGGTACTCCGGGTTTTGGAAGAAAAGGCGTTTTGCGGTTTCTCGCATGCCGATGACGCCGCCGGCGCATAAGATTACGAACAGCGCCATTTTCCAAAACACTCCCATCGCGTTCCGAATGCGGTGTTGCGTCGCCCTGCGTGAACGCACTTTTACGTCGAGGAGGTGTTGCTGCCGGCGCTGCCGCACATTGGACAGTCGCCGATTGCGCGTCCCGGGAGTTCTTTGGCGAAAACTCATCCGTTACCTTTCGTTCGGGAGCGCCCCTGGCCGTCGGAGTTTTGGCGAGCTTGTGAAAGCGCAATAATCCGCGCACACAGATCGGTGTAACTGATACCCGCTGCTGATGCCGCCTCGGGTAAGAGGCTGGCTTCGGTCATGCCGGGGATGGTGTTAACCTCCAAAACGGTCGCCGGTTCGTTGTCAGGCAGAATGACGTCTACGCGCCCATAAACCTGCAGACCGGCTGCCCGAAACGCGCGAAGGGCGAGTTGCTGGACTTCGTTTGTTTTTTCCGCGTCGATGTTCGCCGGGCAGACATGCTTTGCACCGCCGCCCGCCTGCGGATTGAGAAACGGGTACTTGTTATTGAAATCGTAAAAGCCGCCCTTGGGAATTATTTCAATAATGGGCAAAGCCTGGTCACCGAGGATACCTATCGTTAATTCCCGACCGGATACAAATTTTTCTATCAACAATTCGCGATCGTATTTTGATGCTTCGGCAATAGCGGGCTCCAGTTGTTCCCGGGTCTTGACGATCACGATGCCGACTGTCGAACCTTCTCTGGCGGGTTTGACTACGAGCGGCACTGGAATGGTCGGTTTTTGCCCGGCGTGAATCACTTCCCAAGCCGGCGTCGCTACTCCGTGTTCCTGGAATTTTTCCTTGGTGCGAATTTTATCCCAGGCAATCTCGCTCGCACTCGCGTTATCGCCGGTATATGCGATCCCGCG
>JAICUQ010000185.1 GCA_025935755.1 Chthoniobacterales bacterium | reverse complement strand
TGGATACCGGGCGTGGAGATTTTCGCGCGCAAAATTTACCCGCAACGACATCGTGGATGCTTTGGCGAATTTGTAAGACGCGATGAAGGGATTCTCGCGAAGATTGGCCTGTGGCCGAAACAATGGTCGGCTGCGCGCATGTTTGCATCTACCGCGAAAGGTTTTCATGTGCATCCGCCGAGTGTTCCGGAAGACAGTGCTCCAGCCGAGTGGTTGCGTCGGTTGTTCATGGACGAACCGAATAATTACTCGCTGCGCCGTTATGATGAAGAGCAATGGGATGTGATGTTCTTTTTGCAGGGACGCGTTGAGATGATTTTGTGCGACATCCGCGCAGGATTGCCGCGCCGGGTGATGCGCTTCTTTGTGGACGGCGACAATCATCGCGGCGATAACAACGCAGGCGTGGTAATTCCACCGGGAGTAGCCCACGCTATCAGGGTGGAAGGCACAGAAGACGTGAACATGGTTTACGGGACGAGCACGATTTTCCATCCCGAATTCGAAGGGCGCATCGCAAGCGAGATCGAAACAGCAGAGTTGCCGGAATCCTGGCAGAAATTTCTGTCCTTGTAGCGGCGATCTCTGGTCGCCCGGAGATGCGACAGTCTGAGACCGCCGCTACAGTTTGCGCACCATGAAGCGAAGCTTTGATCCTGCCGTTCTGGAGATGATGGATCGGCCGCAACCGGTTTCACCGGAGTTGGAGCGCGATCTCGAACAGCTCCGCCAACTTAATCGCTGGTTCGGCAGCTACGGTCTGGTTTCCAGTTTCATGCGGCGTTGGATAATTCCTGGCGCGTACATGCGCGTTGCCGATCTTGCCACCGGTTCGGGTGATATTCCGCGGTTGCTCGTCGATTATGCGCGCAGAATTGGCGCGCAAATCAAGATCGATGCAGTCGATCAGCAACCTGCCACACTGGAAATCGCTCGGAGCCTGAGCGCCGAGTATCCCGAAATCTCCTATCAAGGGGCAAACATCCTGGAATGGGGGCACGCGCAAAAGTACGACATGGTCCTTTGCTCGTTAGTCCTCCATCATTTCAGCGATGATGACGCCGTGAACCTCCTGCGGCGCTGTCGCGAATTATCCAAGCGATTTGTGTTGGTATCGGATTTGCGGCGCGGTTTTCTTCTTCGAACAGGCGTTTACCTGTTGACGGCCCTGATCTTTCGCGAACCAATGACGCGCTTTGACGCGCGTCTATCCGCGCAACGCGCATTCTCGTTTTCCCAAATGCGCGAACTTGCGGTCATGGCCGGCTGGGAAAATTTCGGTCACAAAAAATTCCGATTCGCGAGGCAGGCAGTTTGGTTGCAAGATTGACCGAATTGCTCTTGAAAGTTCCGGTCCGTCGGGAGTTTAATAGACTGAACCACTAACCATCGAAATCTTATGCCACTTCTAAAGCCGGATCCTACGTTTTATCCTTCTCCGCGCCTGGCAATGCAGGCGCCTCCGGAAAAGCACGCGTTTGTTGCCGCATTGACTCCTCCCGGCAGCAAACTGAATGATGCACTGCTGGTTGTTGATATTGATCCTGCGTCGTCCACGTACGGGCAGCGCGTTGGAGAGGTCAGAATGCCAAACTTTGGCGACGAGCTGCATCATTTCGGATGGAACGCGTGCAGCTCCGCGCTTTGTCCTTACGCGCCGCATCCGCACGTGGAACGGCGTTACCTGGTTGTGCCCGGGATCCGCTCCTCGCGGATTCACATCATCGATACCAAGCCTGACCCGCGGAAACCACAGATCGTCAAGGTCATCGAGCCGGAGGAAATTTTCGCGGGCACGAATTATTCCCGTCCGCATACCATTCACTGTGGGCCGGAAGCTATTTACGTCAGTGCACTCGGAGATCCGAACGGGGGCGGTCCCGGCGGTATTTTCATGCTCGATTGCGAGACGTTTGAAGTTCTCGGTCAATGGGAAGTCGACCGTGGCGACCAGTTTTTGCATTACGATTTTTGGTGGCATCTCGGCTTCGACACATTGCTGAGCAGCGAGTGGGGGACGCCTAACATGATCGAGGACGGCGTGCAGCCCGATCAATTGTTAAGCAGCAAATACGGCCATCAAATGCATGTATGGGATCTGCGTCGGCGGCGACATCTTCAGGCGCTCGATTTAGGTAAGGACCAGCAGATGGTGCTCGAGATGCGACCTGCGCATGACCCGAGGAAAGCTTATGGATTCGTCGGCGTAGTGGTTTCGTTGAAGGATTTGTCCGCATCGATTTGGCTGTGGCATCGAGACAACGGCGCGTGGGATGTAAAGAAGGTAATCGAAATCCCGGCCGAACCCGCAGAGCCGGAAAAGTTGCCGGCGTTGCTGAAGGATTTTAAAGCCGTGCCCCCGCTGGTGACGGACATCAACTTATCTCTGGATGATAAGTTCCTTTACGTTTCGTGCTTTGGAACGGGCGAATTTTTGCAATACGATGTGTCTGATCCGTTCAATCCGAAAAAAACTGGCTCGGTGCGTATTGGTGGAATTGTGAATCGCGCGCCACATCCGAAAACGCCGGATCAAGCGCTCGCGGGCGGCCCGCAGATGGTGGAGGTCAGCCGCGATGGCAAGCGTATTTATTTTACCAACTCGCTTTATGCGGCGTGGGATGAACAATTTTATCCCGACGGCGTGAGCAGTTGGATGGTGAAACTCGATGCCGATCCGAATGGCGGAATGAAGTTCGACAAAAACTTTTTCGTCGAGAGCGACGATTATCGCGTTCATCAAGTCCGCCTCGAAGGGGGCGATTCCTCCAGCGATTCCTATTGTTTTCCGTGAGCGAGCTCTGGCCGTGGCTGGCGGTCTTTGGGCTGGGCATGTTTCACGGGATCAATCCTGCCATGGGCTGGCTGTTTGCCGTGGCGCTTGGATTGCAGGAGCAAAGGCGCGCAGCTGTGTTCCGCGCGCTGCCACCGATGGTGCTGGGCCATGCACTTTCGATCGGAATCATCATCGCTGCGGTGCTCCTGGCTCGTGTTAGCCTGCCAGAGCGCACCCTGAAAATTGCGGCTGCCGCGATCCTTTTTGCTTTCGGTTTGTATCGTCTCTTGCGTTCGCGTCATCCGAACTGGGTTGGGATGCGAGTTGGGTTCGGGGATTTGACGCTTTGGTCGTTCATCATGGCTTCCGCGCACGGCGCAGGATTGATGCTCGTTCCGTTTTTTCTGCCATCGCCGGCTGCGGGTGAGGCGCATCACCACCACGGCGGTCACGAAATGCACGCGTGGGCGTTCGCGAACTTTAGCGGGCCGTCTCTGCTCATCGCCGCGATCGTGGTACATACCTCGGGATATCTCATCGTGACTGCGTTGGTTGCGATCGTGGTTTACGAAAAACTCGGCGTCGCGATACTGCGGCGCGCATGGTTCAATCTCGATCTCATCTGGATGGTCGCCCTGATGGTCACGGGTGTGTTTATTTTGCTGTTGTGATTGGTAGGGCGAGCAGTCCTTAGCACGCCGCTTTGGTGCAGATACAACGGGGCGCACGGAGTGACGCGCCGGACCAGCCCGTCCAAGAATGTCATTCTTAGCGAAGCGAAGAACCTCGGATTAGCTCGGATCGATTCCTCAATCAAAATAGATCTGATGTTTGAAAGCGTGGCCTCAGCTTCGCATTCCGTTCCAGCGCTCGCTCAACATGACAGATATGCTAATGGAGATGAGTTGCAGCCGCAGTAATTGAAACACCCGTGTGAAAATTGTGACTACCATAGCAGACGCACTGGCACAGGCGCGTGCAAAACGGCGCGTGCTAGTGCCCACGATGGGCGCGCTGCACAAAGCCCATGGCGAGTTGATTCGCGTCGCGCGTGAGTCGGCCGGAAAAGATGGCGAAGTGGCCGTCAGCATTTTTGTAAATCCGCTCCAATTCCAACCCGGCGGGGATTACGATCGGTACCCGCGACCGGAAAAGGCGGATGAAGAATTCTGCCGAAATGCTGGCGTCGATCTCTTATTTCGTCCGTTAGCGGAAAACGTATACGCCACGGATCGCTCCACCTTCGTCGAAGAGACTTCCTTGTCGAGCACGCTGGAAGGCAAATCGCGGCCCGGGCATTTCCGCGGAGTGTGCACCGTAGTGGCGAAGCTGTTCAACATCCTCGCGCCTGATGCGGCTGTGTTCGGGGAGAAAGATTTTCAGCAACTTGCCATTATTCGAAGGATGGTGCGCGATCTCAATTTCAACATTGGCATCATCGCCGTGCCTACGATGCGGGAAGAAGACGGCCTGGCATGCAGCTCGCGTAACCAGTATTTGAACTCTGAAGAACGAGAGCAGGCAACGGTGCTCTTCAAAGCACTGACGGCTGCGAGACATGCCCGGAAAAAATCTGCCAACGACGTTGTCGCGCTAGCCCGGAAAATTATTAATGAAGAGCCGTTAGCTCGAATCGACTACGTAGAGGTCGCCGATGCAGAAACGTTGAAGCCGGTTGAAATAACAGGACCGAACAGCGTTTTGCTTCTGGCTGTTTCCTTTGGCAAGACCCGACTGATCGACAACATGCGGTTGGTCTGACGTAATGCAGTTTGCAGGGTGCCTGTGTCAGTCCCGAAAGCATTCGGGATTCACAGCGAGCACTCCGATCGCCGTGTTTTCGATACCCGTCGAAACGAATAAAATCCCACGGCCCTCGTTCACCTCTTCGTTTTCTTGAATTGGGTCCACGGGGACGAGGAGAAAGACCGGAACGAGCCTTATATCGAGGATTTCAGCCTGCCACCCGCGGGTGCCCTGCCGAAAATTCACCTTGCCTCGGGGCATGGAATCCGGTAGAGGAACGGCGGTCTGCATGAAGCGACTTCTCGCGGTTTGTTTCAGTATTGCAGTTGCTGGCGCCCCGAAAGTCTTCGGGGACGAACAATCGACCTCTCCCTACGCTACGGCGGCCGATTTCGCCAAGTATGCGATGAAGCTGCGCGAGCAGGCGTTGCTCAAAGTGGAACCGCAGGTCCTTATCCCCACCAGTTCGCGTCCTGCCGTCCAGCGGTATCCCTGGAAAATGAATATTGTGACGACGGTATTTTGGGTAGGGGAACAGGCGAGCGGAAACAATCCCGTGCCTAACTACAAGAGTTCGTGGGACCTGAACTGGACGGCGAACTACGGCGGCACGGATACCCCGGACTCCGGTGCGCGCCGGAATTACATTCCGATCGCTTTTGTCCCGAAACAGAATCCTTTCTATTTCGCATTGCCTTACAACGACGTCACGCATGGCCAATTCAAGCCTGAAGCGCCGCTAGTCATCCCGTGGTTCAAACAATCTTACACTGGAGCGGGACAGTCGGTCTGCCGGCATCGTTGGATCGCCATTCGGAAAGGGAATCGGGTTTGCTACGCCCAGTGGGAAGATTGTGGCCCGTTTCGCACGGACCATTTCCAATACGTTTTCGGCAACGAACGTCCGAAGCCGAATCTGAATCATGGGGCCGGGTTGGATGTTTCGCCGGCGGTCCGCGATTATCTCGGCCTTGCGCCAACGGACGTCACCGACTGGCAATTTGTCGAGGTCCGGGATGTTCCTCCGGGTCCGTGGCGGAATTACGGAGATAACAATCATTTCGTTATCGCGCGCCGTCAAAGCGAACAGCGAGTCGCTGCCGGCGGCGGTGGCGGCGCAGCGAAGAAATAAAACTGCAGGGCGTCTCTGTCAGTCCCGAACGCTTTCGGGTTTCACATCTTTATCGGATCGCGAAAGCGACCGGCCAGGCTTTCAAACGGCCTGCAAGGTTAGTTGCCGGGGGTAGCGGATGGCATAACGGCTGGCGTAGCAGATGGAGCAACTGTCGGAGTGGGTTTCACTGCCGTAGCCTCGGTTTTCGGATGCGGTGTCACGGGTGTCGCCATGCCAATCAGTTCGGAGACAGTGACAAACTTGAAGCCCTTGGCCTGCAACTCATCGAACGTGGATGGCATCGCCTCGACCGTTCCCGGATGAATATCGTGCGATAGCACGATCGAACCGGGGCGGGTTTCTTT
>JAICUQ010000176.1 GCA_025935755.1 Chthoniobacterales bacterium | reverse complement strand
CTTCGCTTGCAGCGAAGTGCAAAGTGGAGGCTGGAGCGAGCGCGCCGTAACTTTAGCGAAGGCGGGCAGCCCCAAACGGCTCAAGCTACCGCTGGCGGGCCAGCCTTCTGATGTTCTACGTTTACCTATTAAGGTTGAAATCCTGTCCGAAACAGCCATACGTCGGATCAAATCTGCGGCAACAGCTTAGACATCATAATGAAGGACGGTGGAGTCACACCGCCAAATTTTCGGCCTTGGATTCTTACTGCTTACTCCGCATTTGAGCACGAGCAGACCGCAATCGCTTTGGAGAAATACATGAAATCAGGTTCGAGCCGCGCATTCATTAAGCGCCACTTTGTTTAGGATCTTTGCTGTGTATCTCTGGCGCAAAACAGCAGAACCGAAGTGGGTAAATGCTCACGAAGACGCCCTCCAAGCGCATGCTCACGGTCAACTCGTGTTTATCCAGAAACCCGGGCGCGAGCGCCTGCAAATGGAAATTACATGCCGCTTGAGGCGCGATTCGACGGTGCTGCTCAAAAAATTCGGCGGCCAGGTACAGGCGTTGCCCCGCAATTGGCTAAAACGATTTGCGCGTGGTGATTCGAAACCAATCAAAATCGGGAAGCGATTGATGATCTCCAATGTGGAGGGAACCTCGGGGTCCCGACGATCGCATCAAAAAGATTGCTCCCACATTATCATTCCGGCTTCGCTGGCGTTTGGAACTGGCGGTCACGCTACGACGGCAATGTCGCTTCGTTTTTTGGAACAACTGACCCGCCACTGGAAACGCGGCTGGTCACTCGTAGATCTTGGGACCGGCAGCGGAATTCTTGCTCTCGCCGCGCGGCGTTTCGGTGCTGGCCGCGTCACAGGTATTGATAACGATCCCACAGCGATTTCGATGGGTAAATCAAACGCCCGTTTGAACAAGATTCGCGGAATAAGATTTCAATTGGCGGATGTGCACGACTGGAACTCGACACAGGAAACCGATGTGATCACGGCAAATTTGTACAGCGATTTGCTGGTCGAGATCCTGCCGAAGCTACGTGATGCCGGCCGGCTAATTCTCTCAGGCATTTTGCTCTCTCAGGAGAACGAATTGACTCTCGCTCTGCACCGAAACGACTACGAAATCATTAATACGAAACGTCGCGGGAAATGGCTGGCCATTTTGGCGCGGCCAACCAGCAGCGTACGGCGGCGACATCTTGAGTCCGCAAATTTTTGCGGTGGGGATAGACTGCCGCTACAGTAAAACCGATGCAATCTGAACAGCTTGCTTATGCCATTGTTACTCCGTATTCGATGCGGAAATCACGCACCGGCGGCATTGTTGGCCGGTTGATCTCCCGCACCGGACTCGACCTGGTGGCCGGACGAATCTTCGCTCCGGGCGCGGAGCTGACCAAAGGCTACGCGGATACCATTGTAACCGAAACAGATCCGAACCATCGCGCCACCCAGCAATTAATCCGCGAATACGTGCTGAAAAATTTCACCGGACAAAAGGACGGCCAGCATGCCCGCGTGCTGTTTCTGGTGTTTCGCGGCCCGGACGCAGTGGAAAAAATTCATGAGGTCGTAGGTCACATCCTCCATGAGCGTACCAGCGGGGAAACGATTCGCGATACCTATGGTGATTACATCACTGATGATTCAGAAAAGGTGGTTTACTTCGAGCCGGGAGTGGTCACCGAGTTCAATCCGGACGCGGTGCAGCGCGATCTCAAACTCTGGGCTGACTTCTCTGATTCCGACGGCGGTATCCTCGAACGCGCAGTTTCCTATCCACCGGGCACCGAAGTCGAAAAAACACTCGTGCTGATTAAGCCGGATAATTTCCGGTTTCCGAATCTGCGTCCAGGCGGAGTAATCGAAGTGTTTTCGCGCACTGGTCTCTCAATCATCGGCTTCAAAGTCCACCAAATGAGCGTGGCACAGGCGGAAGAATTCTACGGGCCCGTGTTGCCGGTCCTTGAGAAAAAACTCGGCCCAAAGAGCGGGCGCGAAAACTGGGAGAGTATCGTCGAATTCATGGCTGGCAAAAAACCGAGCGAATGTCACGCCGACGAACGCGAAGCGCCGGGAACGGAAAAATCCATCGCCATCGTTTACCAGGGCGTCGATGCCGTGCGCAAAATTCGCGATGTTCTCGGCCCCACTGATCCGGCAAAAGCGCCGCCCGGTTCCATCCGAAAGGAATTCGGACAAACGATCATGGTTAACGCTGCCCATGCATCGGACTCGGTAGAGAACGCCAGGCGCGAAATGGCAATCATCGGAGTCGAAGAAAATAATTTCAAACCTCTCATTGAAAACTTCTATCGTCGCCAATAGTTTGCCCGCCCGCAATGCTTCCGATAACGACGCAAGCGGGTATTTTGAATAGCTTTACGAACATGGAAATTTCTGAACGCGCTGCTCAACTGACTCCGTCCTTGACTCTTTCAATCGATAGCAAGGCGAAAGCCATGAAAGCTGAAGGCATCGACGTCTGCGGGTTCGGTGCAGGCGAACCGGATTTCGATACGCCGGAGCATATAAAAAGGGCAGCAATCGAGGCGCTGGAAGCCGGTTTCACCAAGTACACGCCTAATGCGGGTATCCCGGAACTCCGCCAGGCGATCGCGGACAAACTCGGGGCGGACAACGGACTCAATTATCGCGCTGGCCAGATCATAGTGAGTAACGGCGCGAAACATGCCTGCTACAACGCGATTCTCGCGACTTGTCAGCCGGGTGATGAAGTCATCATTCCGGCGCCTTATTGGGTCAGCTATCCCGACATGGTGCGGTTAGTCGGCGCCGAGCCGGTAATCGTACCCACCAGCGAACGTAATGCCTGGAAAATGCGGCCGGAAGATTTCGAAAACGCAATGACCCCGCGCACCAAAATGCTGATCATGAACACGCCCGGCAATCCAACGGGGTCTGTTTATACGCGCGAAGAATTGGAAGCGATCATCAACGTCGCCGCTGAAGAAGACATTTACGTTTTGTCCGACGAGATCTATGAGAAGCTCGTTTATGACGACGTCAAGCATGTCAGCGTCGCGTCATTGTCGAAGGAAGCGTACGATCTCACCATCACCATCAATGGCTTTAGCAAATCCTACGCGATGACAGGGTGGCGACTCGGGTACCTAGCCGCGCCTGATGCGATCGCGAGAGCCGTCGATTCCATCCAGAGCCATACCAGTTCGAACCCGTCGTCCTTTTCGCAATACGGCGCGCTTGCCGCCCTCAAAGGTGATCAACAGCCGCTGGCCGATATGAGAGAGGAATTCGATATGCGTCGGAACTACATGTTTGATCGCCTCTCCAAGATCTCCAACGTGACCGCGGTGAAACCGGAAGGCGCCTTTTATATCCTGGTGAACATCAGCCAGCTTGGACTCACGTCTCAGAATTTCGCTGATCGTTTGCTGAGCAAAGCCAACGTCGCCGTGGTACCTGGCGCCGCGTTCGGCGACGATCGCACAGTCCGGTTCAGTTACGCCACAAGCCTTGACGTGATCAAAAAAGGTCTGGACCGCTTCCAGGACTTTTGCCGTACCTTGTAATCGTCATCCCGAGCGAAGCGAAGCGTAGTCGAGGGACCCCGCGGCGTAAGCACAAATCACCGCATCGGAATCCCTCGACTTCGCTCGGGATGACTAGTCAAACATTCCGTAATGCCCGGCCATTTCGCTCTCATTCTACACGCTCATCTCCCGTTCGTTCGCCATCCGGAACACGAGCAGTTCCTCGAGGAAGAATGGCTGTTTGAGGCGATCACTGAAACGTACATCCCGCTGCTGCGAATGATGCAGCGACTCATTGAGGATTGTGTGCCGTTCAAACTCGCCATGTCGATTACGCCGACGCTCTGCGCAATGCTTCGGGATCAGCTGTTACGCGAGCGTTATGTCCGGCATCTCGATCTGTTGATCGATCTTGCCGGGCGTGAACAAGAACGAAATCGCAAGCATCCGCAGCTTTGTGATCTGGCGGAGTTTTACACGAATCTGTTTTCAGAAACTCGCCGCCTCTTCGTGGAGGAATGGAAATGCGACCTGGTCTCGGCCTTTCGGAAGCTGCAACAGACCGGTGCGCTCGAAATCGTAGCCAGCGCTGCAACGCACGGGTTGCTGCCAATCCTTCAACAGCAATCGGCTCGTGCCGCGCGTGCGCAGGTTTTGATCGGGCGCGACGCTTACACCGAAGTTTTTGGCCGGGACGCCGATGGATTCTGGTTACCCGAATGCGGTTACGCTCCCGGTCTCGAATCGATTCTGCAGGAAGCAAATCTCCGCTGGTTCGTTGTCGACGCACACGGTTTGCTCTTTGGGCGGCCGCGTCCGTGCCGGTCGATCTACGCACCCTGTTACACACCAGCGGGGCCGGCGGCTTTTGCGCGCGATCCCGACGCCAGCCGCCGGGTGTGGAGTGCCGACGAAGGATATCCCGGCAATGCAGCCTACCGCGATTTTTACCGGGACATCGGTTTCGATCTGCCCATGGAACACCTGGGAGCAACCGCGCGCGGAACCAGAAAATTCTCCGGCGTAAAATATCATCGAATCACAGGGGGCAGTGAGGAGAAACAGCTTTACGACCGAAACACAGCCGAAACTACGGCGGCCAAACACGCAATTCACTTTCTGGAACAATGCCGGGAATCAATCCAGGAAATCGGCGCCGCCGGATTCGATCCGATCATCGTGGCGCCATTCGATGCGGAATTATTTGGCCATTGGTGGTTCGAAGGCCCAATTTTCCTGGAAGCATTCATTCGCCACGCAGCTAACGAGCGAGATTTCCGGCTCACAACACCCAGCACATATCTGGCTGGGCGTCCGACCCAACAAATCGTTGAACCCGCTGCCTCAACATGGGGTGAGAACGGCCATCTCGCCGTCTGGCTCGACCCGAGTAACGCCTGGATTTATCCGCAACTGCATACGGCAACCATGCGAATGTGTGAACTCGCTCAGCAAGAAACCAATAACTTTGTCGACCAACCCTCGGCGTTGCCGGACGAACCGGTCACAGGCGAAGCGCCCGCGCTGCAGTTTACTGACCGCGTACTGAAACAACTCGCCCGCGAGCTTTTGCTGGCCCAATCGAGTGATTGGGCGTTCCTAATGAAAACCGAGACCGCGCGTGAATACGCGACCCAACGCACGATCGATCACCTTGCTCGCTTCAATCGTTTGCACGATCAGTTTGTCACAAACAATCTGGACGAAGAATTTCTCCGCGACTGCGAATGGCGAGACAATATTTTTCCGAGCGTAAATTGGCGATACTATGCTTAGCCTTTGTCATTCCGCGCCAAGTCGAGGAATGTCTCGTTGAGCTCGTGACGCGCCCCTTATTTGAACAGTTAGAGATGTCTCGACTCCGCTCGACATGACAACAAAAACCTATTTCGCTTTGGTGGTTGCTGTCCTGTCTTCTTTCGCATTAGCACAAGAATCGCCTACCCCAATTCCCTCGGCGACGTCCGGCGAGTCTCCTTCTCCTTCGGTTTCGCCAGAACAAGCGATGATCCCCTCGCCCACTCCGGAACAATCGCCTTCCCCCTCACCTGTGAGAAGCGTCCGGATCAGTTTCGTTCCTCCGCCCCTGGAGGGCACGATCAGCCTTGGGATTTACGACCGCACCGGCAAACTCGTGCGCATCTTGCATCAAAACGCAGAGTTGAACGACTTTGCGATCGGAGCTGATGCGCTCACTACGCGATGGGATGGGAAGGATGATCAACACCAGGATTTGCCAACTGGACGATATCACGCGCGCGGGTACATGGTCGGGTCGCTGAAACGGGAAGATCTCGGGGTTACTTCGCGGCCTTCGAACGAAGCCAACGCCGTGAAGGTTCGATTGGTCCACAATCCTCTGCGGAAAGATAAAAAGCCGGCAGTCGAACTCGGCATCGGATTTGGTAGCAACGGAAGTTTTCTCAAAACCAGCGATGGCCTGCCGCTATTTAAGGTCAGTGATACACCGAATGTGACCCACGGCGGACTCGCCGCCAAAGGTGAAAATGCCGTCGATGTTTGGCAGGACGACGGCACGGCTGTGCATCAGTTTCGCATCTCGGATGTCGATCAGATCATGGCTTTCGATTGCGGCGAAATTGAATTGAAGTGAAGTGTCGTGGCGGTCTCTGGCCACCGAAATAATTCCGCGCAGCGCACGCGTCTTCACGTGCAGTTCGCGGCGCTCTCGCCGGGAACCCACGCTGCGTATGCCAGTCCTGGTACCCTCGGTATTTTCATATTCCCGGCGATTGGCGAGAGCGCCAATCGGTGCACGCGAGGGCGCGTGCGCTCCACAGAACACTGCTGGTCACTACTCAAAATCTCTGTTATTTAAGCCCGCGATGGCCGCTCCCGAGCTCCAGCAGACTGTTGGCAAAGTTGCCGGTTTTACCGGCACCGCCTTGCACACTGGCGAAAAAGTTACGCTTAAACTGCAT
>JAICUQ010000230.1 GCA_025935755.1 Chthoniobacterales bacterium | reverse complement strand
AGCGTGTTCCGCGGAGCGCAGGCTGCTAGCCTGCAGCGTTCGGCAGCCTGCCGAACGCATTCCGTATCGGACGAGGCGGCCGAACATAAGATTATCGCGGCAGCTCTCGTGGAAAACAGACTGGTCCCGCGCTTGCGGTATGCTCTCCAGAATCCGCGCTAGGTGGGATCCGGTTCTCGTTCCCCGTTCAGTGCCGCGACCGCAAGAATGGAGGGGCGAGCTTCCGCGAGCCAGGCGTCGCGGAGCTCCGCCCTCCATTTTAGCACTTAGAAAATTCGCGTTTACGAATCGCGCTTTGAGCGTTTCAATTAGCGCGTGACTGAGCAGAAGAAAATCTTCGGCACGGATGGGGTGCGCGGCGTTGCCAACGTGGAGCCGGTGACGGCGGAGACGGCGCTCAAACTTGGGCGCGCTGCGGCGTACGTGTTCGCGCAAATGAATCCGCGCAGGACGCCTGACGGCGCGCGGCCCAAGATCGTGCTCGGGAAAGACACCCGTCTTTCGGGTTACATGCTGGAGAACGCGCTGGTGGCCGGGATCACTTCGCTTGGAGTGGATGTTCTGGTGATTGGGCCGTTGCCGACACCGGGTGTGGCTTACATCACCCGGTCGCTTCGTGCTGATGCCGGCATTGTTCTCTCTGCATCGCATAATCCTTATCAGGACAACGGCATTAAATTTTTCCGGCATGACGGTTACAAGCTGGACGACCAAATCGAGGAAAAAATCGAAAACCTCGTTTTCACGGGCGAGATCGACGCGATCCGGCCGACCGCGAACAAAATTGGTCGAGCCACACGAATCGATGACGCGCTCGGCCGATATGTGGAATTCGCCAAGGCGAGTTTCCCCAAGGGATTTTCGCTCGAGGAAATGCGCGTCGCAGTGGATGTCGCAAACGGCGCGGCTTACAAATCGACGCCGTGCATTTTGCGCGAGCTAGGCGCGGAAGTTGCCATTGCGCACAACGAGCCTAACGGGATCAACATTAATGACGGCTGCGGCAGCATGCATCCGGAGGAAATCCAGCGGGTCGTTGAAGTCACCGGCGCGGATGTCGGTATCAGTCACGATGGCGATGCTGATCGCGTTCTTCTGTGCGACGAAGATGGCGAGATTGTCGATGGCGATGAAATTCTCGCTATCGCGGCGCTGGATCTTTTGGAATCCGGGCAACTGGAACAACACACAGTCGTAGCGACCGTGATGAGCAACTTCGGACTGGACGAAACGCTCGCGGCGCGCGGCGGTAAAGTTGTGCGAACGAAAGTCGGCGACCGTTACGTTATTGAAGAGATGGTGCGACAAAAACTGAATCTCGGTGGCGAACAAAGCGGGCACGTCATTTTCCGTGATTTCACCACGACTGGCGACGGCATCATCACCGCGCTTCAGATTCTGCGGGTCATGCACAAGACCGGCCAGCCGTTGAGCAAGCTCAAGTCGTGTTTACAAAAGTATCCTCAGGCACAGCGCAATCTGCCGGTGAAAGAGAAGCGCCCGCTCGCGGAGCTGGATTCTGTGATGAAACTGATAACAGAGACCGAGAAAGAGTTGTCCGGCAAAGGCCGGGTGCTCCTTCGTTATTCCGGCACCGAGCCAAAAATTCGTCTACTCATCGAAGGACGCGAATCTGAAATGATCGACAAACAAGCAGACCGGATCGCGGATGCGATTCAAAACGCGATCGGAGTCTAATGAACGCTGTGGTTAAACTCGCTGTCATCCCGAACGAAGTGAGGGACCTTGCAAACTGTGATGGATCACGCAATGAAATTTGCGTAACGAAAGCTTCAATTGTGAGGTCCTTCTCCCGCGCCTGCGGGATCAGGATGACTCGCATTGTATTATGACCTTGTCGCGCGTCATCGAAGCGCTCCTGTTCAGCGCGCAAAAGCCGCTCTCGATTCATGAAATCACTACGGCGATTAAACGGGCCGAAGATGATGGGGCGGAAGGAACGCCTAACGAGTTTGCGCGCGTAAAAAATGCGGAGGTTGCCGCTGCGCTTGAAGAATTGAAGGTGGAATACATTCAGCAGAGCCGCGCATTTCAGCTGCTCGAAAAAGCGGAAGGCTGGCAACTAGCCACCGATCCCGCTTTCGCAAGATGGGTGCGGCAGCTTTTCCCGACCCCGAAGCCCGCGCGTTTAAGCGCACCTGCACTCGAAACGTTGGCGATCATCGCGTATCGCCAGCCGATTACGCGCGCGGATGTAGAAGCCGTGCGCGGCGTGAATATCGACGGCGTTCTTCAGACGCTGATGGAGCGTGGTCTGGTGAAAATCGCCGGTCGCGCCGAAATCCCGGGACGACCGCTGCTTTATGACACTACGCAGTTCTTTCTTGATCACTTTGGACTTCGCAATCTGGACGAATTGCCGAACGCAGAAGAATTGCGGAGACGTTATTTGCCGGTGGCCGAAGCCCCCGCAGCAGCAGCACCAGAAGCTTCTGCGGCTACGCAGGCGAGCACGGCCGATCCCGGGTAACGCGTGCGTCTAGGTGTGGTGAGCATCTCGCGATGGCGGGAGCCTGTAGTTCGCGGCAGCTTGCCGCGAATAATTTTGCGCAGGCGTCACTGTTCGCGTTGCCAAATGCATTCGGCAGGCTGCCAAATGCTGCAGGCTGGCAGCCTGCGCTCCCCGGAAGCAAGAGACTCGGCCAGGGAGAGTCCAGGGAGCGCACGCATGTTGCGTACGGGTTTGAAAGCCCGGCCGGTTCGCATCCGTTGCAGCGGCATGTTGGCCAAACAATTCTCCGAAAAGTTCGCCATTGCAGAATGCAATCGCCACCATGCTGGAAGCGTGCGCTCCCCGATCTTCTTCGCAGCTGCGCTTGTCCTTGTGAGATCGACGATCGCGTTCGCGGAGATCCAACCATCCGATTGCGCGCGGGCTGCAAAATATTCGGAGACCAGGCGCGGGAGTGCAGTGCTCGTCCTTCAAAATGGCCGTACAATTTTTGAGCATTACGCCAACGGCGGATCAGCGAACCGACCATGGCCGATCTTTAGCGGGACAAAAAGCTTTTGGGGGATCGCAGCGCTGGCGGCTGTGCGGGAGGGGCTGTTCAAGCTGGATGATCCGGTTTCGAACACGATCACCGAGTGGAAGAACGATCCAGGAAAATCACAGATCACCATTCGCCAATTGCTCAGCCAAACGGACGGGATTGAAGGTGCCTCCCATCTTCAACGGCCTTCCATTCGCGATCGCAACGCTGTCGCAATCGCCCTGCCGAGTGTGGCTGAACCTGGTTCGGCTTTTATTTACGGGCCAAGTCACCTCCAGATCTTTTCCGAACTGCTGCGCCGGAAACTGGGCGGGCGCAGCGTGATCAAGTACTTCGAAGCGCACGTGGCGAACCGGCTTGGATTGCGCGGTCTCAATTACAAAAAAGATGCGCGCGGCAATCCGCTACCAGCGACCGGCTTTGAATTAACCGCGCGCGAATGGGCGCGATTGGGCGAGCTTGTGGTTGGGAACGGCAGTTACCATCGGCGACAGATTGTACCGTCAAGTGTGCTGCGGGAAGCGTTTGTTGGCTCGCAGATAAATCCGGCCTACGGACTTGCGTTCTGGTTGAACGACCAGGCTCCGGCGGGCCGCGAGGCCGATATGGAACGAATGCTCGATTTGCCGTGGGAAAACGCGCACTGGTCCGGCGTCTGTATCTGCAAGGATGCGCCTGCGGACATGGTCGTGGCGCTGGGCTCGCATTACCAGCGGCTGTTCGTTATCCCGTCGTTGAAAGCGATCATCGTGCGGCAAGGATCGGGGGGAAATTTTTCGGATGCGCAGTTTCT
>JAICUQ010000155.1 GCA_025935755.1 Chthoniobacterales bacterium | reverse complement strand
CGCTCGAAGGTCGCGACAAATTCAGCGTAGCCGGATGAGTAAACATCCGAGTTCGCGACTTTCACCTTTGCTGCACGCAAGAGGTCGCGTTGCACTTGCGGATCATCGAAATATGGATGGTTAAATCCAACCGTCAGCGAGCCGAAAAATCCGTAGAGGTCGATCAGGCGGCGATTATCGACCCGGTTGAACAGGTATGAGCCGCGGCTTTTGTCGAGGTCCACGACGATTTTGAAACCGTCGAGCAAGACGTGTTCCTCAATTGTGTGGAGGACTTTCGCAGGCGCGATTGCCTTTTGGGTTTCGTTCTTCGGCGTGCGGTTTCGGGTCGAAGATCTCTCCGCGAGGACGGGTGCGATACTCATCCAAGATCGTAATCTGTGGCACCAATGCGGTCAATGGGAGCGCACGCATCTTGGGTGCTGTATTCGGCATCCTGCCGAATGTTTTTTCGGCCGGCAAGATGCCGGACAATGCACGCTGGAAGCGTGCGCTCCTTACAGAGTGACGTTGCGAAGGAGCTGCCGTTTTCCGGCAATCAATGCGTAGGGCGAGGTGCCGGGCTCGGTCGCGGCCTTGGTGTTGAAGTCGGCCGTGGAGTAGGGCCAGGCGCCTGAGTTTCGTACAGCTCCGCGCTGCTGAGGACACTGTTGGAACCGTCTCCCGCTGCGACAAGGACCGAGCCGTTGGGCAACAAGGTCGCCGTATGCCTGTCGCGTGCGGCGTTGAGACTGCCGGTAACAGTCCAGTTTCCGCTTGCCGGGTCGTACAATTCGGCACTGGCAAAAACGCCGGTGCTCCCCACTCCCGCCGCGACCAGCGTGCTGCCGTTTGGCAATAACGTCGCCGTATGAAAATAGCGTCCGCTATTGAGATCGCCGGTGGCAGTCCAGCTCCCGCTTGCCGGATCGTAGAGTTCCGCACTCCTGGAAGGGCTGAAGTTGTCATCAAAACCCCCGGCTGCCAGCACGGTACCGTTAGGCAGCAACGTCGCCGTGTGATCACGGCGTGCAATGTTGAGATCGCCGGTAGCGCTCCAGTTCCCAGTCGCCGGATCGTACAGTTCCGCGCTCGTCAGAAGGAAGCCATCATTATCAATTCCACCTGCGACAAGCACCAACCCGTTAGGCAGCAAAGTCGCTGTGTGCCTGGAACGGCCGGTGTTGAGACTGCCGGTATTAGTCCAGATTCCGGTGGCCGGATCGTATAGTTCCGCGCTCGCCAGGACGCCGCTACTGTTAGCTCCTCCTGCGACCAGCACCATCCCGTTAGGCAGCAAAGTCGCTGTGTGACCCAATCGTGCGCTGTTGAGATCACCGGTGCCACTCCAGATCCCGGTCGCTGGGTCGTACAGTTCCGCGCTCGCCAGAGTGTCGGTCGTATTACCTCCACCTGCCACAAGCACCATCCCGTTAGGCAGCAAGGTGGCAGTGTGATCCAATCGTCCGTTATCGAGGCTACCGGTGTCAGTCCAGATCGCAGTCGCGGGATCGTACAGTTCCGCGCTCGCCAGAGTGTTCGGGGTACCATTTCCTCCACCTGCGACGAGCACCATCCCATTGAGCAGCAACGTTGCCGTATGCTGGAAACGTGCGGCGTTGAGACTGCCGGTGACGGTCCAACTCCCGCTCGAAACAGGAGTCACGATCTGAACGATGTCAGGCAGTTTATTGGGTCGGTGCCCCAGTCCCTGTGCCTGCAACGACACGGCGGGAGCAAACGCACACAAGGCAATTAGCACGCCCGCACGGCAAACGAAGAGGCCAGTTGGAACGCGGGAATTGGAGAATCGGCTTTCGCTGCCCAAAGCTCGCGCAACTCTGCAGCAGACAGGTGAAGATTGAGAGATAAATTTCGTTTTCATACATTGCATTTGGCGCCGCTGTCGAAGACGATCGTTCGAACGCTCCAGAATATTAGCTGCCATACGGCGTTAAGATAGACCGTAATCTGTTGACTTATGGCGGTCAACGGGAACGCACTTGCGTGCTCTGTTCGGCATGTTGCCGAACAATGCACACTGGAAGCGTGGGCTCCTTACACAACGCCCTGACGCAGTAACTCGTGTTTTCCGGCAAGCAAATCCTGGACGAGATCGTAACCGCGTTTATCGGCGTTGCGCGTTATGCCGGCGAAATGATGATCGATTCGCATCCGGGCGGACCGGCAAAAATAATCCGCGACGGAAAGGATTTCGTTAGCCGGTTTACCCTTCCCGATTAACCATTGCGCGTACGAACACGTCGCGCTGATCGCGAATAATTCCGTTGCGATACCGACAAATCTGGAAAGAAGGAGTTGTTCCCGATCAAGCTTTGGCCCAAACCGCGCCATGGCGTGAAACAAACCGCGTGCCAGCCGTTTACTGGTGCGCGCGGCATAATCCACATGGCCACGCAGGGTGTGGTGCAGGTTGTCGATCTGCCCGGCGCCGGTGGAGAACCACTGACGCGGATACCACCCGGCATAAAATTTTCCGGAAGTAAAAACGGCTTTCATCCGCTCAGACGCCGGCAATGTCGTGTTGAAAATCGCGCCCCCAACTTTCAGGTGAGGATCGAGCGCCTCGCGTGCGATGAAGAGACGCATGATTTCGCTCGACCCTTCGAAAATTGTGTTGATGCGGCAGTCGCGCAGGAAACGCTCCACTGGAATTCCCGGTTCGCCCCGGCCTACCAACGATTGCGCAGTTTCGTAACCACGGCCGCCGCGCACCTGCATTGCGTCGTCAGCAATTTTCCACGTTGTTTCGGTGGCCCACATTTTGCACATCGCGGTCTCAATTCGCAGATCGCCGGCCTTGCGATCGACCAACCCTGACGTGAGAAACGTGATCGCTTCCATCGCAAACGTGTTGCCTGCCATTTCCGAAATTTTCCCCGCGATCGCTGAGTGCTTTCCGATTGGACCGCCCCACTGAATTCGTTCACTTGCCCATTTGCGTGAAATTTCGAGTAAGCGCTTGCACAATCCGACACACGCAGCCGGGATCGTGAGCCGGCCGGTGTTCAGTGTCGTCAGCGCGACTTTTAACCCCTGGCCTTCCTTGGCAATCATGTTTTCGCGCGGCACGCGCACGTTCGTGAATTTCACGATGCCGTTATAAAGAGCGCGCAATCCCATGAACCGGCACCGATAAGTAATTTCCACCCCGGGCCAGTTCACATCGACGATGAACGCAGTGATCTGTTTGCGCTCCTTGCCATTTACGATTTTGGGTGGCGTAACGGCCATCACCACGAGCACGCCGGCCTTGATCAAATTCGTGCACCACAGCTTTTCGCCGTTGAGGATGAACGCGGACCCGTCTTCGGTCGGCTCGGCCCGGCAACTCATGTTCGCGGGGTCGGAACCGGCATTCCATTCGGTCAACGCGAATGCGGAAATTTCCTTTCGCGCCACGCGCGGCAGATATTTTTTCTTTTGCTCTTCGGTGCCAAAAAGCAGTAACGGTTGCGGAACTCCGATCGATTGGTGAGCCGAAACGAGCGCGGTTAAGTTTTCATCCCAACTACCGAGTAACATCGCCGCCCGGCCATAGTTGACCTGAGACAACCCGAGCCCTTCGTATTGTTTGGGAATTTTGACGCCAAACGCGCCCATCGCGAACAGCTCGTCAATGTTCTTCTGTGGAATCTCGCCGGTGCGATCGATCTCGTCGGCATCCACGTTCTCGCGCAAATAATTCTCCAAATTGGCGAGAAATTCCTTGCCAGCTTCGCGATCTTCCGCGCTCTGCTCCGGCCAGGGGTGAATCCGATTGAAATCGTACCGACCAATAAAGAGATTACTCGCGAAACTTCCGCGCTCGTCCAACGGATCGCGCGATGCTTCGGCAAGCTCGAGCGCTTCGCGCTTGCCCTTCGACATTTTCGAAGTGTCGATAACGGCAGCAGCTACCCGCTTTTCCGGCTTTGCGCTTGTTTCCTCAGCGATCTGCTTTTCGGGAGCTTCGAGCGGGGATTTCATATTATTCATCTGTCATTCCGAGCGAAGCGAAGCGTAGTCGGGAACCCGCAGCAATACCAACGGTTCTGCCACGGGATGTCTCGACTCCGCTCGACCTGACGAACGATTTATTCCTCATAAAATTTCGTCCCGTCACGCGCATGTTTCTTCAAAATCTCGCACGGAGCGAATTTCTCTTCGGTTCGGGCCAGTCGTTCCAATTCCTCGACGGTTTCTTTTATCCCAAAATGTTCCGCAAATCGCAACGGCCCGCCGCGGAACGGCGCAAAACCGGTTCCTAAAATCATTCCGTAATCCGCATCCGCAGGAGAATCGACGACTTTTTCTTCCACGCAGCGAGCTGCCTCATTCACCATAAGAAGAATGAGCCGGTGTACAATGTTCACATCGTGATCCTGACCGGATCCCGCAGGCGCGGGAGAAGTCGAAGGATCCCGGTGCTTTTCCTCTGTGGTAGCATCGCGGGATTCCTCGACTGCGCTCGGCTTTACTCCGCTCCGATCGGAATGACTGCTGATTCTTTGCATCAATCCCTCGTTAGGCGTCTGTTTTTTGCCCTCGTATTTGTAAAAGCCTGCGCCCGCTTTGCGGCCGAGCATTCGTTGATCGCGCAGCCAAAGCAGCACAGTTGCGACGTGATCGCGCTGTCCGTAAGCCTTCTCAAGCGTGTTGCCGATATCGATCGTAATATCCACACCGATCTCGTCGATCAACCGTAACGGGCCCATCGGCATTCCCCATTGCACCAACGCTCGGTCGATTTGCTCAGCATCCATTCCGCTTTCAAATAGCCCGGCGGCGTCGAGCAAATACGGAAACAAGACCCGGTTCACCAGGAATCCGGGGCTGTCGCGCACGATCACCGGCACTTTTCCAATCTGCCTGACAAAAGCCAGGCTGCGGTCGCGCGTTTCGTCAGATGTTTGCTTCGCAATAACGACTTCAACCAGTCTCATCCGGCTCACCGGATTGAAAAAATGCAAGCCGATCACGTGCTCCGGAGAAACCGTGACATCCGCCAGTTCGCTCACCGGAAGCGCTGATGTATTTGTCGCGACAACGGTTTTCGGACCGGCCTCCATCGCCAGCTCGCGAAAGACTTTTTCCTTGACCTCCATCTTCTCAGAAGTCGCTTCAATCACGAATTGCACGTCCCGCAATTCCATGGGTGCAGTGGAACCACAAATCCTGGCGCGACCCTGTTTTGCCTTTTCCTCCGCCATCAAGCCGCGCTTTACTGCGTCGGCGTAAACTTTTTCGATGTTCGCCAACCCGCGATCAATTTGTTCGCGCGCGACATCGCGCAGAATCACCGTAACGCCACGGGAGCTGAGCCACTGCGCGATGCCAGAGCCCATCACGCCTGCGCCAATCACAGCGGCGTGCACAATTTTCTCGGAAGGTGTCCGTGACGTTCCTTTCTTGTATTTCTCCGCGAGGAAAAAATTGCGAATCAGGTTTTGTGTCGACTCGGTTTGGCCCAACTCAACAATTCCATCCAGCTCCATGCGCAACGATTCCTCGGCGGAAATCGATAGCGTTCTATTGATGATTTCGTACGCACGTTCGAATGCGGGATTTCCTCCGGACTTTGGAGGTCGCAAGTTTTGCGACGCCGGGCTCGCGGGAGCTCGCCCCGCCATTTTGGGCTTCCCGCCGCGCAATTTCTCACGCGCGCGATCGAGGAGCTGATCGCGCGGAGCGATTTCATCGACAACTCCCAGCTTCAAAGCTTCCTGGGCGGAATAAAGCTTTCCTTTCAAAATTACCTCAGCGGCGTTTTCAGGCCCGATCAACCGCGGCAATCGCGTGCAGCCGCCCCAGGCAGGAAGAAGTCCCAGACTGGTCTCGGGCAAACCGATCCGAGTCGCCGGATCGTCTGACGCGACGCGGTAGTCGCACGCGAGCGCCACTTCGTAACCGCCGCCGGCCGATGCGCCGTGTATCGCAGCAACGGTAGGGATTCTCAGCTGGGCAAGACGCTTGAAAACCTTTTGCCCCCGGTGAATGAATTCACGCATCTCGCCGCGTTTCGCTGCTTGCAACAACGTTTTCAAATCCGCGCCTGCGACAAAGATCGACTTTTTTGCGGACGTAATAATCAGGCCGCGCAGCGAGCCGTCTTTCTCGATGGCCTCGAGGTGTTCATTCAATTCGTCGAGCGTGGCGGCGTCAAAAATGTTGGCACCGGAATCGGGGCGATCGAACGTAAGGACGCAAACGCGATCGTCGCCGGTTTCGCGCCGAATCATTGGAGCTGTAGCAACCGCAGGCATTACCCTCATTTTGGAACGTTTCGGGAAAGTTGCCAAGAGGAGAAGCGCGAGAGAGTTAAACCGGTGGCAAAGTTAAAACGGTTACAAGGGAAAGCCGATGCGCCTTTGACCTTCTCACATTTGTACTTTTCAACTGTCCTCGCGCGGGTCGTTGCTTTGGGCAAGTGCGAGTGTTAGAAACGCCACGTGGTCGGGAAGATTCTAGAGCCGGAGATCCGGAGCATGATCGACGCGCGCAATTTCGCCGCGCTTCGTGAAGTGTTTCGTGAATTCGCGCCGGCTGATGTGGCCGAAGTGATTCTCGATCTGCCGGAAGACGAACAGGTCATCATCTTTCGAGTGCTGCCGCACGATCTGGCGGCGGATGTTTTCGAATACCTCGATTTCGATGCGCAACAAACGCTGCTGCGCGCGATGGCACACGAGCAGGTCGTGGCCATTCTGAACGAAATGGCGCCAGACGATCGCACGGCGCTGCTCGAGGAATTGCCGAGCGCCGCGGCGCGGCAATTGATCCGTTCGCTTACGCCGGAAGAGCGCCACGTCGCGACCGCGCTTCTCGGTTATCCGGAAGACAGCGTCGGTCGTTTGATGACACCGGACTTCATCGCGGTGCGAGCAGATTGGACTGTCCAGCAGGTTCTTGATTACATTCGCGAGCACGGACGTGACAGTGAGACCCTGAACGTCATTTATGTGGTCGATGACCGCGGCAAACTCATTGACGACATCCGCATGCGCGAGTTTCTGCTGAAGCCGCTCTCCTCGTCTGTCCGAGATTTAATGCAGGAAACCTTTCTTGCATTAAACGTCACGGATACTCAGCACGACGCGCTAAATGCTTTCCGCAAATACGATCGCACGGCGCTGCCAGTCATTGATTCGAATGGCGTGCTCCTCGGAATCGTGACCATCGACGACATGCTGGACGTGGCTGAAGAGGAAGCCACCGAGGATATTCAAAAGTTCGGCGGCTTGGAGGCACTCGACGAGCCGTACATGCGCATCTCGCTGTGGAGAATGATCCGCAAACGCGCTGGCTGGTTAGTGATTTTGTTTCTGGGCGAAATGTTAACCGCGACAGCGATGGCGACTTTTCAGGACGAAATCGCCAAGGCCGTGGTGTTGGCGTTGTTTTTGCCGTTGATCATTTCGAGTGGCGGCAATTCCGGATCACAAGCTTCCACCCTGATCATCCGGGCGATGGCGCTGGGCGAAGTCACCTTGCGCGACTGGTGGCGCGTTGCGGGGCGTGAGATTCGGGCGGGCTTGTCGTTAGGCGCAATCCTGGGAGCAATCGGAATCCTGCGCGTCACGCTCTGGTCGATTATTGGGGAAAAATATTTTAACCGTCAGTTATATGGTCCGCATTGGCCGCTCGTCGCGATTACCGTCGGGCTCGCGCTTCTCGGAGTGGTACTTTGGGGTTCACTGGCTGGCTCAATGCTGCCATTTGTTTTGCGACGCGTCGGAGCCGACCCCGCCACGTCGTCGGCGCCCTTCGTCGCAACGCTGGTGGATGTAACGGGATTAATTATCTATTTCAGCATCGCACTCGTCATCATGCGGGGCGTGATGCTGTAGCCGCGGGCGCTAAGCGTGGCTATTTCCGCTCTCTCCCGCTAATCACGAGCATGAAATGATCTGGTTCCACTTTCATTAACACCGGCCTTCAGGCCGGTGGGATCCGCAGCACGCGAGACCAACCGTTTCAACGGTTTCCGATCCGCCGCAACACCACTAATCGGTAAGCCGTTAAAACGGCTGATGCCGCGCCACCTGCGGAGTCACCGGCCTGAAGGCCGGTGTTAATGAAAGCTGATGCTTACAGATGGGTCATCGCGGGTGGCGTGATGCTGTAGCCGCTGGCGCCGACCGCGGGTTGATTGACAATCGTCCGTTATCGCGGCCGAGCTCGACGCCCTCTGCTACAGGTCGGCCAGCTGTTGAATCACCTTTTCAATGCCGCT
>JAICUQ010000047.1 GCA_025935755.1 Chthoniobacterales bacterium | reverse complement strand
GGGATCTCACAATCGGCGCTTCGTTCGAGGTACACGAGCAATTCTTGCCTGGCATTGTATGAGAGATTCCTCGCTGCGCGCGGAATGACAATGCGGCGCGGAATGACAATGCGGCGCAGAATGTTTCATTCCTGGCGTCAGTTCCTTGTCGGCTTGGCGCGGTTGTAATCCGTAACGCCAGTGCACGCAAAGCGCGTCACTTCGTGAGCGTCGCAGCATGGCGTGCAGAACCCGGCCCTGTGTAGAACGACGGTCATCCCGAGCAGAGCGAGGGATCTCACAATCGGCGCTTCGTTCGAGGTACACGAGCAATTCTTGCCTGGCATTGTATGAGAGATTCCTCGCTGCGCGCGGAATGACAATGCGGCGCGGAATGACAATGCGGCGCAGGATGTTTCAATCCTGGCGTCAGTTCCTTGTCGGCTGGCGTGCTCTGGTCATTCTGAGCGAAGCGCAGCGGAATTGAAGGATCCCGTTGCGTTACCTACTGCGGTGCCCCCCGGGGGTTTGATCGGTCCCTTCGCTCAGCCTCCGACCTGCCGTGCATGTGACAGTTCCCAAACCGCTCCGTTCTCGACTTCGCTCCGCATGACAGGAGTCCATGTTCATTTGAACTTGCGTAAGCCCGCGCTGTGAAGGATCATGCCTGCATGCTCACCGACAGGCAAAGGAGCGTGCTCGATTTTATTCAACGCGAGCAACGCGAAAAAGGTGTTACGCCGAGCACGCGCGAGATCCAGAATCATTTCCGCTTTGCCAGTCAGACATCGGTCATGCAATACATCGCGGCACTGGAGCGAAAAGGGTTTCTCAACCGGCACGCGCGCAAGGCGCGCGCATTGATCACGCCGGCCATGAAGGTTCGGATCACCGACATTCCAATTTATGGCCAAATTCCGGCTGGAATGTCCGCGCTGACCGAACAGAGCATCGAAGGCCACGTGTCGCTGGACACGCGGTCGGCGAACGTGCTGAAGAATCGGGGAACATTTGCGCTGCGAGTGCGGGGCGACTCAATGATCGGCGCGCACATTGTCGATGGCGATATTGTGATTCTGGAAGACACGAAGGAGGTGCACGCTGGCGATATCGTTGCGGCGTTAATCGATGGCGAAACATCCTTGAAACGCTACGTGGTGGAGCGGGGCCGCCCATATCTGAAAGCGGAAAATCCGCGGTATCCCGACCTTGTTCCGGCTCGCGAGCTCAAAATCCAGGGCGTGATGGTGTCACTGATCCGTAAGCAAGAGCGGCGCAAAAAATAACCGAGCCGTCGTCCCGAGCGAAGTCGAGAATGGAGCGGTTTGGGAACCGCGACATAGAGGCGAAGGCCGAAGGCTGAGCGAATCAAATCCGCCGGAAGAAAAGCTGGGTATTGCAACGGGATCCTTCGACTCCGCTTCGCTCCACTCAGGAGCGACAATACACGTTCATTTGAACGTATAATTGAATTGTGCCATGTTTTGTCCCATGGCTGCGAGCACAAAAATTATCAATCTTCGCAACCTGCTGGCCGAGCGTTTTCCTCATCCTTCGTCTTCGACACCGAGCCGCCTCAGTACCGGCTTGCCTTGTCTGGAAGAAGCCATTCGCGGGGGATTGCCGCGCGGAGCGATCACTGAATTGATCAGTCCTGGCCGTAGTGCCACCCACAGTTTTGCAGGCGCTTCAGGAACGAGCGCTGGAAGCGCAACACTGATTCACGCGCTCGTTCATTGTGCGTATCGTGATAATTATTTCGTCGCGTTGATTGATGGACGCGATTCGTTTGATCCTTGCGGATTGAATAATGCGTGGCTGCAACACCTGCTCTGGATCCGGTGCAGCAAAGCATCTGAAAGCGTGAAAGCGGCTGATCTTCTTTTGCGCGATGGCAATTTTCCACTGGTCATTGTCGATCTGGTGCTGAACGCGCCGGACGAATTGCGTCAAATTCCGCAAACGAATTGGTATCGGCTACAAAGACTGGTCGAACTCCTGCCCACGGCGTGTCTCGTTCTCACGCGTTATGAAATGGTTAGTAGCGCTCAGCTAAAACTGGTGCTCGAAAATTCGTGGGACATACAAAGTTTTGAGAGCGACGACGCGCTTTCACGACTCCGAATTATCGTGAAACGATCGCATCTTCCAGAAGTCAGGCGCGATAACTATTTGGGTACGGCCAGCGAGGGAACTCAGAAATCAGCGGTCATCTAAAATGATGTTTGGCACGATTTATTTACCGAATTTCTGCTTGCAGGCAGCCGCGCGGCATCAGCCGGAACTCTGCGGAAAACCAGTAGCGTTGATCGAAGAACACGAAAGAAAACCGGTCATCATTCAATTGAATGAAGCCGCAGAAAATGCCGGCATTCGAAAAGGAATGACTCCAAGCCAGGCGTTAGCGCGCTCGTTGAGTGTGGTCATCAAAGTTCGTGCGCCTGGTCAGGAAAAATCGATACAGGAAATTTTATTGCACCACGCATTTACTCTCAGCCCTTTCGTGGAAGACACTGCGGCTGGGGTTTGCACAGTTCACTTTACGGACTGTCGCAATTTGAATGAAAAGCTATGTCGCGTGGTCGAGCAATTAGCCGAGTGCGAGATTCGCGCTCAAGCCGCGGTTGCTGAGACTGCAGATGTCAGCTTTCTGGCAGCACATCTTGCCCGGCCGGTGTTACAGATCGAGAACGCAACAGAATTTCTCGCTCCGTTGCCGATAGAAACTCTTGCAATGGCCGCGGCGTAGATCGATTCCAGTTTTAACGATTCTTTTTGGTTTGGCCGATTTCTTCCGTTCGCTTTATCACGAATGTTTTTATCCGGGCATATTCTTTCTGAGCTCCGTTGGCAAACTCGCGCGGACCGTATTCGAACAGCACCACGAAGCAAAACGTCAGCGCCAGAAACAGCGCCACCCAAAAAATGCCCCGCAGAAGCGCCATCTCAATAACCAGCGGATTGAGTGGACGCTATCAAAGCCACGGGAAAGCTGATGCGAGTTGCAAGCTTCGGGGCGCGAGGATATATGAACTCCCTCGCGGTAACGGGTAGGTACCGAAGTGGCCAAACGGGGCAGACTGTAAATCTGCTGGCTTTACGCCTTCGCTGGTTCGAATCCAGCCCTGCCCAAATTTTCGGTGAGACTGTAGCGTGCGTTGCGACGCCGGTCTGCTAGTAGCCGCCGCCTCTTCGTTGGCCACCATCACGCCGGCCGCCGTATCCGCCGCCGCCGTAACGTCCGCCGCCGCCGCCGCCTCCACCACCTGGTGGCCGCTGCTCGCGCGGACGCGCTTCATTTACAGTCATTGGCCGGCCATCCATGGTCTGGCCGTTGAATTTCGAGATGGCATTCTGCGCTTCCTCCTCGGAACCCATGGTGACAAAGGCGAAGCCGCGTGATTTGCCTGTGAATCTGTCCTGCATGAGGGTTACTTCCTGCACAGCGCCAGCCTGCGAAAAGAGCTCCTGCAGTTCGTTTTCCGTAGTGTTAAAGGGGAGATTGCCTACGTATAATTTCGTGCCCATCGAGTTTATTCTAGAAAAACGCAGCCAGGTAACTGTTTCCGCTTATCGGATTTCAAATCGCCATTGAATAAACTCAACTGACAATCCACCAACTTCCGGGCTTCCGTTTCCCGTTCTTTTGCGGTCACTTGTAAAATGCTTCTTTTAAGAAAGCAATACAAATCAAGGTCAATTTTTCAGGTCAGATAATGGCTCAAGGAGACAGTCGAAGCACCACGAATAATTCGGCCCGCGTGGGAGTTACGGCGGCCGGTGTGGTCAGCCCGCTTGGGTTTGGTTTGGCCGAAACGCTGGAGTCCTTGCGCCATGCGCGGGACTGCGTGACTGCGGTGATGCGGTTTTCGGTTGCACAATGCCGGTGCAAAACCGCGGGCCAGGTTTCCGACTCGCGTCTGCTTGCCGGTCATCCGCTCACGCGTCAGTCACGACGCCTCCATCGTGCATCGCACATGATGATCCGGGCACTGCGAGAAGTCTTTTCGCAGGAGCCTGATTTTGATCCGGAATCAATGATCATCGGAACGACAAGCGGAGGCATGTCTTACGGCGAGCGCTATTACCGTTCGTTGAATGCAGGAGGAAATTTACGGAATGCGCCGACATGGATTGCCAATTACCCCGCGCAAAAGCCGGTGCTCGACGCGCAGACCGCTTGTGGAATTGCCGTACCATGTCAGGTGATTGCGAATGCCTGCGCGTCTGGCACAAATGCGCTCGGTCACGCATTTGAATGTGTGCGCTCTGGCCGTTATCAACGGGTGCTAGCCGGAGGATATGACGCCCTCACCGAAATGGTTTTCGTGGGGTTTGATTCCCTTCAAGCGTCGACCCCCGATAAATGCCGTCCCTTTGATCGCGATCGCTCTGGTATGGTACTTGGTGAAGGTGCCGCAGTTTTGGCGTTGGAAAATCTCGACCTTGCTCGCAAGCGTGGGGCCACCATTCTTGCGGAAATAATCGGCTACGGAATTTCCACCGATAACTATCACATCACACAACCTGAACCATCAGGTTTGGGAGCGCGACAGGCGATGGCGCGAGCTCTTGAGAAAGCGCAGATCCCAGCGGCCGACGTCGATTACATCAATGCGCACGGTACCGCCACAATCTTCAACGATGCAGCTGAGGGAAAGGCGATCAGCGCGTTGTTCGATGGTGTGCCGGTAAGCTCAACCAAAAGCATGATGGGTCATTCCCTTGGAGCCGCCGGCGCTATTGAGGCTGTGGTTTGTTTATTGGCGCTCCAACATCAATTTCTTCCAGCTAACATCAATTTCACCAATCCAGATGATGGTTTTGATTTCGATATCGTCGCGAACGAAGCGCGATCAGCTGTGGTGAATACCGTGCTTTCAAACTCGTTTGGATTCGGTGGAACGAATGCCTCGCTCCTAATGCGAAACATGCGGACAGGCCAGGCATGAGTCTGGCGATTGCCGGCATGGGGTGGGTTACCCCTCTGGGCACCGGCGTCGAGTTTGTTTGGAACCGATTGCTTGAGGGTGAAGAAGCATCTGCGACCACCATTTCTGCAGGATCGTCCGATCGCGTATACACTGCTTTTCGCGTACCCGAATCGACGCTGAAAGGGATTTCCCATCCGCGCCTGCGCCGCGCCAGCGCGATTTCGCGTTTTGCTGCGGTGGCTGGACTGCAGGCGTTAGAATCTGCCGGGCTGAAACCTGAATCGCAGAGTGCTGAACGAATGGCGCTGATCTTCGCGATCTCAAATGGAGGCGTCACTTACACGAAACGTTTCTACCATGAAATCGTCGGCACAGGAGCGCAGGCGGCCAGTCCGCTGCTGTTTCCGGAAACCGTGTTCAACGCGCCGGCCAGCCATCTTGCCGCCATATTGGGATTGACCGGCGCCACGTATACGCTCGTCGGCGACGGCAGCGTCGGTGTCGCTGCGGTGACAATGGCCGAAGAATTGATGGCGAACAACACGCTGGATTATTGTCTCGTGGTAGGCACTGAGGAAATCGATTCGCTGTTATGTGATGCCTATCGACGCTGGCGTTTATTGCGTTCAACGCCGCCGATTGAGCCCTTCAGAAAGCAACAGCGCGGAATGATTTTGAGCGAAGGCGCAGGAGCGATCGTGCTCGCTCGCGATGGATTTTCGGCAATCGAACGGGTCCATCCGGGTGGATATTTCATTGAGCGATCCCAGGCAGAAAAAATTCTGACGGGCATCCTGTCTGACCTGAGCCAGACAGAAATCGATCTGATTATTTCCAGCGCGAACGGGACGTTTGTCGACAACGCGGAATCTCGAGCGGTTGAGAACGTTCTGCCGAGCTCGCTCGTGTACACGGGAAAACCCGCCTTGGGCGAGAGCGTTGGCGCGGCAGGATTGTGGCAGATCATTTTTGCAGCCCAGGCTCTGCGTTCGAAAGAGATTCCGCCAGTGCTTCACGCAGATCACAGCGGCACGTTGTACCTTTCTCGTTCGCGGATTCCGGTTGCGAGCGCTCGGAGAGCGATCGTTTTAAGCTCCGGACTGAATCAACAAATCGCGGGTCTGCGACTGGCGATCGCGTAATCTCTCAAGAATTTTTCCGGTTACGCCGGGTAACATGAATCCCGCTGGGATAGTGGATGTTACAACTGAATCTCATCCGCACTGTAGACAAAATTTTTTTTGGCGAATCCGCTTGCGTGCCGGGATAAACGTTCTTAATTAAGCGTCCATTTTCCCAGCGCCAGTCGATTAGAGATGGCGTTACAAGAGTCACCATGGCCAAATCAACCAAAAAAAACACGTCTGCGGCAAAATCGGCGGCACGGAAGGCACCGGCTCGGAAACTTCACGCCAGGAAGGCCAAGCCGAAAGATTCCACACACGAAAAGAAAATTACCCGCCGTCCGACGAAAACGAATCTTGAAGGCAGCCAGTCGCCCACTGCGGTCCTGCTGGGGTTTAATCATCGTGAAAAGAAGTTGGATCCGTTCGTTCGCCAGCAGAAACAGAAGCTACTTCAGCTTCGGGACGCGGTAGTGGATTCGATGGCTGGAGTTGCACAGGGCACGCTTCGATCACGCGCCGAAGGCAGTGAAGCTTCCGCCTTTGGAATGCATCAGGCCGATGCCGGATCGGATGCTTACGATCGCGATTTCGCGCTGAGTTTGCTTTCACAAGAACAGGACGCGCTTTACGAAATTGATGAGGCGCTGAAGCGCGTCGAGATTGGAACGTACGGGAAGTGCGAGATGTCGGGTAAACCAATCCCGCGTGCGCGTCTGGAGGCGATTCCCTTTGCGCGTTTCACGGTAGAGTGTCAATCGCAATTGGAGAAGCAGAGTAAAGCCGCCCGGATTCGCCCATCAGTGACTTCCTTGTTTGGTTTGACCGAAGAGGAAGGCGGCGAATCGGAGGAGGAAGAAACTGCTCCGCCCGAAACGAAGGAGTAATCGATAGTTATGGCTCAGGAGATTGTCACCCTCGAATGCACCGAAGCTAAAGCGCTCGGGAAACCGCCCTCGCGTTACATGACGACGCGTAACAAAAAAAGTCCGCGAACGCCAAACCGCTTGGAAAAGAAAAAGTACAATCCGTTTTTGCGGCGGCACACTCTACACCGCGAGACCAAGTAATCAGTTATGCAGCCAAAAACGCCAAAACGTCGTTCCGCATTCCGCAGAGCCAATCGCCCCATGCCCCGGCGGCGCATCGATATCGCCCTGGAGGCAATCGACTATAAGAACCCTGATCTCCTGAAAAAATTTGTGACGGAGAGCGGCAAAATCCTGCCTCGTCGAGTTACAGGGATGCCTGCATACATGCACCGAAAAATCACCCGCGAAATCAAGCGCAGCCGTTCGGTGCTGTTGATGAAGTGACGAACGCTTCTCCGCTTCTGTCATCCTGAGCGGAGCGAAGGATCTCTGATTTACAATCAGAAGGCAGGCGTTCCATAGCCGAAACGGTTGCGAAGCAACGGCCGGGTTTTCAGACGCCCTGCAAATATAGCGCTTACGCCTTTGGCGTGCGCTCGCCTTCCTCTATCAATTTCCAGAACTCGCGCGTCTCGCCCAATTGCGCATCCTCGGATACAGGCAGCTTACTGCGGAACAGAAAATCGCGGAGCGTGTTTTTGTGCAACACACGATGCACTTTGACGCCTTCCTCGGTCTTTGCGAAATAAATGCGGTAATTCTTCGCGCGATATCGATAGAGCTTTTTTCCTTCGCGCTCGATCACACCGAAACGGTCACCGTCAAGCTGGTCCAAATCTTCCGGTAAGATCTGGAACTCGGCCAGCAACTCCAGTTGCAAGCTCTTCGGCAACGCCGAAATCTCGGCTGCGCTCAGTTCATTGAAGACGATCTGGAACATCGATTTGGTTAAACAGTGGAAGCGTTGGAGCGGGCTGAACTGAGCTTGCGGTTCTTATCGCTTTAACGCTTCAACCCTCTCAAACATAAACACGCCGTACCCGCGCGCCAATTCGCGTCACAATCTCCCATGTGATCGTCCCGGCTTTTTCGGCCAACTCAGAACATGGGATTTCTTCGCTGCCGTCGCGTCCCATGATCACAACGTCGTCACCTGCCTGCACGTCACCGAGTCCGCTCACATCGATTACCATCAAGTCCATGGTCACCCGACCAAGAAGAGGGCACCGTTTTCCGCGCACCAAAAAGGCGGCGCCGCGGTTTGAGAGATACCAAGGGTAACCATCGGCATAGCCGGCTGACAGCGTTGCGACTCGCATATCTTGCGGCGCGATAAATGTGCGGCCATAGCTGATCGAGCTGCCCTTCGGCACATCGCGCAGGAGACAAATTCGCGTTTTCCACGTCATTGCCGGCTTGAGTAAGTGCCGAAATTCCGGCAGCGGCGAAATGCCGTACAGCATGATACCGGCGCGCACAATGTCGTGGGTAGGCTGATTGAAAGCGAGTGTGCCGGCGCTTTGCAACACGTGCGCCTTGTAACTTCCAGGAACCTGGGCGCGAAGTTGATCAACGATTTCCCGGAATCGGACGAGCTGGTCGCGGGTGTATTCTGCGTCTTCATTCGACACCGGCATATGCGTCGAGATGCTGTGGATTTTCACGTTCGCCATTCGCGCCACCTGGTGGAACACTTCGCGTGCGATATTCTGCACAACACCCATTCGTCCCATCCCGGTGTCTATCTTGAAATTCACTGAGGTCGGCTTTAAGCGATCGAATGCCTGGGCTTCCTCCAAACTGGAGATGGTCGGGATGAAACCGTGCTCGGCGATTACCGGACGTTCCTCAGGAGTGGCGGGACCGAGAATCACCACGGGGTGTGGCAGGGATTCGCGCAGCGTAAGTGCTTCCTGAAGATTGGCGACGCCAAACAATTGCGCCTGATCGGCCAATGTTTCCGCGACGCCGACCAATCCGTGGCCGTAAGCATTCGCTTTTACAACTGCAAGCATCTCGGCTGACCCGATCCGATCCCGAACAACCTTTGCGTTATGCCGCAACGCGGCCCGATCGATTTCAGCCCAACAACGGTAGGTTTCTTTCATTTTGGCATGGTGATGTGTGGTTCGCGCAAATAAAACGGTTCCAACGGTGGCAGGCAAAAGCTTTGCCGGGACTCCCTGGCAAGTCGAGCCAGAATGAGCGCTGAGGGAAAGCAAACTGCAGCCCGGCGAAACTGCGGAAGCATCTCTGAAGAAATAACCGGTCGTGCCGGGTCGAGCGAATCGAGTTTTGTTTGCAACTCAAGCTCAGAAAAAAGCGTTGGGCCTTCGATCGCTTCGTTGTTCAAGATACGCGCCAGAAAAAAAGATTTCCTGCGCGCATCACCGATTACGTGGTACTCCTCCGCATCGCACTCCATCGCGCAAATCGAGGAATACCCGATCAACTGCGCATCACTGGAGAGTTGTATCCCGATCGCAGCCGATATCGCGATGCGCGTTCCGGCATAAGAACCGGGGCCAAGTCCGACGATGATTTTTTCCGGACCGCCAAATTTTTCGCGGACGGCTTGGAGGTTCTCGAAAAACGCTCCAGAATTCTTCCGATCGTTAGGCCATTCGCGTGTGAACTCGATTTGACCGTCCAGCCAGGCCAGGCTGCCGCGCCCGGTGGAAAGTTCAAGCGCGAGGATTTTCATGACTCTGATCAGATAGCGTGATGATCCGCTGATATTCGGATTTTATCTCAAAGGAGATCCAGCGCGCCTGCTCTGGAATCAATTCGGGGAAACGATCAGCCCATTCAACCACTGAAACGCCATCGCCGCAGAAATAATCTTCCAATCCAAGCCGCCGGGCTGATTCCCGGTTTTCCAGGCGAAAAAAATCGAAATGGTAAACAGGCAATCGCCCGCCGTGATATTCGTGTACGATTGTAAAGGTCGGGCTCGTGACGGTCGCGTCGCTATTAAGACCCGCGACGAGACTTTGCGTAAACAACGTCTTCCCGCTTCCCAATTCTCCCTGGAGCGCCAATGTGGAACCGGCAACAAGTTGCTCCGCGAGTCGTTGCGCAATTTCTTCCGTTTCAGCGGGGCTGTTGGAAATGAATATAGCCACGGGGCAATTTCCGGGTTCCGGTTGTCGAGCTGCGATTGAGCGAGCCGATTCGGGTGAGCGGCAATTTTGGAAATCTTTGTCGCCACTGACGCGCCAAACGGTTCCTGTCACGTGGCGAAACGGCAAAGAGCAACTCATAGTCCTCGCCTTCTGAAATGGCGTTGTCGATGGTCGCACCGCGAGCCACCGGCAAATCCTGCAGCTCGATGTTGAATCCCACCTTGCTTGCGCGCGCCAGTCGCGGGAGATCTGCTCCCAGTGCATCACTTAAATCCATCATCGCGTGGATCGAGAAATTTTTGGTGAGCCAGCGTGATTCGAGAATCCGCGCAACGAATTTCAAATGCTTGCGTTCCAACGCTCCTCCAAGGCGGCCGGTGACGAAAAGATCGTCACCGGGTCTTCCGCCGCGGCGTGATGTGGCGCGAGATTTCTCGACAAACCCTATCACGCTCACCGAAATCGCGATCGGCCCGCGTGTATTGCTCGTCTCGCCGCCGACGATACCGACGTCGAAGCAGTTTGCCGCCCGACGCATACCGCAATAGAACCCGCGGACCCATGCGACTTCAGTTTGATCGGGAACAATAAGGGTGACCAACGCGAAGTGAGGAAGCGCCGATGCCGCAGCGAAATCGCTCAAGGGACGCATCATAGCTTTCCATCCGACGTCTGACGCATTCGTTCCCGGCAGAAAATGCACGCCTTCGACAACACAGTCCGTTTTTAGTACAACCCATTTCTTGCTTCCCCTTATTTCGACAATCGCGCAGTCGTCGCCGGCACCCGCGACAATTTTTCCGGCCCGTCCCCGCGGAAGATGACGGAAGATTTCATCGAGTAGCCGGTCTTCGCCCAGGGCGGCCAGTTTCATTGAGAAATAATCTCAGGAAACGCCAGGGCAATGAGGGTCAATGAGTTAAAGAGCGAATGCATGGTCATCGAAACAAGGATCGAGCCGCTCCATTCATAGGCAATGGCGAAACAACTTCCCAAAACGAACAACGGTACCAACGAGGGAAGGTGTGCATGGGCAGCGGCGAATAACAGAGAGCTGAGTATGACCCCCAGAAGACAGCCAACGTAACGTTTGAGCACGCCGTAGATGAAAAATCTAAAAACAAATTCTTCGACGATCGGTGCGATCGCAACGGCGAAGATAATGATTAAAATCCGCTCCTGAAGGGTGCGCGATCCGCTGAAAAACTCGACGATGTTCTGCTTGCTCGAGCCGCCGCCGAATAACCGTTGATTAATCGCCTCCGAAAAACCGACCAATGGATAAGCAAAAAACAGCAGGATGGCCCCCATCCCTAGTGTTCGAAAAAAACTGATTCTGAAGAATCCTCCCAATGCGCTGACGTCAAAACCGCGAAATTGCAGGAGACTGACTATGACGAGAATAACGAATGCGCTGAGGAGGAGATTGGCCAGAAGATTACGGGGATGAAATTGAAGCGCCGGGTCCGGAGCTGTTGAGCTGATCGTCAGCAGAAAGAAGAACATCAGCACACCCGCCAGGATGGCTTCCGGTAATCCAAAAACGCGCACCGGCATCTCTGTGTCGGAAGCAGCACGGATATGTGCGTTGATCTGATAAATCAGCGACGCGTACACACCAACGCCGGCAATTGCGTAAAGAAGAGAAATTAATGCTAACGCGACGCTCGGGGCCGCTCCGAATATTGCAAAAACGTTCCCGGATAGCATGAGGGTTTGCTGAAGTATGCGCGACCCTTAGCGGCTAGGGAGCGTAGTAACTCGGCAGCAAATAAGCGCGTCCGGACTCCAGTTGCGGGAGGAGTTGTTTCGGAAGTTGAAGTTCGATTTTCGAATCCGATTCTCCGAACACGCGAAGAAACCGCGACAGACTGAACGGCGGCCCGTACTTTACTACTTTTGCGTCTGGAGCGTTTCCCAATTGTTTTGCTTTTGCAAAAGCGTCGTCCAGTTGACCGAGACCGTCGATGAGCTTGTTCTGCAATGCTTCTTTGCCGGAGAGAATTCGCCCATCGGCGATGGTGTTGCGGAGAAGATCAGCGGGCACGTTTCGTTCTTTTGCAACGACGCCGAGAAACTTGTCGTACGTGTTCATGATGAAGTTTTGCACGAGCTCCCGTTCCTCCGGCGTAATCGGTCGCGCGCCGTTCAGCATGTCTTTGAACTTGCCGCTTTTGAAAACTACGGATGCGAGGCCGATCTTGTTGAACAGTTGCTCGTAATTGAGAGTTTGAATAATTACGCCGATGCTGCCCGTGATCGTCGTTTCATTCGCCATCAAAAATTTGCCTCCGCACGAGACATAATATCCGCCGGATGCTGCCAGTGAATCCATGTAAACGACCACTGGTTTTTTCGCGCGCGTTTTGACGACGGCGTTGTAGATCTCATCGGAAGCGGTGACTTCTCCGCCGGGCGAGTCGATCTCCAAAACGATTGCTTTTACGCGATGATCCTCGCGCGCCTGTTGAAGTGCAGCGCGCAAGTCGTCCACCATCGAGTCGGTGACGCTTCCGGGGATGGATGTGCTGATCAGACCGCGCATGGTGATCACGGCTATTCGGTCTGTGCTTCCGCCTGTGCCTCTTTGAAGCAAGATTTCCCGAAAACGCGGGATCGGTTCTGGTTCCCTGATGCCGCCGACGCGCTGAAACGCTGCGATCATCAACACAATGTTCACGAACAGACTGGCACAAAGCGCAATGAACAGGAAGATGCTTAGACAACCCAGCCTGCGATCGGACGCCATACCGCAACGAAACTGGAGGAGAACTGCTGCGCGCACAAGCGCTTTCTAGTAACCTTGAATCGTTAAACAGCTGAAGCGTTAAGCGAGCATGTTGGAAGATGGAGGGGCGAGCTCTGCGAGCCTTACGTTTCAGCGGAAGGCTGGCAGCACTCGCGCATCGCAGAGCCCCGCGCTTCAACCTGGCGTGGTTGGTGGATCGCGATTGCGCTCCGCGCCTCCGCTTCAGCCCTTCACGCTGCTCCCGCAAAATAGCGTAACGCGCGTAAGCTTGGCAAAAAAAAGTAAGCGCCGCCGCGAACAGTCACGAATTGTGGAAGGCCCGATATCCGCCGGCCCAGCGCGCCATCGCCGGGAATGCGGAAATTGCCAGTTACAGGACACCCCGGAATCGATTCGCGATTGCCCAGAAGCGGGTCGCTTTCTCCGCTTACGCCGGAGAACTTCGTGTTCGCTATCCAGGCATTTTGCAGGAACTCGAACTGGCGCGAAATATTGGCATTGAGACAGATGAAATGTAATCCGCGAGCTGGCTCGTTAGGCGGCCCTGGCTGCAGCGCATGTTCCGGCAACAGCTCTGATCCGTACTCGCGACCCCGCCGCAGAATGCGATGAAAACGAACCGAGGAGGTTAAGTCATCGTAAAATCCCTTCGGACCGAAGCCCAACATGATGATCAGTTTTCGCAACGTGCTAGGCCGGTGTTCGGGGAAATCGCTGTTGCGCGGGTTGGTTCGGCGAACATGTGCGCCGAAGGGACATCGTGCGCCAGCCGGATCGCTCGCATAAGTAAATTGATTCTGCGTCACAGTGCGCGGATCCGTGCCGGGAATCGGTTGGGCTTGGATCGAAACCAAAGGATCGCCTGCCCGGGTCCGGCCGACCATTTTCGCGCCCAGTTGAGCAGCGTCCGCCAGATTTCCGGCAGCTTCCTCATGGAGAAACTTCCAGAAGCCCCGGACATCCTGTTCCAATTGCCGCATCACCAGATAGGTTCCGTTTCGAGCCAGATCTTTTTTGGCGGGCATATCTTCCGCATTCAGCAAACCTGCGGTGGCAGCATCGGCGTCGAGCAAAGGCCGATCGGTGATCTTTCCGTATTCATTGCGGTAACCGAGGAGGAACTCGCCCAAGGCGACAACATTGGTGTACTCTGATTGAGTCGTCGGCCTCTCCAGGCGCTGCTCCCAATCGATCTGCGGCTGACTGATCCCATCGGCAAAGCCAAACGGTTCGTCGCCGTCGAGATTGCTGGTGCCGAGTGAAATAATTTCCTCGAATGCGTTGCTCCAGTTCTGGTCCCGCGAGTTTTGGACAAACGAATCGAACTGGTCCGGCTCGGCAAAAAACATTACCAGCGCGTGTGGCTCGTGTCCGTAACTGCCCCACGTCCAATTTGGTGGCGCATTCTGTCCAACATCGCCTAATTGTCTTGCGCGGCTTTCCTGTGACATGCCTGCCCAAAATTCATGCGAGAACCCGGCGATGATTGACTCCGGGACGCCAAGCGCCCTGAGGCCGGGTGCCGAGAACGCGACGTTCATGGCCGTCTTCGGTGGCGGCTTTTGTGCGACAGCCGTGGTGACGGGCGCCGAGCGCAGCCACCTTTTGGCCGCATCACTGTTCTTCACCCGCACGAGCGCATACAACGCACTTGTCATCTGACCGTATCCGAAACGGACCAGGCCTTGCATGTCGGCATAGTCGACTTCGCTCATAACAACGCGACCCATTCGCGGGCTTGTTCGTTAGTCATCGATGACATCTCCAAGCCCCGACGAATCCGAGTGTTTCGTTCCAAGTCGACCGCACTAAGTCCGGGATAAGCTTTGTACCAGACCTGGCTCGGCAGCGTGTGCCGCCGGAGGTATTCCTTATAGTTTCGCTCGTCCAGGCAACCATCACGCACCAGCCAATTCGTTCTCGGATAACCGATCCCATTACTGAATGAGGCATTCAGTCCAAAACCAGTTTTGTTGATGAAATCGTCCATGTAGCTCTCGACGCTGCCGTCATAATTGCTGCAAAAGATCATTCGCTCTCTGCCAGCGACAAACACCCAACGTGCGAAGTGGATCGAGCGGATTCGACCCAGCCGGCCAGGGCGCGTGATATGCCGCGCACCGTAGTTGACGGTTTTGAGCACGAGTGTGGTAGTCAACAGTCGCACCAAGCCCGGTTTCAAACTTCCCATGGCGCTGAATTGATTGGTGACGTCGTAGTCCTCGAAGCTCGACAGGTTCTCAGAATGTTTTTGATCGGCGACCGGACAAACCACCGGATCACTTTTTTCCAGGCGGCGAAGCGCAATGATATAAAACGGCGCAATGACAAGAAGCAGAGGCGAAAGCAGCAAACCGGCCAATGGAAATCCGATCATGTGTGCCAGGTTTCTGATCTGCCATCCGATCGGTGTTGGACCTTCCTTTGATAATTTTAGCCGTCCTGCCGATTGCTCCGCGTTAACGAACGCCCGCAATTTCGCGTGTAGTTCTTGCGGTTCCAAACCCTCGAGACTCGCGGCTTGTTTTTGGATGTGGCTTAGCAGCGCATCGTAAAGCGCGGCTTCTTCGCGAATTTGGCGCACTGTTCTCCCGCGCCAATTTACGTACACGGCGATCGCAGGCGCCTCGTGTTGTTTCATCCAATCCAAAAGATCTGTGTCAGGGAGGAACCCCTGACAACATGAGAAGATTTTCCCCAGACCTTTGCCGGCGCGCTTGATTAACTTGCCTAAAAAGCCGTTAACATCGCCGTCAAAGTCGCCCAGAAATGCCAGATACAATGGATAACTGCGCGGCGCCAATCCGTACACGCGCACATCTTCAGTCGTTTTATCGTCGAGGATAACGAATCGCGCGAAGTGGAGCGTCTCGAATTCAGCGAATGGCAGCAGCGAGTTGTTTGGATCGACCTGTCCCGGTCCGCGGTTCATCGAGTCGAGCAACTCACGCAGCTCGGCTTCGCGCTCCGGAATGATGGGCGCGAGCACCATGAAGTTCGATTGAGGAGTCATGGGCTTATACACCTCATGCTTTAGATCCGACTGTCAGGTTGAGCGGAGCGAAACATCTCTGGTTACTTCCGTGTCGGTCGATCGAGATGGGTCGGAGATTGAAGCCTGGCCGCGCCTCGGAATATTCCGGAGCTGCGTTGCAGCTTCGCTTCGCTCAGGATGAAAATGCCCATTACTCAAACACCTCGTCACCGGTCGGCTCGTAATGAGGCACGCTGTTCATGTTATGGCGCAGCTGTGATAACTCGAAATACATCCGTCGCCGCGCGCGGCTTTGATTACCCAGCGGCCGGTGTTCGGCAATGGTATGCCACGGGTTGTAGGACAGTTTTTTCGCAAATTCCATCTGCGCAGGCGAATCGAATTTCTGTTTCGGCAACCGCATCGTTGCCACCGATACGCGCGGCGAAAGATGTTCCGGCCAAAGCACGCCATTGTTCTCAATAGGCATCAGAAAGGGATCGGTCTGCAATTGCAGCCGGAAGTCGAGCTCCACGTCTCCTTCATTCAGCGCCTTGACCATGGCAGCGCGCAGATAATCGTCCGGTGGCCGGAACGGCAGCCGCGGGATCGGGGTTTTCTTGTTCGTTTTCGGCCACACCGAATATTGCATCGCCTGGCCTTCGCCTAACAAATAAGGGACACAGCTGAAGTACGGAGCTTCAAACGGGCTGCTCTGGGTTTTTACCCACAAGGCCTGCATGATCATGTCCGCGATATGCGGTTCTTCAAAATTAACGAAATGAAAGATCTGCGCGTTTTTCACGCTCCATTTTTGCAGGTGCGCATTGGATTTGATATCTTGTGTGACAAACGTGGGCGTAGAGACGCCAAACATGTCGAGAGTAGATTTCTCTTCATCCATCAATTTCGGCCCGGGAACACCCATGAGCTTGATGCTGATGCTCATGAAACCGACGTCGTCGATGTCGGGTGTGATGTAAGGACCTGGTCCGGAAAACCGCACCCAGCACCGAAATGTTTGCGGTTTCGCATAAATACCATGGCGAAATAGGGGCGGCAGATTGTCATGGACGATAAACTCTCCGCGCACGATGCCTTGAGTTTTGGTGTTGCCGCCACGCTCGAATCCTCCTGGCTTCCAGAGTCCTTTCATCTGGCTGATAAAGCTTTCGATAACCGAGTTGAGAAATTCTTCCTCGTTAGGCAACAGCTTTTCCTCTGCGATTTTTGCTCCATCGTCCCTTCGCTTTTTGTTGATCGACCTGGTGACGAGGCGAGCTACTGGATCGCGCAGCGTCGCATCGAACAGGGGTCGCAGCCAGGGATCAATCCGGCGTTCCATCTGCAGGAGGAACATCGTCATGTCGCTCACCGAATTGAGAAACCACGAACCCGTGTTGGCTCGCGGCATTGGGCGGCTGACGTTCGAGTTCACGGCATCTTCGATGGCCGCACGATCTGGTTAGCTGGCAGCCGGAAACTCCAAGGCGAAATCAATTAATCGCTTCTTGCCTAGATAAACTTTGCCGAGGTACGTGCGTGGCGCGACTTCCCGAATCTCGTCGCGGACCCAATGCGCTATGAGCGACGTCTCCGAATAGTCCAGGACAATGCACTCCTTCTGGTCCATCCAGCTCGAACCTTTATATACCCTGGCGATGATCGCGTTTAATCCGAAGGGCGAAATCTTGTTTCGCAATGCGCCTTTGCCGGGATCAAAAATTTTTCCCTGCCACGCGAAGTGATTGATGAAATTCGCGATGTCCTGCGTGTAAGTTGTCCCCGGCGCAACGATCGCGGTTCCTTTCGCTTCGCCCTTTGGAATTTCGCCGACTGGACTTTGCGTAAACAGATCGTCGAGCTGCGCCTGCGACATCTTTAACATTTCTGGAACTGTAGCTGTCATATAATTTTCCTGGTTGATCCTGTAGGTTCGCTCTGTCATCCCGGGCGAAGTCGAGGGATCCCGTGGCCGCAGGCAGAGGTAATTCCGCGGGATGTCTCAACTTCGCTCGGCATAAACGTTGCCCCCTTGTTTCTAAAACGTCTTCAGATATTCGATCAGCGCTTGCTTATCTGAATCCGGCAAGTTCGTGCCAAAATAATGTCCTTTGTCCTCGACGAAATCGGGGCATTTATTCGCGGCGAGGAGGTCCGGTATGAGTTCATTGAATTCCGCGGCAGCCTGATCGCGCGAGAGGTTCGCAGTTTTCAGCTTGATCAATTTCTTTGCGACTTTGAGAAACAAATCGGTGTTTTGAAAGTTCGGTTCCAGATTGCCGACCAGATTTACGGGCGTGCCTTTTGGAATCATTCCCAGGTTGATGTATCCGTCGCTGTCTGCCAGTCGCTGGAGCTGTTTGAACGGCACGAACTCCTTGCGAAGATGCAGCGCGCAATCATTTTGCGTTCGCCATATTGACTCCTTGTTAAGGCGTTTCTCTGGCCAGAGTAATTTTTCGATCGCGTCATTGAACGCATCGAGCCGGCCTGCTACCGAGGGATCCCCGGTGAATTTTCCCAGCGTGTTGTTATGGAAGAGAGGAGCGGAACTCCACACGCTGACCAGGGACGGCACCCTGTAGTAACCCGGCGCAACATTTTTTTCCTTCGGTTTGAACTTGATTGGATGCGTTTGATCGAACGGGTTGAAGAATTCCAGTTCGTCCACCGGCGACAATTCCTTGTAAGTGAGCGACGAAAAATTGTCCCATACATGACCGGCCTTCGCATTCGTTGCGAAGGCGCGCGCGGAATTGGTTTCGATCTTTGTTAAGGGGTAACGCTTTTCATTCGATAAAAAGTTGTTGTCCAAAAAATCGGGAGCCATCACGGCTTTGCGGAACCACGCTTTACCCTCGCCGGATTGCGGATCGATGCCTGGCGGTGGTTGTTTGCTCGAATGGCAGGCGGCGCAGCTTTCGGCAAAAACTTCCTTCCCGCGCGTCATCACCGCCGCATCGGCAGTTAGATACGTTTGTCCACCGGGTGCATCGGCAAGATGAAACGGTTTCAATCGCCGAAAGAACGCGGCGATGTTTCCCAGACGCTCTTCAGTCGCCCGCCAGAAAACCGAATGTTCCTGTGCATATGGAATCTCGAAAGGTTTTTGCGCGGTCAGACCGATCAGGCGGTTGTGTCGGGTCAACCAGTACTCAGAGAACATTCCGATGTTCACGTAAACGCGAATGGTTGCGCCTGGAACACCGATGGAATCGGCGCCGTCCTTCAGGATGTGCGGCACCGGCATTTCTTGTTTTTCACCCGGCAACGCAAGTGTTCCGCCCGCCATCTTCTCCGGCACCGCGATACGCTCCCGCTCAGCGAGCAAAAAGATCGGATTAATTGCGTTTGGGTTATTGATGTTGTCGGTGGCGATGCGCGAGGTATCGGATGTGCCACGAGGTTGTGTGAGAAGCATCTCGTAGAAAAAGCCGCCCTTCTCGACGTTGCAGGCGAACACTTTTCCTTCGTTGATGTACTGATTGCCGATCGCCGAGGCCAGGTTCTCCCAACGCGGGTTTTCCGGATCAAGCGGCGGATTGCCCGGGTTCGGCGCGATGTGGCAGGAGCCGCATGCTACACCGACCCGATAAGGGCGGATGAGTTTGTTGTCGTTGTAGTAAGTGGGATCGTTCATGAAACGATCGCCGTTCCATTTCTTGCGCGCTTCGTCGTTGAATTCGGGATTCGGGAAAATGCGAAAACCGAGTACACCGGAAGATTTTCCATAGACGGTTTGATCGATCCCTGCCGGTTCGGCCTCAACCTGTTCGTCCAGCCACAACCCGAATTCATCCGGTTTGCTCGCCGCGCGGAATCCCGGTTCGTTCACCAGACCGAGCACTTTGAAACGTTCACCGCGCGGGAATTTGCGATTATCGAGCATCTTCAAAAGATCCATGAGGCCGTAACTGTCCTGAGCCGCATGATTCCAGAAGTGCTGGTTGCCTCCGCTCCAGAGGTTCCAGGTATTCCGGCCCATGATTTCCTCCGGTGAAAGATCGATGCCGCCATCCATCGGTTTGAAAATGTCTGCGGTGATCTGCGGAAAATCAGCTGTGCTTTTTCCTGCGGCTTTTGCTTCGTCGATCGGCTCGCTCTTTTTGCAGCTGCCAAACGCGAGCAGCGTGCACATACCGACGCAGGATCCGACTCGACTGAGGCGGAGAAGATGACCCCTCGCTGCCAGCATTGCCTTCACCGAGTCAGCATTGATACGCCTCCAGCAAAACGTGTGGCAAGGAAATTCTAATCAAAGAGCCAGAAAACCGAGCATCCTCGGCGCGATCGCGAGAAGGCGAAGGGTTGGGCAGGGGAGCACCGAATACATCAGTTTGAGTTTGCAAACTTCAGCAATGAGTTTGTCGAACGCGTGTCGTTTCACTTGGCTTTCCTAGCCTAACAAATGAATCCCGATGGAGCGTTTGAGCGTTTCGCGCAAAACGCGGCGCCTTCGAGCGACATTGCTGACCTCGCCGATAGTAGCTGCGACGCCATCGTCGCAGGAGCCCGCGGTTGAGGAGTGAATGAAGCCGTCGTTTTTATTTAAAGACGAGGGTGTAGTAACCGATGCTCTGATGAGAACCGCTTCAGCAGGTACCAAAATCCGGTAAACCGCTGAAGCGGTTAAGACGTGGGTAACGCGTGGTACACCTCACGGAAGCGAGGTGCTAATGAGAGGTTGCCAGAACCAGCGTAGGGTCAGTCAACGCGTTTCGATTTGAACCCTCTCAGTGAAACGAGGGGCGTCGTCTTGAGTTATTCCACGAATTCCACTTCGATTGGAACGTCCAGATAGCCTGCCTTGTGAGCGTCGTCCAGGAATTTGCTTATCGCCGTGCGCCCCATCTCGCCGTAATCGCGAGTAAAGTCATTCACGTACATCCCAATGAACTTACTGGCGAGCTGCGAGTTCATGTCACGCGCGTATGCCAGCGAATAACCGACGGCTTCGTCCCGATGTGTGAGCCCATAATCAATGCTCTCGCGAATGATCTGGCTGATATCACGTCGCACAGGCGGTGGGATGTCTTTGCGCACCACGTTCCCGCCTAATGGCAACGGCAGCCCGGTCTTGTTCTTCCACCATTCTCCAAGATCGACGATCTTCTCAAAACCGGATCGCGCGTAGGTGAGTTGCCCTTCGTGAATGATCAGACCGGCATCCGCGCCTCCGCTTTCTACTGCATCAAAGATTTCGTCGAAGGGAACGACTACAAAGTTGAAATCGCCAAGGAAGAGTTGAAGCGCCAGAAACGCGCTGGTCATCTTGCCCGGGACAGCAATTGTTCCGCTGCGCAACGATTCATAAGCATTGTCTTGGGCGCTTGAAGCGTTGTTTGGACTTCCGCCTTCAGGCGGCCTCGTAAACGCGGAACTCCGAGCTCGCGGCGTCCCGTTTCGCGGTCTCCGCACAATGAGCGGGCCGTATCCATCGCCCATGCTCGCGCCGCACGGTAATAGCGCGTATTTGTCTGCGACGTAGGCGTAAGCGTGAATGGAAATGGCCGAGATGTGCAGCTCGCCACGCCGCGCGCGCTCATTCAATGTTTGAATGTCTTCCAGCCGATGTTCAAACCGATAACCGCGCAGATCGATTTTGTCCTTCGCCATCGCGTAGAACATGAAAGCGTCGTCCGGATCAGGTGAGTGGCCTAACGTGAAAACGTCGGTGCTATGCCTCTTCATTTGTTCGATCGTCATCATTCGCGTGTCATCTTGTCCTGAGCAAGGATCTTTCCCTGAACAAGCGACGAAGAAAGGGATGGGAATTTCTTACATTCTTAGCCCGCGTAGCGGCGGCCTGTGTTGAATATGCCGCTCACCTACGGTGCTTGGAACCCCTGGCGACCTGCTCTGGAATTGGCGGCGCGCCTCGTTGGGCATCTTCGGCAAACACTCGAGGTCTTGGTTGTGCACTCGCGCTGCAGCCTTCTCCGCTAGATGGGGCCTTGCAAGAATTGTGGACTTATGCGCCGCACCCTACCCCGCCCAGCTTCGGCGTGGCACGCAGCGAATCGGCTATAGTACAAAAAAACAGCCGCCGCGCGGGTTCGCGCGGCGGCTGAATGTATCTAGGAGCCGCTGACTTCTCTAACAGCGTTCCTGTATAACAGTTTTATCGATTCTCCACAACTCGCGGCGTCGGGCGAATCATTTCAAGCT
>JAICUQ010000083.1 GCA_025935755.1 Chthoniobacterales bacterium | reverse complement strand
GGCAAGCCCACTGCTGTTGTAGCAGGCGCGCTTCATTTCTCCGGACCCAACAGCGTGATCGCGCTGTTGCAAAAACACGGATACGTCATCGAGCAGCTGTAACGGCGCTCTATTGCACGGGTCTGCGTCCCGGCGCAGCCTCTTCCTTGCGGACTTTCGTCAAACGCGTGATCATCGGAGCTCAACGTGGCAACGGAAACATTGTTCGCCGAGGCACGTGCACTGCCTCAGATTGACGCTGCCGCTTCAACGCAGACGCGTTTGGGGAGTCTAACCGCGTTACTTATGCCGTTTTTAAAGTTATGAAGTCATTTATCACGATCTTTACCTCGATTGTTTGCTCCGTCGCCGCCGTTGCCGCGCCCCAGACACAAACCGACAAAAATCCGTCGCCGCTCGACCCCGGCAACAGGGATTCATCGGTAAAGCCGGGCGACGACTTTTTCCTGTTTGCTAATGGCAACTGGATCAAGAAGACGGAGATCCCGCCGGAATATTCCCGATGGGGCGCGTTTAATCAGCTGATCGAACGCAACAACGACGCGTTGCACACCATTGCCGAAAAGGCCTCGCAAACGTTGGTTGATCCGAAGCTCGCTCCGGAGACACAGAAAGTCGGGGACTATTACGCGAGCGGGATGGACGAAAAGGCAATCGAAACCGCGCGCACAACGCCGCTCGCGGAGGAGTTTCAGAAAATCGAGGCGATGAAAGATCAACACGATGTGTTGAAAGAAATCGCGCATCTGCACAGCATCGGCATCAACGCATTTTTCAGTTTTGGTTCGGGCCAGGATGCCAAAGACAGCAATCACGACATCGCCCAGGCAGTGCAAGGCGGCCTCGGGATGCCGGATCGCGATTATTACACAAAACAGGACCCCGACATGAAAGAGAAGCGCGAGAAGTACATCGCGCATGTGACGAAGATGCTGACGTTGTTAGGCCAATCGCCGGAGAAAGCCGCGGAAGAGGCAAAGAAGATCATGGCGCTGGAGACCAAGCTCGCTGAAGCATCGCGAACGCGGGTGGAGCTGCGCGATCCAATCAAGAACTACAACAAGATGCCGGTGCGCCAACTGCAGAGCCTTACGCCTGACTGGAATTGGAGCGATTACTTCAACTCGATAAACCTGCTCGAACCGGGCGACGTCAATGTGCATCAGCCGGAGTTTTTCAAAGCAGCAAACAATCTGTTCAAGTCCACGTCGCTCGATGACTGGAAGGCATACCTCCGCTGGAATCTGATCAGTGCGACCGCCCCCTATCTGTCCAAAGATTTCGTCGACGAGAGTTTTGATTTTAACCAGCGCGTTTTGCGCGGCACCCAGCAGAACAAACCGCGCTGGAAACGAGTGGTCATTTCAGAGGATGGCGACATTGGGGATGCGCTCGGGAAATTGTACGTCGGCTTTGATTTTCCGCCCGAGGCGAAAGAGCGCGCACTCGAACTCGTCAACAATTTGAAGGAGGCGCTGGCCGATCGAATCAAAACTCTTGATTGGATGGACGAGCCGACGAAAAAAGAAGCGCTCAAAAAGCTGGCCGCGATGAACGTCAAAATCGGTTATCCCGATAAGTGGCTTGACTATTCATTGCTGCAGATCGACCGCGGCCCGTTCGTTATGAATACCCTGCGCGCAGAGAAGTTTGCAGCTGATCGCGACCTGCAAAAGATCGGGAAACCGGTCGATCGCACCGATTGGGGAATGACCCCGCCCACTGTCAACGCCTATTACCAACCGACCATGAACGAAATCGTGTTCCCCGCCGGGATCTTGCAGCCTCCGTTCTTCTACGCGCAAGCGGACGACGCAGTGAATTATGGAGCGATCGGTGCAGTGATCGGGCATGAAATGACACACGGGTTCGATGATCAGGGACGGCAGTTCGATGCGGCCGGCAACCTGCGCGACTGGTGGTCCAAGAAATCTGCCGACGAATACAACAAACGGCGCAAGGCGGTCGTGGATCAATATTCCGCGTACGAGCCGCTGCCCGGCCAGCATGTGAATGGGGAGCTCACACAAGGCGAAAACATTGCTGACATCGGAGGGCTGAAGCTCGCTTACGCGGCGTTCCAGAAGGCGCTCGACAAAAATCCGGAGCAACACAACAAGCAGATCGACGGCCTTACACCAGAGCAACGCTTCTTTCTCTCCTTCGCAGACATCTGGCGATCGAAGATTCGCGACGAAGATCAAAAGCTGCGACTCACCACCGATCCGCATTCGCCGGCACAATTTCGGGTGAACGGCCCGCTTGCGAACATGCCGGAATTTCAGAAGGCGTTCAACGTTCCTGACGGTTCCGCCATGGTTCGCTCCGCCGATAAGCGCGTAAACATCTGGTAGCTGTGGCGTAACACAGGGCATCCTGGCCTGCAATTCGGCGGGCGCCGATCCTGGCTACAACAGCGCGCTTCAGCGCGCGACCAGGGGAGAATACTGCTACGATGATTCTGCGGTGCGACTCTCGTCGGTGCGCTTTTCCATCACGTGCGCGGCCCAATCCAGCGCGGAAACGTCGGTCTCACGCCGATCCACAAACGCTTCGCCGGCGAGAATCCCCTCGGCAAAACCTTGTTGGCGCGCCAACTCCATCGCCAGCGGTTCGAATACTTCGCGGTTGCCGCGATCATCTGCGTAATCGAACAACCCGTTGTGACAATGCCGGTCGTCGTCCCATCCGGGATGGTTCACGATGGGATAAAGACAGACACCAAGAACGGGCACGCCGTTGGCAATTGCGGCGAACACTTCGTTACACAGATATCTTAACCAGGCTGGCCGCGTATCGTCTTCAATCCCCGTTTCAGCAATGAAGAGCGGTTTGCGATAGTGCTCGAAACTTTCCTGAAGCAATTGGCGAACGTGCCGGTACCGTGGATCGGAAGGGACAATCATGGAGCCGCCTTCACCGGGATAGGTCCACTGATTGTGGATGTAATAATTCAGTCCGACCACATCAATCAACGCTTCGTTGCCGCCGAGCTCAGGCGACTGCCGGCCGGCAATCATATCGTACGCTTCGAACTGGCTGCAGTGATATGCCTTGGCAGCCGCCACGTTTTCCGGCGTAGGATTTCTGGCCAGCACATTGATCATGGGATCGATGTGAAAGAACTTGACCGCCGGATTGATCTGCCGGATCGCGTTAATCCCTTCAACAGTCGCGCGCACCAGCTGCCGCTTCATTTCGTTCCCGCGATGTCGTGCGAACGGATTAAAAATGCCTCCCTCGCCGCCTGCCCATGAAAAAAATGAGATTTCGTTGATTGGACAAATTAACGGGACTTCAATTTTCTCGCTGAGTTGCTCCGCCGCGGCCTGTGCGAACGCAGTGAAACGGGTAACGAACTCTGCGCTGAAATGTCAATGTCGTCGGGCCATCCATAATGCCAAAGATCCCAGATCACCTCCATCCCGGTTTCGTGTGCCGCGTCGATGATCGTCCTGGCCGAAGAGAAATCGAAGCGCCGGGGGTGCGCTTCGATCAAATGCCACCGTAGCCCCTCGCGCGCTGAAAAAATCCCGTGGCGCTGCAGTAATCTGAAGTCGCTTGCGGCGAATTGGTCGTGTCTCGTTGAGTGAACAAGATCGAGACGTTTTCCGTTGCGCAGCCGATGGGTGGAACACTCAAACCCGCCAAGAAAAAAACTTTGAAAGCCTTGCATTTCCTTCGTTAGGCCAGCAGTCGCCGTGAGCCAGATCAAACGCGCTGAAGGGAACGCGCCGGGTGATGCTCGCGGTTGGTGCTTTGATCGCGACGAAAATCTTCCTGGCTTAGCTTGCGATACGTGGTCAACGCCTGCCCGATCACTTGATCCATGTTGTAGTAGCGATATGTCGCCAGCCGGCCTACAAAGTGAACATTCTGCCGCTGTTGCGCCAGTTCCCGGTATTTCCCATAAATGGCCGCGTTCGCCGGCTGCGGAACAGGATAATACGGATCACCAGTCGTTTGCGGGAATTCGTACACGACGCTCGTGCGCGAATGATTCTGGCCGGTCAGATGCTTGAACTCGGTCACGCGGGTGTAATCGAAGTCGTTAGGATAATTCACCACTGCCACGGGCTGATGCCATTCCTTGTTCAACGTTTCATGCTCGAATCGAAGTGAACGGTAAGGCAGCTTGCCGTAACGATATTCAAAAAACTCATCGACCGGTCCTGTGTAAATGAGCTTTTCGAAGCTCACCTCTTTCCGCAGCTCGCGATAGTCGGCTCCCAGGGCCAGCGTGATGTTCTTGTGGTCGAGCATGTTTTCAAACAGGCGCGTGAATCCATGCTTCGGCATAAACTGAAAGCTGTCGGTGAAATAGCGATCGTCTCGATTTGTCCGAACCGGAATGCGCGCAGCAACCTGTGCATCGAGCTGCGATGGATCGACCCCCCACTGTTTGCGCGTGTAGTTTCGGAAAAATTTCTCGTACAAATCACGTCCTACCCGGCTGAGCACGACCTGTTCTGACGTGCGCGGAGAAGCGCAGGCAATCGCGCGGGCAGCCAGAAATTGTTCCACCTCATTTTCAGTGAGTTCGAGTCCGTATAGCCGGTTGATTGTGTCCAGGTTAATGGGAATCGGCAGCAGTTTCCCCTCTACACACGCAAGCACGCGATGTTCATATTCCCGCCAGGCAGTGAATCGCGACAGGTAATTGAATATGTCCCGCGAGTTGGTGTGAAAAATATGCGGTCCGTACTTGTGGACGAGAATCCCTGCGGCATCCGGATGATCGTAGGCGTTGCCGCCGACGTGATCGCGCCGGTCGCATAACAGCACGGATTTATTCGAGCCTGCCGCAAGCCGTTCGGCTAAAACGCTACCGGCGAATCCGGCGCCGACGATGAGATAATCAAACGAGTAATTCACGCGGCGCTCATGTTCAGAGCGCGGCGGCTGCGAAGCGCTTCTTCAATGTGTTGTTCCAGACAGGCGACAATCGATTCCCAGGAATTTCGCCGCGCGAGCGCAAGTCCACGCTCAATTCTCCGCGACTCCGGGTGTGCAGCCGCACGTTCGCAAGCGTTCGTGAACGCTGGAACGTTCTTCGCGATCATGATTACGTCACTGAATTGTGTGACGACGTCCTCGACTGGAGTAGAAACAATCGGACGCCCCGTCGCCATGTATTCGAGAGCTTTCGTCGGATTGATGAAGCGGGTCGCCTCATTCATGGCGAAAGGCATCAGGCAAACATCAAAGCCTTTTGCGTAACGTGGCAATTCCGAGTAATCGCGCCCACCTAACCAATGCAAATTTTCACGGCGTGGAAATGATGCAGGATCCACTTTTGTGGAAGGACCTACCATGACTACGCTGCCCTTCGTAGAATTCGCCAGGTGCGCCAGCAGTTCGTAATCGATTCGCTCGTCGACTACTCCGATGTACCCGAAGACCGGCCGCGGCAGACCTGTTATGTCATGCGGCGCCTGCAGCTCCGGTTGGGATGCTCTTGCAAAATGTTGTGCGTCCACTCCGCAGCCGTAGCAAAAACAATTCGCATTGAGGTCGCGTTTTGCCTGCCAGATCTTGGGCCCGCCGGCAAAGACAACATCGGCAACTGCTAGTAGTTCGCGTTCCCTGCGAATAAGTTCCGGCGGTGCGCCGCGAAAAAGTGACAGCTCATCCATGCAATCATAAATGATCAGTTCCTCGTCTAACTGACCGGCAAACGCGGTCACAGCCATCGGGTCGTAGAACCATTGCACGATTGAAGAAAAGCTTTGACCGAGCGGGCCGTTAAGAACCGATCGGACTACTCGCCGCCGTTCTTTATCAATCCAGGCGGTGTCGCTGCGACGGCCAGCCGGGAGAATAGTTTGCAACACGTTGATTTTTGGAAAGTCGTTCACTTCGCGCAAATCGAGGCGTGTATTCGCGAGGTCGTCCTGAAAATCGGGAGTCTCGACAAAGAGCACTCTGTGCTTCCGGGAAAATCGCGAGATGAACTGCTGCGGGCGTTGCCACACCCAGTCCCATTTCAGATGCGAGTGGACGACGATTGAGTACGCATCCATCTCGCCGGCCGTTTTTATTTTCACTGTTGTCCCGTTCCCTTTCATGCCTCGCATGAAAATCGGCAGTCGACATATTGCTGGTTGTGCGAAAAAAATCCCGATCCGAAAATCAGAATTTCTCTTATTGCCCATCTCAATGTGCGCCGTCGGCAATTTCGCAGACGAACACCTGCGGCTCCGTTCCGGTTTGCGCGGAGTAGGATTTTGCTAATTGCTGCGCGATCGCGGGCGCCTCGTTCGTTTCGCACAGTGTCACCGTCGCTCCGCCGAATCCCGCGCCTGTCAGGCGCGCACCAAGCACGCCCGGTAAACGCTGTGCGATCGAAACGAGTAGATCAAGCTCCGGTGTACTGTTCTCGAAATTCCGGCGCGAACTTTCGTGCGATTCGTTCATCAGTTTTCCGAAGCCGTGACCGTCACCTGCTTGCAACAATTGCACGGCCCGCCAAACGCGATCGTTCTCTTCGACCACGTGGCGTGCGCGCCGCCGCAACAAATCGGGAATGTTCGCGCGGTCGAGCTCTGCCGGTTTAAGATCGCGCAAGGCGGTTACACCGAAAGCAGCTGCTGCATTCTGCGTCTCAGTTCGACGCAAATTATATTCGCCACTGGCAAGCTCGCGTTGTCTGCCCGAGTCGGCGATGATCAGCCCCAGCGAAGAAGGAAACGGAATCGTGCGGATTTCTTCGGTACGGCAATCGAAGAAGACGGCGTGCTGCGCGCGACCGAAGAGCGAAATCACCTGGTCGAGCAAGCCGGATTGAACTCCGACGTAACGGTGTTCCGCGCGCTGACACGCTTTTGCGATTTCGAGGCGCGTCAATTCGAACGGGAAAAGCTTCAACAGGAACAATGCGGTCGAGAGTTCAAGCGCTGCCGAGCTGGACAATCCGGATCCAATTGGCAGATCGCCCCGCACCCGGGCATGAAAGCCGCGAACGGGCACACCTAGTTGACGCAGTTCAGCAGCGACCCCGAGGATGTAATTCGCCCAACGATTTTCCTGCTGCGGTTGCAACTCTGTTGCCTGTATTTCGACGTCGCGAAACCCGGGAGAAATGAGGCGAATCGTTCGATCGTTCATGTCGCCCGACACGCAAATCACGCGATTGATCGCTGCGCCGAGCACTACGCCCTGATTGTAATCGGTATGATTTCCAAGCAGTTCGACACGGCCCGGTGCACAGGCAGAAACTGCGTCACGCGTAGTCACACCCACTAATCGATGATCACCGTCGGGCCGAGCGGATAACGCCCGGCATCGTATCCATAGATGGTTAGCCCGTTTTGCGGCTGTTCATCCCTGGGTACCAGAAAACGCAAACGAAGATGGCTACCTCGAACATTTTTTATGACTTCTCTCAACAGGTCGCATTCGACCGTGGCATGGCAAAGATAACCGTATGCGCCGCGTTCGCCGCGAAGATAACTCAGCGCGCCGCGTGCATCGTGAGGATGATTTGGCAGGATGGCGCGGTAAATCGGGACTCCGTTCAGCAGGAGACGCAACGCGCTCGGCTGGACATAGCGATCTGTTTGCGGTGCACCATCACGCCGGGACGATGCTTCGCACAGAACCGTTAATCGGGAGCAGTTGCCCAACAGCTCCGGGCTGACCGGGAATTTGTATTCAAAAAAACCGCGTGTTTCTCCATGTGCCGCTCCAGCTTTGAGCGCTTGCTCTCTGCCCGAACCGCGGCGATTCCATTCCGACCTGTTCCAGCTGTGTGCATCCAGCCGCAACACCGTTCGTGAATTTGTTTGCTGCCGGGCCGGGTTCTCCGCATCGACGAAAAACTGGATGTAATTCGCAGCGATCACAGTTCCGTCCGGAACCAACGCGCGCACCCACAATGTGCAAAGCATTGTCTGCTGCGGCATGCGCAGCGTTAGTCGTTTTGCCAGCTCCACTCTCAGATGCGGAAACGTGATGGGCTGTTGATCTCCCTCGATGCAGTCGTGGATCCACCCCACCGAATCAATCCCGCCAAATCGCCATTGGAAAATAACGTCACCTTTGCGAACGCGTGAAAAATGCGACGAGAAAACATTCACAGTGACTTCCTCTCCCGGAGCACATCGACGGATCGGCGGTGAATCGATTGGCAGAACATCACCGGCGTTAACAATTTTCGGGTCATAACCGAAATCCTTCGCTGTACGATCGTAGTTGAGGAAACCGTTGCGCTCCCATTCCACATCGTGCAACTCTGTATAGATATAGGCCGATAACTGGCCGTGCCGCCGCAGTTCGTTGGTGAGAAACTTGAAACTCCAGCTTGTATCCAGATCGCCGTCGAGTGCGGCTACACCACCATATTCGCTTGCGATAAGCGGCTGGCTTTGCTGGTGAAAGCCCGGCACGTAATTGAACGTAGATCCGGTGTAAGTCTGCTCGACGACCTCACTGATCCAGCGTCGCGCGGTCGAATAATCGCTCGTGTAGAAATGCCAGGAATTAATATCGGTATCTCCATGCCCGTAATATTGTAAATGTTCCCATGCCACGACGCTCATGTCTTCGACCAGACGCGTGGGATCAAGGCGCTTGGCCAGCCTCCAGATCGACTCGATCCACTTGTATGCATTTTCGTTGCTCAACTTTTTGCCTAAAACTTGAATCGGTTCGCCCACGGCAGGCGGTGTTGGATTGATTAGCTTCATGAACTCGGCTTGGCCCCCGAATCCCCACGTTTCGTTGAACAAACACCAGGCCACAATCGAGGGATGATTGAAGTCACGCGCGATCGCGCCGCGCATGGTCGCCTCATATCGAGCACGGCCTCGTTCCGTGTCGCCGCCTTCGCCGAAATTCGGGAAGTCGCACATCAGTAGGATGCCGAGCGTATCGGCGTAGTAGAGCAACATCGGGTCGTCGACTTTGATGTGCACTCGCAGCAGATCGAAGCCAACACGCTTCGCGTACGCAATGTCGTCACGCAAGGTTTGCGTATTGCCGGCGGTATAAACGCCGTCCGGGTAGTAGGACTGGTACAGCGCGCCGCGGAGATAAATCGCTTCGCCGTTCAAACACAAAGTGCCAGGGGCAGTCGATCCTTTCACGCTTTCAGCTGAAAGGCTTCGCATTCCGAAATAACCGTGAACGACATCCTCGACCGCGCCGCCGTGCAACTGAAATTGAACGGAGTAAAGCTGCGGGAGGGTTGTATCCCACAACATCGGATCGCCGACGTTTAGCTCCGCTTCAGCAATTCCCGTGTTCACTGGAACAGTGGTGCTGAACTGTTCGCCGGCCGGACTGGTGGCACGAACCGAAACCCTTGAACCGCCATCACACAAAATCCGGAAGTTCACCGCGCCGCGCTGGATATCACTTGTGATCTCAAATCGTTCGATGAACTGAGGAGCGCGCGGTTCGACGAAAACAGTCTGCCAGATTCCGCTCGCGCTGCTGTACCAGCCCCACTGTTTGCCCACAGGCTGTTCGTAGTTCTGCATGCGATCTTCTACGCGAATCACGATCATGCCTGCGAGTTGTCCGTTACCATGTCGCTGCAGCGTGTCGGTCAGATCGAATTCGAACGGAGTAAACCCGCCTTCATGCGTACCAAGCAGCTGGCCATTGCACCACGCCTCGGTGTAAAAATCAGCTGCGCCAATTGTGAGAAATACTCGTTTGCCGGCCCATTTGTCGTCGGCCGGAATCGAAATGTGGCGGCGATACCAGCCGACCTCGAATCTCGCGGCGCTCCGATAGTTCTGCGATGTTACCTCAAGTGGATTTCGGTAAACGCGAGTGGAGTAGAAATGATCATTGCCGGCAGCATCCGCTTCACCCCACGCGGCAAGGGATTCCCAGCAAAACGGGACAATGATTTGATCGAGCCAGCGCTCTTCGTCGGGAATAAACCATTGCTTTTCGCGACCGATATCCTCGGCGTCAAATCGAAACTCCCATGCGCCGTTTAAATTCAGCCAGTCAACGCCCTGTATAAAGCTGCGCTGCCTGTCTGGACGCGGATATTCCGGCCTCGGCAATAAGCTACGAGTGCGCATCAGTCCCTCCGCAAAACCCGCTGATTATTCTTTGGCGATCTTGCCGCCCCAGCTCAGGATTTTTGCTTTCGTGCCGGCCGCTTCCGCTTCCTGGATGTTGCCCGCGCGATTGTAAAACAACGAAAGACTTGTCCATCCAATCTGATCGTTAGGCCGCAATTCTACTGCGCGTTTCCCGGCACTGATCGCTTCTTCGAATCGGCCTAGTTTCATCAAGGCCATTCCAAGCGCGTGCCAGCCATCAAAAAAATCCGGATCGAGCTGCACGCACCGGCGATACTTTTCCACTGCGCTGTCCAAATCGCCGACGGCAACATCGCCACTCGCGTCGTCAAAAATCTCGTCCGGCGTCTGCTCTGGCATTGGTTCTCCTCGTCCGCGATTCGCCGTCCACAAACGATCAGGACGACCACGACCGCGAGAACGTTTTCGGCGGCACAGCGGCGTGCAATGCGTGATTACCCTTTCTTGAATTCCAATCCAGCGGCCTGCTGCCGGTCGCGCAACCATTCCACCAGAACAATTCGTTCCTTGTTCTCAAGAATTCTCTTCGCGAACTCCGCCTTTTTGTCAGCCGCAACGCCATCTCCCAGAGGCTCTCGCTTTTCCAAAATCGCAATAAATCCATCCGTACCAGAAGGCATAAAATCGCTGACATCGCCGGGGTTTAAGAATGCCACTGCGTCTTTGATCGTGAGAAGCTCAGGCGATTGTTTTTTCTCTCCATTGCCCTCGGCCTTTTCCGCTTCCTCGTCGATCAATGAAAAAGCGGGAATCTTCTCAGGTTTTACGCCGGCTTTTTCCATGACTGCATCGAGGGGCTGACCGGATTTCTTCGCTTCACGAAGCTGCTGCACAAGTTCCGCGCTTTTGGTCGACATTAACTCGCGCGCCCGCGTCTTCTTTAGCGCGTCCACGATTTTCGGCTTGGCTTCTTCAAGGGTGAGCGGCCGGCTCTCGGTTTTGCCGGTCAAATGCAAAATATAAAATCCATCTGCCACCTGAACGGCATCGCTGTGCGGCTGTTCGGTGGACAGCTTGAAAGCCGCTGCCACCAGCTGCGGGTCGCTTTTCAACTGCGGGTCAGGCTCTGCCGCACTAAACTCGCCAGTCTCGTGCACTGGCAGTTGAAACTTCGCTGCCGCTTGTTTGAAATCCGCGCTTTTTTCCAATAACGCCTGTGTGAAGTCAGTCGCGCGATCGGACAGTTTCTGTAACGCCTCAATCCGTGGTTTGCCGGTCAGCTTCTTTTCCTCCTCCTTCAACGTGAGTTGAACAAACTCGACCTTGCGTTTCTCATCGCTTCTCAGCTCAGCTTTATGCGCATCGAAATATTTCTGCACATCTTCGTCGCTGATTTTGATGTCCTTATCGAAATCGGCAGCATGAAACCGAATCACGCTGACAAACATTTTGTCATAACCGCGCTGAAAATTCTCCTCCAACTCGCTCTTGGGAAGCGATACGCCGGCAGCCAAAAGCTTTTGGATTTCGTTGAGAGAAATCTGGTCGCGCACGAGTTGTTCGATGTGGTCCTCGCTGAGCCCCAGGGGCGCAAGGCCGTTCTGCACAAGGTCATTGAACTTATTAATATCGAACCCCGAATCTCCCTGGAAAGCCGGCAGCTTTCGCACGACCTCTGCGACCTCTGTAGCACTCGCGCCCAGTCCCAGCCGTTGCGCTTCGTGCCGCAGAACAAGCAGATTCACGATGAATTGCACCGCAGCCTGATTTTGATTTAGCCCGGCGCCAGCGGTCATCGTTCCCACAAAATCAGACATGCCAAGCGCCTGTGCCAGACTAAGAAGCCTTGCATATTGCTGAGCTTCCAGCGTCGAAATATTTCGATCATACATCCGGGCAAATTGGTCCGCGCGCATCGCGCCGTAGTCGGGGCGTTGCACGAAATAGAAAACAAAAGGAATCGCCAGAATCGCGATCACGATCATGAGCCAGTCCCGGTGCCTGCGCAGTAACTTCATCATAAGAACAGCAAGATTAGCGGCTAGGAGTGCCCGCCGCAAATGCGACGGAAATTCCAAAAACCAAGCCACGACACCCAGAGAAATCTCAAACTCGCAAATCTAACGCTCCGCCTTCCCGCAACGCAGTTGTCATCCTGAGCGAAGCGAAGGATCTCTCGATTAGCGGACAGTCGAGACAAACCACAGATGTTTCGGTTTCCCGACGCGCGGACGTTGCGGTTCGCGAGCCTGTGCTTATGCCGCCGGATAATAGCGTGCGCGGCGGGATCCCTTCGACTTCTCCCGCGTACGCGGGATTCGTTCAGGATGACAACTGCGTTTCTGCCGTTTCGCGAATGATATCCCATCCGTTGCGCAGATGCTCTTCCGTGGTGAGCACATTGCCGAGGCCAATCCTGACGACTGTGCGGCCACGCAATTTCGTCTGCGTCAAATACGCAAGGCCGGAGGAGTTGATTCGTTGTACGATCTCACTGTTCAGTTCGTCGAGCGCCTCCCCTGTAGCCGGAGTCGGCGACCCAGGCCCGTCACCACCGCGACGCGTCGGGGCCACGAAACGGAAACAAACCACACCCATGCTCGGTTGCGCCGATAACTCGAAGCGCTCGTCCTTTTTGATCCATTCAACCAGCAGGTTCGCCAGGCGAATTTGTTCGCGCAGGCGAGCCACAACTCCGGCGCGGCCTAACGAGCGCCAGATCACCCATGCCTTGAGTGCGCGGAACCTGCGGCCAAGCTGGATCCCGTAATCCATGTAGTTCTTCTCCGCCTCGACCGTGTCACCGCGCAAATATTCCGGCACAAGACTGAATACGCGCTGCAATCGCGCGAGGTCGCGCACATACAGCACGCTGAAATCGAGAGGTACGAAGAGCGTTTTGTGTGGATTAATCACGATTGAATCGGCCAACTCCCAACCCTCTCTGGTCCACTGGTACTCCGGCAGCATTGCGAACCCTCCGCCGTAAGCGGCGTCGATGTGCAACCAAATGTTTGCTTCCCGGCAGATGTTCCCGATGTCGCGAACCGGATCGACGCTTGCTGTCGATGTGGTACCTGCCGTGGCGACGACCGCCATCGGATGAAGACCATTCTGCCGATCTTCTTCAATCCTTTCGCCTAACAACTTCACGTCCATCCGGAAATGATTGTCGGTTGGAATGCGGACCACGTTTTCCTCGCCCAAGCCAAGGGCGATGGCAGCTTTCTCGGCGGAACTGTGTGCCTGATCAGAGGTGTAAATGCGAAAAATCGGCGCGCCCGTAGCGACCAAGCCGCGTTTGCGCACCGAAGGTGATGAAGGCAATCCTGCCGGCAAGTCTGACGCAGACATGCTTGTCTGCGCCACGGCGGCTTCTTCGCGCGCGACGGCAAGAGCGTGCATGATTCCAACTGAGGCTGTGTCGTAAACGACGCCTTCGAATCGCTGAGGTAACCCGACCCATTGCCGCAGCCAATCGATCACGACCGTTTCGAGCTCGGTAGCCGCAGGACACGTGCGCCACGTCATCGCGTTCACGTTCAGCGGCGCGGTTAAAAGTTCGGCCAAAATACCGGGAGCAGTGGTAGTCCAGCCGAAATAACCGAGAAACATCGGATGACTCCAATGCACCATGCCGGGAACGATGATCTGATCGACGTCCGCGAGAATCTTCTCAAACTGCTCGCCTTCTTCGGGCGCGCGTTTTGGAAGCTGATCGCGAACAGCGCCAGGCCCCGCGAGTGCGGGATCAGGCGCAACGCGCAACGTGTCGATATGTTCGCGGAAATCCGCAATCCAATCCGCAAGTTCATGCAGCTGTTTACGGAATTCCGCCGGCCGCGTGTCACCGAATCGGATTAACTCATTGGACGATTCTTGCTGCCGGTTCTGCATGGTATCTGGTCTCATTAACACCCCGGTTTAGCGGGGTGGCAAGGGCACAGCAAACACTTCGAACCGCTTCAGCGGTTTTCGATTGCTTAGAAAACCGCTAAAGCGGTTCGAGCAATGTTACGGCCAAGACACCCGGCTGAAGCCGGGTGTTAATGAGACGGAAACATCAACACAGTTTTCCGCGGCTGGGCAGTCGAGACAGCTTCACGGTTATCGAGGAAATCTCCGGTTCCAGCGTCATTTCCGGGGAGCACAGGTCGCGTGCCTGTAGTTCGCGGCAGCTTGCCGCGACCAACCTGGTTCGCTTCCTGTGCTTGCGTTGACTGCGCATCCGGCGAGGACCGAATGCCGCACGCCCGCAGCGTCCGCTCCCCAGAAAGAAATGCCTTTCCGTGCGAATCTCGAAAGACTCCGGTTCGATCCAGTAGTGGGTTATCTCACGGGTTCATTGATTTATTTTTTGAGTCTAACGCTCGCTATTACCTAGTCGATTGGAAATCGAATTGGTTAGGCAACATGCGTCAATCAAAAGGCAAATCCGAAACTGAAGTGAAATGCACCGAAATCTTCGAATTCGTGCGGGTCGGGATTCACACCGTAATCGAGACGAATCGGGCCGACCGGCAGCTTGTAACGCAAACCGGCACCGATCGCGTAGCGCATATCGGCCAACCCGATGTCCTCAGAGCTTGGCAATAAATTCCCGGCATCCGTGAACACGGCGCCCTGCAGTTCGCCGAAGATTGGGAAGGTGTATTCAACATTAAACACGGTAAAAAATTCACCGCCGATTGGGTGCCCATGATTGTCATGCGGGCCAAGGTCCCGCTCGCCGAAGCTGCGCACGCTCGTGGCACCGCCATTGAAAAATCGTTCGTCGATAGGAATTGCAGTTGCTTCGTC
>JAICUQ010000134.1 GCA_025935755.1 Chthoniobacterales bacterium | reverse complement strand
CTCGGGGTTGTCGAAAAAAACATCGTAATGAGTGACAAGCTGCTCGTGCTTGCCTGCCGCTTCAATCAGACGTCGATTGTAGATCTCCCAGAGGCGCAGACCAAACGCATAGGAAGTTCCATTGCGCTTGCGCATCGAGTAGGCGACCTCCAATGGATTGCGCACCATAACCAACGTCTTCATGTGAGGCAGGAGGTCTTGCCAGAACGGCAGCGTCAGGCTATTGCGCGGATCTTTCCAGCCCCAGCCGGCCGCCGAACCAAAGGTCTCAATCAAAAGTCGCGCTTTCATGCGCAAAGAGTCCATCCGCGGTGCGCCGGCAAAGTTCTGGTCGGCCTTTGGCGGCAGATCCCAGGCGCCACCGAGCGCTTCGAGCAACTCGTCATTCAACGCCACAAAGCCCAGATGTTCCCAAAAACCATCGGGATTGTCCGCCTGTGGCGGCATCAACGCATCGCTGGGACCGAGATAAAGCCCGCACGCATGCAATAGTCGCGTCAGCATCGACGTTCCTGAACGGTGCGCTCCGGCGATGCAAACCGCCGTTTGGGTTTCAGCACTACTTTTCACGCAAAGCCTTTATACAACGACGCCCCGTTGGGTGCGTCAAGGCGATTGCTATGTCCGCCCCCACATCTACGTTCCACGTTGATGCAGCGAAATGATGGCCGCGCTCCAGATGAAATTCGTCCCGTCAACTTTGAGTTGAACGTGGCACCGTATGCGAGCGGTTCGGTGCTGGTCTCGATGGGTAACACCCAAGTGATCTGCGCCGTCACGATCGAAGAAGCTGTGCCACGCTGGATGAAAGAACAAGGCGTGACCGGTGGCTGGCTCACCGCAGAGTATTCGATGCTCCCCTACTCGACGCAGCCGCGCAAACCTCGCGACATATCGAAAGGCCGCATAGACGGTCGCAGCGTAGAAATTCAAAGGTTGATTGGCCGGTCATTGCGCGCAGTGGTCGATTTGGAAAAACTCGGAGCACGCACGATCTGGGTGGATTGCGATGTCCTGCAAGCCGATGGCGGAACGCGCACAACGGCGATCACCGGCTCGAGTTTGGCGCTCGCTATCGCCTGTCGAAAACTCGTTAGGGAAAAAAAACTTGATACTGCCCCCATGCTAAAATTGGTCGGTGCAATTAGTGCGGGTGTTCTGGAGGGACAGGCCATCGTTGATCTTAATTACGACGAGGACAAACTCGTTGCCGTCGATTTCAATTTGGTTGCAACCGAGGACAGCGAATTCGTAGAAGTCCAAAGCTCCGGCGAAGAAGCGACATTTACTGGTTCGCAACTCGATGAAATGGTTGCTCTCGGGCGCAACGGCATTAGCGCGCTAATTGGCGCACAGCGCGCGGTTCTGGCGCGGATCATGGTGACTCCACCGGACTAAAGACCCTCTGGCCTGCGCGCAGTTTGAATTGCAAGCGGGACGCATGCGCTACACTACAACCAAATGAAACGGGCGCTCATCACCGGCATCACTGGCCAGGACGGCAGTTATCTGGCTGATCTGCTGTTGGAAAAAGATTATGAGGTTCACGGGATCATTCGTCGCGCCAGCACCTTCAACACCTCGCGCATTGATCATCTTTACGCGGATCCTCACGTAAATGGCGTTCGAATGTTTCTCCACTACGGTGACCTGAGCGATTCAGTCAATCTGGTGAAGCTTCTTTACGAATTGAAACCGGACGAGATCTATCATCTCGGAGCACAAAGCCACGTGCGGGTGAGCTTTGATATTCCTGAATACACATCTGACGTCACCGGTGTGGGCACGATCCGGATCCTCGAGGCAATCCGCGAAGCAGGATTGCGTTCTCGTTTTCTCCAGGCGTCGAGCAGCGAAATGTTCGGCAAAGTGCAGGAAGTACCGCAAAACGAGAAGACCCGTTTCTGGCCGCGCAGCCCGTACGGTGTAGCGAAAGTTTTTTCCTATTGGGCAACCGTGAATTATCGCGAGAGCTACGGCCTCTGCGCCTGCAACAGCATCATGTTTAACCATGAAAGCCCTCGACGCGGTGAAACCTTCGTTAGCCGTAAAATTTCACGTGCAGTCGCTGCCATCAAGCAAGGCCTGCAAAAGGAATTGTTCCTCGGCAATCTCGGCGCAAAACGCGACTGGGGATATGCCCCGGAGTACGTCGAAGGGATGTGGCGGATTGTGCAGCTCAGCGAAGGGGACGATTTTGTGCTCGCGACCGGAGAGACGCACACTGTGCGCGAATTCGTCGAGACAGCGTTCGCGCACGCCGACCTGGATTGGAAGGAATTCGTAAAACATGACGCGCGTTACGAGCGACCGGCTGAGGTCGATTTATTGCTGGGCGACGCGTCGAAAGCGAAGAAGATTCTCCAGTGGGAACCGAAAGTGCGCTTTGAAGAGCTGGTTCGCATCATGGTCGACGCCGACATCGATTTCCTTTCGCGCAATGGAGTCAAAAAGCACCTCGGCAAATTGCCGTAATGATGATGCACGAACTACCACCGTGTCTTCAGTCCGGTGTCAAAGAGTAGAAGCGGACCAAAGCCGTTTCAACCGTTTACACATCTCTCGACGAAACTGTTGAAACATTTTGGTCACGTTATGGTTCCCACCGGGTAAGCCACGGTGTTAATGAAAGCGCGGCGAGCTATCGCATCACGAAGGGCGCGGTGTTTTCCGGCCCCATGGAATGAGCTGAAGCCATGCCTGGAATGGCGGTGACCAGCGGTTTATCGACGATTGTGACCGCTGCGCCAACTCCAACCACGTTGTACAGCTGTACGACATCGGCTGAGCGCATTCGTATACATCCATAGCTCGCAGCCGTCCCGATCAGTCGTTCTTCTGCTGTGCCGTGAATATAAATGTAGCGACCAAATGCATTCGCGTTTTGCGCTTCCCGGCCCCGCAGCCAAAGAATGCGCGTGACGATCGGATCGCGACCCGGAGAATCTGGCGCTACGATTTCGCCCGTACGGACCCGATCCTTAAACACGGCACCGAGCGGTGCGTTATCGCCGATCTTTTTGGCGACCTCCAATTCCCCCAAAGGCGTACGGCTGCTCCGCAACGAATCCCCCAACCCGAACTTCGAAGTCGAGACCGGATAAGTGACCATAAGAGTGCCGCGGTCTAACACGGCTAACTTTTGGTCGCGTGTGCTGATCACGATGTGATGCTGCGTGTCTGGCGCTGCGCAGGATGCAAGAACCAAGAGCGTCGCGGCGACAGCAATCGAGTAAATCGTGCCGCGTACAATCTCTGGGGAGCACAGGCTGCCAGCCTGTCCTTTTCGGCAGCCTGCCGAAAAGCTCTTCGGACCTTCGACCAGGGCAACCGCTGCAATGCGTTTTTGCGTCCGGCAAGCTGTCGGGCGCGACACGCTCGCAGCCAGTGCTCCACAGAATCGCCCTCCACCGCCCCTATCAATCATCATGCGCGATTGAACCTAAAGAACTGCTCTGCGGTTTCGGTCGTTGCTTCAGCAATTTCGTTGAAGGAAACGCCGCGTGCCACCGCGATCGTTTCCGCTACGATGCGAGTGTACGCAGGTTCGCAGCGCTTCCCGCGAAAAGGTGTCGGCGCCAAAAACGGACAATCGGTTTCCACCATGAACTTCCACAGCGGGATATCTGCCGCGACCTGGCGAACGGCGACGCCGTTTTTGAACGTCACAATCCCGGTGAAAGAAACGAGGTGGTCGAGACCGAGAACTTCATTCGCCTGCTCGAGGGAGCCGCCAAAGCAATGAAACACACCGCGCACCTTGCCGGTGTACGCGCGGAGCACTTCCAACGTGTCTTCCCAGGCATCGCGTTGATGAATTACGACGTTTAGCCCTAGTTCTACGGCCAGATCGAGTTGCTGCTGGAACAGACTTGCCTGTTTCGATTTGCACGCGCCGTCGCGAATCTGCGCTTCGATTTCTTCATCGGTCTCACTGCGCAGCGCAGTCATCACCTGCACCTGTTTTTCTTTGGCCACTTCTTCACTCGGCAGGTGGTGATAATCCAGGCCGGTCTCGCCAATGGCCACGACGCGCGGGTGTTTAGCCAACTCGCGCAGCGGCGTGATGACGTCATCCTCCGCATCATGTGCGGAGCTGGGATGGACGCCGATCGCGGCGTAAACAGATGGATACTTTTCCGCGAGCGCTATCGCACGCTTGCTGCTCTCGATCGATGTCCCAATATTAATGACGCGTTTTACGTCAGCTTCGTCCGCACGACGAAGCACATCCTCGAGGTCATTTGCGAAATCGGGAAAATCAAGATGTGCGTGAGTGTCAATTAGCATGTGTGCCGTTTCGAGCAGAGGCGGATCGCTGATTCTGTTCCGGACTCGATCCAGAGATGTCTGGCCTTCGCTCGACATGACAGAATCGAAATGCGCATCGAAGCATTGTAGGGCGTTTCGGTGAAACGCCAAATTTTGCTGGCTCCTACTGCCGATCCAAGCGACAAAGTTTCAATGCAAAAAATTACCCCGTTCCTGTGGTTTGATGATCAGGCCGAGGAGGCCGTGAACTTTTATACCTCGATCTTCGAAAATTCCAAAATAGGCAGAACATTCCGCAACCCAGAGGAAGCCGCCGAAAAAACGGGGCGTCCGGCCGGATCGGTGTTGACGATTGAATTTGAGATTAAAGGCCAGAAGTTCGTCGCTCTTAATGGCGGGCCGCTTTTCAAATTCAACGAATCCGTCTCCTTTGTCATAAACTGCGAAACGCAGGAAGAAGTAGATTATTTCTGGGAAAAACTCATCGCAGGTGGTGGCGAGGAATCGGCGTGCGGCTGGCTGAAAGATAAATTTGGTTTGTCCTGGCAGGTCACGCCAACCATTCTGATCGAGATGTTGCATGACAACGACCAGGAAAAGTCCGGACGCGTCATGCAAGCGATGCTTGAGATGAAGAAAATCGATATCAAGACGCTCAAAGACGCTTATGACAGGTAAGTTGCTCTGAGAGAGCTTCGTGCTACGCGTTAATCGCGCGAAACGAACAGACGTACGGCAAGTTTCTCTTCCATTCGCGCCATTCGTGTGTTTCGTGGCGAAAATTAAATATGAGCAACATTCGAGTCTTAGTCGGAACAAGAAAAGGCGCGTTCATCCTTACGTCCGATGGTGCGCGCAAACGGTGGAAGGTTAGCGGTCCGCATTTTGCGGGCTGGGAAATCTATCATATGAAAGCCTCTCCGGTGAATCCCGACCGGATCTACGCCTCCCAAACGAGCGCCTGGTTTGGACAAATCATTCAACGCTCGGATGACGGCGGAAAAACCTGGAACACGCCGGGCAGCAGCCCGGAGGAATTGCAAAGCTCTGACGGGATGGCGAAAGCTGAGAGTAATAAATTCGTCTACGATTCATCGGCTGAGACAGGTAAGCCAGTCACAACGCACCAATGGTACGACGGCACGCAGCATCCATGGGAGTTCAAACGGGTGTGGCATTTGGAACCGTCGCTCCACGATCCCGATCACGTTTACGCCGGCGTTGAAGACGCCGCGATTTTTGAATCGAAAGATGGCGGGAAATCATGGCACGAGCTGGCTGGTCTGCGAGGAAGCGATACGGGACCGAAATGGCAGCCGGGAGCCGGCGGCATGTGTCTGCATACAATCCTCCTCGACCCGAAAGATCCGCAGCGAATTTATGTAGCAATCTCCGCGGCTGGCGCGTTTCGCACTGAGGACGGAGGAAAAACATGGAGCCCGATCAATCGCGGGTTGCACTCGCAATATATTCCGGATCCTAACGCGGAGGTTGGTCACTGCGTGCATCGCATCGCAATGCATCCTTCCCGGCCGAATACGTTGTTCATGCAAAAACATTGGGACGTCATGCGCAGCGATGACGCCGGCGGTTCGTGGCACGAGGTCAGCGGGAACCTGCCGAGCGATTTCGGATTTCCAATCGACGTTCACGCGCATGAACCCGAAACAATTTATGTGGTGCCGATCAAGAGCGATTCGGAGCATTATCCGCCCAGCGGCAGATTGCGAGTGTACCGGAGCCGGGCAGGCGGCAACGATTGGGAAGCCCTAACGAAAGGTCTGCCACAACGCAATTGTTACGTGAACGTATTACGCGATGCGATGGCGGTCGATTCGCTCGATCCCTGCGGGATTTATTTCGGAACCACCGGCGGCCAGGTTTACGCATCGGCCGACGGAGGCGATAAATGGAAACCGATCATCCGCGATCTGCCCGCAGTGCTGTCGGTGGAAGTGCAAACAGTAGCGTAGGAACAAACTCGAGTGTCGAACCACGAAATCCGAAACAAATTAAAACATCCAAGTTTGAAGAAATCTCACATCACCCTGGTTTTCGAATTTCGAACTTGGAATATTACAGAATGATACGCGTTATTCTTCCGCCTAATCTGCGAACGTTGGCGCACATCGAAGGCGAAGTAGAGCTTCAGCTCAACGGGACCCTGACTCAACGCTCTCTGCTGGACGCCGTCGAGGCAAAATATCCCATGTTACGCGGGACGATGCGCGATCATGTGACGCAGGTTCGCCGGCCAATGGTTCGATTTTTTGCGTGCGGCGAAGATTTATCTCATGCATCTGCGGATGCGCCACTCCCGGAGCCGATTGCCAATGGGGCGGAACCATTCATGATAATAGGCGCTATAGCGGGTGGGTAGAAGACCGCTGTGATTGTGCAGCGCAGGTCAGGTCGATGCCTTTCGAGAACCCTACAGCATAATTGCGCGGCTCACGCCGAACCGATATGCTCCGGCCCATGTCTGCAAAAGCGGATGTAATTCAGCAGGTGAAAAAAAGCCAGCAACCCGCCGGCCTGCTGCGCGCTGAATATCCGTTCCTCATTGGCCTAACAACTGTGGCGATTTTCCTCGCACTGGGAAAAACCCAGTTGGAGAAAATCACTGTTGATGTTTTCCCGCTCGTCGGTGTCTTTGTTTGGCTTTTTGTCGTGATCCTTTGGTCGGCCGTGCGCGTAGTCCGGCACGCCGATTGTCTTGCCATCAAACTTGGCGAGCCGTACGGAACGTTGATCCTCACGCTTTCGGCGATCAGCATCGAGGTCGTTATGATTTCCACGGCGATGTTACACGGCGAAAACAATCCAGCGTTGGGACGCGACGCAATTTTTGCAGTAATCATGATAGCCCTTAACGGTCTCGTGGGCCTTTCTTTGATACTTGGCGGACTTCGATATCGCGAGCAGCATTACAACATTCAGGGCGTCAACGCTTATCTCAACGTGATCATGGCGCTGGCCGTGCTCGGTCTGGTGTTGCCAAATTTTACTACGTCGACCAGCGGTCCAACTTTTTCCACCGAACAGGAAATCTTCTTTCTGACTGTGTCGCTGTTGCTTTACGGCACTTTTCTACTCATCCAGACCCTCCGGCACCGTGGCTATTTTCTGGATGTAAAAGAAACCGCAACCAAGCATTCGCCCCATCATCTAATTCCGGTGCGGTCGACGCGTTTTCACGGCGTGATGCTGCTTCTGTACCTGATTGTCGTTATTTTCCTTGCGGAAAAATTCGCTGTTCCATTGGACAACAGCATCGAACATTTTCACATGCCACAGGCGTTTGGCGGCGCAATGATTGCCGCTCTGGTGCTGTCGCCGGAAGGCCTGGGTGGCATAAGCGCGAGTCTGCACAACCACCTGCAGCGTTCAATAAACATTTTGTTCGGCTCAGTGCTCGCCACCATCGGGCTGACAATTCCGGCGGTGTTGATGATCGGATTGCTAACGAAACGACCGGTCGCCCTTGGACTTCAGGGTGGCAATCTGCCCCTGCTGCTGTTAACGCTGGCCGTCAGCGTGGTTACATTTACAAGCAGAAAAACAAACGTCCTGCAGGGGTGTGTTCATTTGCTGCTGTTCGCCGTTTTCGTGCTGCTAATTTTTGTTCCTTAACGAACACAGCGATCCAGCGGCGGACCCGGCACGGATCTTTACGCCGGTCTCTGGATTACGACGGCATCGGGCCGTTGTTCAACAACCTTGAACCCAAATCGCTCGTACAGGCGCAACACCGGTTTACCGGCTACGAAACTGATCGAAATCCTCGAGTGATCAGGGTTTGCGCGGACCAATTGCGTCAGCAAAGCGGTGCCGATCCCATGCCGGCGGTGCTCCGGCTTCACCGCCAATGCGAGTTCCGGCGATGCATCAGGTTTGTCTGCCGGCTGTCGAAGCCACGCAGCGCCTAACAACGCCCGATTTTTTTTGTCGTGCGCGACGAAACCGGTATCGCCAGCACGGCCCCAACCCTCGACAAAACGAGAGATCGCCGGGCGACGAATGACATCCCGAGGTGGGAGTTCGTTTGTTCCAGCGGACGAGAGGCCGTAATATAGCATCTCCCAAAGGATGGGCTCATCCTGGCATGTAAGCTGCCGAATCAGGTAATCCATGGATTGCGAAACCGAACTTCATTATAACCGTTACTCGCGAACACGAAACAACAGAACACTCATCGGTTTTGCCGAAGAGACGCGAAATACGTGTAAGTCTAACGGTAGGAGAATGCTGCGCGGAAAATATTCCGCCCCGCAGAATCTCTAAAATCCAAGTTGACGCCTGTTGATTCCCTGCTACGGTGATTGTCCCGCGCGAAGCGGGACTCCTACACTTTGGAGTGCGTTCTACGTACATTTGGGACTGCAAATTGGAACTCAATTTTGTCCCGGTTTATGACGTCGTCATCCCGTATCTGCGGGAGCGAAGGCGGACAGAAGATCGGAAACAATATTGAGTTTTTTTGTGGTCGCAAAGGTACGTAAAAGGCTGGTTCTTTGACATCTACATACAGGGTAGTAAGAAAATACAACTTTAAGAGCTGAGTCTGAAACTGTAGCCCCGAATTCTTTCGGGGTTACTGTAAGGCGTTTCTGTGAAACGCCGAGAGAGTTTCAGTTATCACAATTTGGTTCGGCAACTGCCGAGCCTACAGATTGATCAAGCTACAAAGAGCGCATCATGGATGCCTTGGTGCCAATAGGCGATGAAGGACGTGGTAAGCTGCGTTAAGCTACGGTGAGCGGCAAACACGCTTTGACCCGTAGATGTCCGAATGGGGTAACCTGAGCAGGATAATACTTGCTCGAGTTCCTGTGAATCCATAGCAGGAACATCGCGACACCCGGTGAAGTGAAACATCTCAGTAACCGGAGGAACAGAAATCGAAAGAGATTCCGTCAGTAGTGGCGAGCGAAAGCGGAACAGGCTAAACCGATCGATTTATCGATCGGGGTTGTAGGAGCCCGACGTGGTAGTGCAAAGGTTAGGTGAAGCTTCTGGAAAGCTGCGCCATAGAGGGTGACAGACCCGTAACCGAAAACCCGAGCACGCCTAGGGATTTCCTGAGTAATACGATGCACGTGAAACTTCGTATGAATCTGCGCCGACCACGGCGTAAGCCTAAATACTCATTGGCGACCGATAGTGAACAAGTACCGCGAGGGAAAGGTGAAAAGAACCGCTGCGAGCGGAGTGAAATAGTACCTGAAATGATGTGCTTACAAGGTGTCAAAGCCGGGCCTTTTCTGAAGGCCGGATGTTTGATGTAAGATGTTTGAGGTTTGATTTGGAAGAAATGCGCGCAAGCGCCAGAACTAAATCATACATCGAACATCAAACCTCATACATGCCGGGCCATCAGAAATGGCCCGGTGATGGCGTGCCTTTTGCTTAATGAGTCTGCGAGTTACTATCAGTGGCAAGCCTAAGTTCTTTTGGAATGGAGGCGAAGCGAAAGCGAGTCCGAAATGGGCGACCTTAGTCGCTGGTAGTAGACCCGAAGCGGAGGTGATCTACCCATGAGCAGGATGAAAGTTGCTTAACCGCAACTGAAGGTCCGAACCCGTGAAGGTTGAAAACTTCTGGGATGACTTGTGGGTAGGAGCGAAAGACTAATCAAACCCCGTGATAGCTGGTTCTCCCCGAAATAGCTTGAGGGCTAGCCTCGTGTGCTGACCTGCGGAGGT
>JAICUQ010000203.1 GCA_025935755.1 Chthoniobacterales bacterium | reverse complement strand
GTGGCGAACCGGCTTGGATTGCGCGGTCTCAATTACAAAAAAGATGCGCGCGGCAATCCGCTACCAGCGACCGGCTTTGAATTAACCGCGCGCGAATGGGCGCGATTGGGCGAGCTTGTAGTTGGGAACGGCAGTTACCATCGGCGACAGATTGTACCGTCAAGTGTCCTGCGGGAAGCGTTTGTTGGCTCGCAGATAAATCCGGCCTACGGGCTTGCGTTCTGGTTGAACGACCAGGCACCCACGGGCCGCGAGGCCGATATGGAACGAATGCTCGATTTGCCTTGGGAAAATGCGCACTGGTCCGGCGTTTGTATTTGCAAGGATGCGCCTGCGGACATGGTCGTGGCGCTGGGCTCGCATTACCAGCGGCTGTTCGTTATCCCGTCGTTAAAAGCGATCATCGTGCGGCAAGGATCGGGGAAAAATTTTTCGGATGCGCAATTTCTCCGACTGGTGCTTGGAAAAACTTCGTAGCACGGGCATCCCGCCTGTGGCGCGACCAGCGTCTCGCGTCGTTTGATTTCGGCAGGCAAGCCGCCCGCCATCCACAGAGCCAGGGTGGCTGTGCTCCGGGCGAGTTTGACTTGCTTGTTAGTCTGGCAAACGGTCACAGCATCATGGCAGATCATCCGCAGGAGGAGCAGGCGCTCCTGAAGATTCAGCACGAATGGGCGGAAGCGCGCGTCAAAGGTGACAGTTCATACACGCGTGGGCTCGAGACTGAAGATTGCACCATTGTGTGGCCCGACGGCAGCATCGTGCACAAGCAAGCCGATCTGCAAAGCATGACTGACATCGAGTTCTCTGAATTCGACATTCAGGATCTGCATGTTCGCCTTTATGCCGATACGGGGATCGTCGTGGGCCAGGGCAGGATCAAAGCACACCACGGAAAGCAGGATCTTATCGACGGACAATTTGTCTGGACCGACACATTTGTGAAGCAGGGCGGTCAATGGAAGGTCGTGGCTTCGCAAATCACTCCAGTGTTGGAAAAGATGATCAAGAAAAATTAGCCATAACATTATGAATAAATTCGCGCTCGGTTGCGGTGTCCTCATCGCCATTCTCCTTTTTGTGGTCGTAGTGGCGGCCATCACAATTGGAGGCAGTTACAATCGTCTCGTCCGCCTGCAGCAAGCGGTCGATCAAAGCTGGGCCCAGGTACAAAATGTCTATCAACGTCGGGCCGATCTAATCCCGAATCTCGTGAACACAGTGTCGGGTGCGGCCAATTTTGAAAAATCAACGCTCGTTGAAGTGACGAATGCCCGCGCCAGTGTTGGCCGCGTTCAGATGCAACTCGATCCGAACAAAGCGCCGGCCGATGCTGCCCAACTGGAGCAGTTTCAAGCCGCCCAGGGACAATTGAGCGCAGCGCTTTCGCGTCTGCTTCTCGTCTCGGAGCGGTATCCGGACCTGAAAGCGAACCAGAACTTTCTGAGCCTGCAGGCGCAACTGGAAGGAACCGAGAACCGAATTTCCGTGGAGCGCGGCAACTTCAACCAGACAGTGCAGAACTACAACGTGGCGGTGCGTAGTTTCCCGACAAATTTGATCGCGGGCATGCTTGGGTTCCCGCCGAGACCGTTCTTCACTGCGCAACCGGGCGCGGAAAAACCGCCGCCGGTCCAGTTCAATTTCGGCACACCCGCTCCGGCGCCCGCGACGACGCCATAAGAACGCGCATGGGCGCAAACATTCTGGTGAGGGCAAGCGGCGCGCGTGCTGGTTTTGGCGGCTCGCCAAAACCATCTTTCGCGCGTTCAAAGTTCGCTAAAGCGGGGCGCTTTCGCCGGCACGCGAGCCGCGTGCGCTCCCTAGCAATCGCGCTCCGAATCATCCTCGCGATTCTGTTTGCGATCACCGCGAACGCGGCGGAGGTAATTCCTCCGAAGCCGGCTGGGTACTTCAACGATTTCGCGGGCGTCGTTTCGAAAGAAGCGGCATCCCGCTTCAATGAAGAGCTTGCTCAATTTGAGCGAGACACTTCCAACCAGGTTGTGGTCGCGGTTTTTCCGAAAATGCAGAGCGACTCGGATATCGCTGATTACACGCAACGGGTCGCCCAGGCATGGGGCGTTGGCCAAAAGGATCGGCGCAACGGTGTGATCCTTTTTGTATTCATCCAGGACCGCAAGATGTTTATCCAAGTCGGCTACGGTTTGGAAGGCGCGTTGCCGGACGCGACCGCATTCGACATCACTGAACGACACATCAAACCCCTTTTTCGCGCTGGCAATTACGAGGCAGGATTGGCGACAGGAATAGACCTGATCTTCAAAGCAATTCGCGGCGAGTACAAGGGATCAGGGAAAACTGTTGCGGAAAGTCACAACGCCTCCGGCGTGGTCTCCAATATTTTGCCGTTCATCGTCTTCATCATTGTGCTGATGCTGCTTTCGTACATGCTCCGAAAAAGGGGCGGGTACGGCTATTCATCGCGAGGAGGCGGCCCGGTGTTTATCCCAAGTAGTGGCGGAGGCGGCTGGTCGTCCGGTGGCGGCGGTGGCGGAGGATTCAGCGGCTTCGGTGGCGGAGGCGGAAGTTTCGGCGGTGGCGGTGCGGGCTCGAGCTGGTGATCAAATGCGAACACGGGAATTCCTCAGCAAACTCGAGCACAACCGCATTATTCAAGCGATTCGAGCAGCCGAATCGAAAACGTCGGGTGAAATTCGCGTTTTGATTCAGCGCGGGAAGTTGAACAGCGATCCTTTCGTCGCGGCGCGGAAAAAGTTTCAACGGCTTGGTATGCACAAAACGCGTGAGCGTAACGGTGTGCTCATTTTTGTCGCGCCGCGTGTCCATAAATTTGCCGTTGTCGGCGACGAAGCGATTCACCAGAAATGCGGAGACGAATTCTGGCGAGACGTTGTTGAGCGAATGCGAACGCACTTCAAGAATGAGGATTTCAGTCAGGCTCTAATCGAAGGAGTCAATGAGATCGGGAACCTCCTGGCGAGGCATTTCCCTGGAACGTCTCGAGACACCAATGAATTGCCAGATGATGTGATCGAGAGTTAGGCATTTCATTAACACCTGCCTTTAGGCAGGTGGTTCGTCATGCGAAAACCAGCCGTTTCAACGGCTTGGCACCTGCGAGATTCGGATTGAAGCCGTTGAAACGGCTTCAGATTGATCTGGGCAAAACCGCCATTCTGAAGACCGGTATTAATGAGACCGGGTGGAGATGGCGGGTAACCATACGGTTTGCTTGCAAAATGGCGGATTTAGTCTTTATTCCAACCTCGCAGCGAGTTTTTGAAATTACGCCGTTGGTCCCTGGGTCTCCGTCGCTGGATGTGAGATCGCGCTCGCCAGGGGGAACCCGGCGATAGAAGCGCAGATTTAAGACTGTAGATTTTCGATTGTTAAAGAATCGCGAACGCGGTTTCTCGTCACCAATCGCAAATCGGCAATCGGCGATCTGAAATCAATATATGCCTATCCGTTACGGTCGTTTTGAAATGCCGAAAACTCTCACAAAAGAGGAGAGCACGGCCACAGACACTTACGCAAAATTCACCGCCGAGCCGTTCGAGGCGGGATACGGTCACACTGTTGGGAACTCACTCCGGCGCGTTCTGCTTTCGTCGCTGGAAGGCGCAGCCATTACCGCGGTAAAAATCGCCGGTGCCCAGCACGAGTTCGCCACGTTACCCGGTGTAGTTGAGGACGTCACCGACATCGTTCTCAATCTAAAGAAAGTGAAATTCAAGCTGGACGGCCAGGACCATGAGCCGAAGAAGCTCTCGCTGAACGTAAATAAAGAAGGCGAAGTCACTGCCGGCGATATACAGACGATTCAAGGTTTTGAAGTGCTGAATCCCAAGCAGCTCATCGCCACTCTGGATAAAAAACACAAATTCGACGCGGAACTCGAAGTGCGCGTCGGCCGGGGATTTGCCACGGGCGAGGAAAACAAGCGCCCCGATCAACCGATCGGTCTTATTCCGATCGACTCCATCTTTTCGCCGGTCACACGCGTGAAGTATGGTGTCGAAAACACTCGAGTCGGTCAGCGCACCGATTATGACAAGCTCATTCTGGAGGTCTGGACCGACGGGCGGTTGACGCCTGATGACGCGCTGCTCCAGGCTTCAGCGATTTTGCGGCATCACCTCGACGTGTTCGTTCACTACAACGAGGAAGTAATCGAATTCGATCAGACGCCGGCGGGCGTGAGCGAAGAAAATATCAAGCTCAAGAAACTCCTCAACATGAGTGTGAACGAGATCGAGCTGAGCGTGCGCGCGGCCAACTGCTTGAACAATGCGAACATCACCACGGTCGGGCAGCTTGCTCAAAAGACCGAGGCCGAAATGCTGAAGTATCGAAACTTCGGTAAGAAATCGCTCAATGAGATCAAGGACAAACTGCAACAGCTTCAGTTGGGTCTTGGGATGAAGTTCGAGCCTGGCTTGATCGATTTGCCGATGAGCGCCGATGGCGCCGCCCCTGCGGCCCCACCTGCTGCTGGCCAACAGTAAACGTCTGTGCGAAGATCGGGGTTCGCCGCGTATGAGACATCAAAAAAAGACGATCAAGCTGGGGCGCACTGCTGACCACCGCCGGGCGTTACTGGCCAATCAAGTCTGCGCTTTAATCGAACATCAGCGAATTAAAACGACCCTGGCCAAGGCCAAAGCGGTTCGTCCTCTTGCGGAACGGATGGTAACGCTTGGTAAGAACGGCTCGGTTCACGCGCGTCGCAGGGCGCTGGCTGTGTTGCGCCAGAAGAACGCAGTCAAAAAATTGTTTGATGATATCGCGCAACGTTCTGCCGAACGAAACGGCGGTTACACCCGTATCGTGAAACTCGGCGCGCGAAAGAGCGATTCGGCGCGTATGGCGTTTATCGAGTGGGTAGACGCGGAGCACGTCGCCGAGGAAAAACCCAAGAAGCAAAAGAAGGCGAAACGGGAAGAGCCGGAAGCCAAACCGCAGGAGACAACGCCTGAAGCTGCGCAGCCCGAGCGAGAAGAACCAACGGCGGAAGCTCCTGCTCAGAAGCCAGAGGAACCTACTGCCCCGCCTGCCGAAGAAACCAAGCCGAAAAAGCGGCGTTGGTTCGGACGAAAATCAGGCGACAGCTAAGTCCAGGGGTCGCGACGTTCGCGCAGTTTTAGTCGCATCGAAATATTACGCCTCTAGCGCGGCGAG
>JAICUQ010000253.1 GCA_025935755.1 Chthoniobacterales bacterium | reverse complement strand
GGCAGGTGTTTGCTGAACTCCCAGTCCTCATTCCATGTAGCCGGCTCGCTCTGTCGTGGCGATGTCACTGCGACAGAGCGCCGTTGCTACAACAAAACATTTCATCCCGGAATGTGATTGCTGCACGCCAAGGCCGCATTCCATGTAGCCGCCTCGCTCTGTCGAGGCGATGACACGGCGACAGAGCGCCGTGGCTACAGGAATACAGTTCAAAGCTGATCGGCGTTTGGGAACTTTTGCAACACCGGATCATGGTGCGTCGGCCCGAGATATTTGATCATGCGACGAAAGATTGGATTCAGCAGAGGATTTGTGTGCATGATGTACAGATCCAAGGGCAGCAAGTCGCAGTCGAGATGCAGCTTCGGCTCGTAATTGAGCGGGTTGCTGTAGTAATATTTCAATCCTTGTTGAATCGCCCACGAGATGATGTCGCGCAGCGTGTAAAAGTACAAGTGCAAATCAAGCGCGACACCGTAATCCAGCCCGATGCATTCATCATAAATTATGTCTCCGCAAACCAGGCAGAAACCGAACGCAACGATTTTGCCGTTTTGTCGCCAGATGAAAAACCGCGCATGGTCCGGCATTCGCCGGCCAACAGCGCGGAAATAATGTTTAGTCAGCGTCTCGAATTTCAGTTTCGACCGCTCGTGAACGGCCAGGTACAGCGGATGAATTTCGTCGACTAAAGGCGAGATGTCGTTCATAACCTCCATCTCGATTTTCGGCGCGCGCTCGGCGTTTCGAAATTTTCGGCGCAAATCTTTCCGCGTGGCCTTGCTGAGCGTAGCGAAATATTCGTCCCAGTTTTGATAATGGAGCGGCAGCCGCGTCATGGGCATGCTCGGAATGCGTGCATAAGCCCCGGACACCAGCGTTTGGAGAGCCCCGCGGTAGTTGGCCGGGAAATCCTTGAAAACGACAAGCGACGCTTTGTTTTGCTTTGCGTAGGTCCGCAGAGTCGCTTGTAAGGCATTTGCCAGCCACGTCTCGTCTTTTGCGTTGCATGTTCCCAGGTCGCCCGCGCCGGCTCCGCAGCCAATCATCAACACGCGCATAGTGAGGAAGCGCGGAAACAGCTTTCGGATTCCATCCACAATGGAGCGGATTTTTCCTGGCACACCTTCCACGAGATTTTGCCGTACAAAGAACACCGGCTGAATCGCGCGGATATTGCCGGAGCGATCCTCGAGCTGCAGATAATGATGTTTGAAACCGCACTCAAGCGTTTCCTCCACGATCTCGTAATAGCGATGATCCTTGCATTTATTCTGAAGCGCGTGTTGCCAGGCTTCGGAATTTCGCAGGTCACGTAGCTGTGAAACTTTCGCCACGCCTTGTGGAAATCGAATCTCGTTGGGGTGCGGCATGTTTGTCGTTCGGAGTTCCGCGTTCACGCGGGTTCTACGTAATACCGCCTGAAGGCGGAACTCCAAACCGAAGCCAGCGGAATTCCCACACCATTCACGGCGGTGACAGTGAACAAGACGATCGGCGACAGGCTCAGGATCGTCGTGACAATCGCGATGAAATTTGTGTCGATTTTGAACCGGCTGAAAAACCGTTGAACGACCTGATTCTGCAAAACCCGGGCGATGATCAGTCCGGCGGCGAAAAATCCGATAAAGCCGATCAGTCCAAGGATACTTACATAATGCCGGCCGACGTGAAAGACCGGCCGCTCGAGGAGGGTTATGTCCACGTCCTAGTGTGAACGTGTCATAGGCCTTCGCAACCAGCGGACCTCATAGCACAATCCAGAGATGCACACACCATTGACACGATTTAGTCGATCCCATAAACCCGTTATCGGGTCGCCAAAAAAAAGCGACGAACAGTGGGTGGACAAATGAGCACCAAAACACAGAAGGTTAATACCCGATTGGTTCCGCTCGGATGTTTACTGGTAATCTTGTTTCTCTCAATTCTCGCGACACCACGAATAGCAGCGCAGCGGGACGTGGCGGAAAATGCACCTGACGGGGGCTGTTTTGGGAGCCCTCTCTGGGATCAATACAATAGCGCTGCAACGCAACCGCCTCTTGGCATCGGGTCACAGCAGTTCGAGTCGGCTATGGCTGTATTCGACAGCCAGGCTGCGGACGACTTCGCCATCACCCCCGGATCGACCGGTTCGTTCATCACTGGCGTGCGCGTGATGGGTGAATACTCCGATGGAGGCGGTCCCGCGTCGTCGTTTAACATTTATTTTTATCAGAATGCTGCAGGCAACCTCCCGGGCACGCTGATAGCGGCGTTCCTGAATCTTTCCTATACTGGCGTACCCCCTGATTTCCTGATCTGTCTTCCGTCTCCGTTTGGCATCGCTCCGGGTAACTACTGGGTCTCAGTGCAGGCCCGGCAAGACTCCAATCCGAATGGACAGTGGTTCTGGCATAACCGGACTATTCAATCACACGCAGGCGCTGCCTGGCAAAACCCTGGCGACGGTTACGGGACCAGCTGCATCACTTGGAATCCAAAGAACGCGTGTATGGCCGATCAGGTGTCGCCAGATCAGGTGTTTCAGATCCTAGGGTTCCATGAAGGACCGCTGCCGACGCCTAGACCGTTTCCGACCCCACGATCTCGCCCCACACCCGTCCCTCACCCGTAATTCCCGCGCCTGATCGGGATTTCCGCGGCGAATCGCTCGTGCTATTGCTGCTTGGCCGCCTTGTCCTCGATGTATTTGATGACGTCGCCGACGGTTTGAAGTTTTTCCGCGTCTTCGTCCGGCACTTCAACCCCGAATTCTTCTTCGAACGCCATCACCAGCTCGACAATATCCAGTGAGTCTGCCCCTAAATCCTCAATAAAAGATGCCTGCGGCGTGACCTGTTCCGGGTTCACGCCGAGTTGCTCGACGATGATGTCCTTGACCTTCTCTTCGATCGATTTTTCCGCCATAAAATGTGTTCGGTTGGTGTTAGTGGCGCGGGGGTAAGTCCGGCAGCAGCCGAACAATCCGGGCACAGCATCGCAAGTAAATGAATTAAATAGGATGTCAATCAATTTTCGGTAGTGG
>JAICUQ010000005.1 GCA_025935755.1 Chthoniobacterales bacterium | reverse complement strand
GCTGGCGCTGCGCGATACGGATGCCCGCAATTTTCTTCATGCGCAGAAATGGCGCGAGATTCTCGAGCAGGTGCCGGACACAGAGATCCTAATCCGGATTCTCGACAGCGAGCTCAAACCGGACGATACCCCGTCACTCAACGCCTTCATGGCTACTCTTTCGCCAGAGGAAGAACGGCTCGTTTCCTCATGGCTAATGCAAAAGATGCCTGCAGCTACAGAGACAGTGGTCCGAAAATGGTGGCAGGGGATCTGCCATGGTGTTGTGCGTCGCCGGTTGGAGACGGCAAAAAACCGGATCAAAGCCGCCGGGTTGAGCGCTGGTGAGGTCGTAAATTTGCAAAAACAAATTCTTGACCTGCAGGAACAGCTCCACGACTTTTGCCGGCCCGTCGGCGGAGGAGACACATAGGTCTCTTCAAATAGAGTGTGGCAAGCCGAAGGTCTTAGACCAAATCCTTAACCGAACAAACTTGGCAAGGCATTCGAAACGAAAGGGGGGCAGCCGACAGTCGTCGGCTCGTCGGCTTAAAAGCAGCCGAAACCGGAGCGTACCGAAAAAGCGTTTGAATTCACAAAGAAATCACAGCGAGGCGGCGCGCGGCTCTGTTCGCAAGCGCGCCCGTATCAAGTCTTCTTCACTTAAAGGGAACCATAATGGGTCGCTCTCCGTGCCAACGGTGGGAGTAACGGGCCTGTATTCTTCGGTTGAAGTTCAAGCCCGCATTCGGGAGCTGATCAAGCTGGCGAAAGAACAAGGTTATCTCACGTTCGACGATCTGAATGAGGCGTTACCGGAAGGAATCACCGATGCTGACGAACTCGACCTGATTCTGACACGTCTGCGTCGCCTGGAGATTGACATCATTGAGGCCTCCGAGGTTGACCGTTACAGAGACGGTAAAAAAGACGTCGATGATGAAGAAGAGGAAGAAGAAGGGAGAGCGACACCCAAGGTTGATATCCTTGATGACCCGGTGCGAATGTATCTCAAGCAGATGGGACAGGTTCCGCTGCTGACCCGGGACCAGGAAGTCCAGATCTCGAAGCGAATCGAGGAGGCTGAAGCGATGGTTCAAAAACAACTCAGTCGCTTCGGCTTTGTTGCCCGCGGGCATTTGGATCTCGCTGAGAAACTCATTGAAGGTCGCGAGCGCTTCGATCGCGTTATCCTCGATAAGAAAATCGAGAGTCGCGAACGATACATGAAGCACCTGCCGCGATTGTGTAAGCAGGTAGGGCAGTTGAGCGTGTCCATTAACCGGCATTTCTCAGAAGTTGGTCTTTCAAAGAAAACGTCGCAAAAGGGCAGGGCACTCCAACGGACGATGGCGACCCTGCAGAAGATTTATCCTCGCTTTTACTTCAAGCAGCGGGTTACCGAAGAATTTGTACATCTTGCCGACGAGGCGCATCACACATCGCTGTATCTTCAGACCGAGCTCGCCAAGAATCCTCGCGGCAAAAAACGGCGGCTGCAGCTCGAGAACAAGATGCGCGATTTGGAAGCCAGCTTGTGGTTTTCGCTTTCCGATTATTCCGAAGAATATCGGACGCTGAAAACCTGGCTACGCCAGGCATTCAAGGCCAAAACCGAAATGGTCGAAGCCAATCTTCGTCTGGTTATTTCAATCGCAAAGAAGTACACCAATCGCGGTTTGTCGTTTCTCGACCTGATCCAGGAAGGGAACATGGGACTGATGAAGGCTGTCGAGAAATTCGAGTATCGGCGCGGCTACAAGTTTTCAACTTATGCGACGTGGTGGATTCGACAGGCGATTACCCGATCGATTGCCGACCAGGCGCGCACCATTCGGATTCCGGTGCACATGATCGAGACGATCAACAAACTCCTACGCGTGCAAAAGCAACTGGTACAGGAATACGGCCGCGAACCCACTCCTGAGGAAGTTGCTGAAGAAGTATTGCTTCCGGTGGATCGTGTCCGGGCTGTGCTAAAAATGGCTCAGCAGCCAATATCTCTGCAGTCGCCCGTGGGCGAAAGCGAGGAGACCAATTTCGGCGATTTCATCGAAGATCGAGGCGCCGAAAACCCGAGTGACATGACTGCGATCGTCTTACTCAAGGAGAAGATCAAGGATGTCCTAGAAACACTCACCGACCGGGAACGGCAAGTCCTCGAGCAGCGATTCGGTCTCGTGGACGGATACAGCCGAACCTTGGAAGAAGTCGGCCGACAATTCCAAGTCACTCGCGAGCGAATCCGCCAGATCGAAGCAAAGGCGTTGCGCAAAATGCGGCATCCCACCAGGATTCGGCAGCTGGAAGGTTTTCTTGAAGCGCCGGGAATTTGATCATAATTTCGAGCGCGTTGGAGCGCAACTTCGAGGAATGCAGGCTGTTGAATCGATTGGACAACATGGAACCTCAAGATGACAAAGAGCTATGGGATGTTCTAGGCCGGCTTCCTGAGCCCACGCTTTCGCCATTTTTTGCCCGGGACGTCCTGAGGGAAATTCGGCAGAAGCCGGATTATTTCGAGCGGCTGCGGAATTGGTTCAGCGTGCGAAAGATGGTTGGAGCGTCTGCTGTTACAGCGGTCGTTGCTGCACTCGCTCTTGTCACGCATTATCCTGGTCCGCGTACAACGTCTTCCAGCGACTCAGATGTAGTGGCCAAAGTCGATCCACAGGATTATGACGTCGTGGCTGATCTGGATGAACTGATCGCCTGGGATGAAAATAACGTGTGGGACGATAAGCCGACCTTGTAAATTATTCGTTGGCTTGGTCGCTCTGGTTTTGTGTAGCGCTGTCTCACAAGCGCGGGCGCAACAACAGCATCGTGCCCCGATTAACCGCCCGGCGCCTATGGCACCCCATGGGCCTCCGCCGATGGCTGCGCCGCACGGGCCGCCAGGAGGTCAACCTCATGGGCCACCTGCGCGTCAGCCCCAGGGAGGGCCTTCAGGACAGAGCGTGCGGGAACGCTGGCTCGCGATGCCGCCGGATGCTCGCCAGAATTTCCAGCGCAACGCTCAGATTTGGAATCAGATGAGTCCCGAGCAGCGTAATCTCATGCGTCAGCGCGAGACCATGCGTCGGCAAATGATTACGCGCGAAGCCGACGCGGCAGTTCGTGATTCAGGTCTCCAACTGAGTCCACAGGAGCGAGCTCGATTCGAATCTCGGTACATCCAGGAACGCCGGAAAGTCGAACAGACTCTACGGCAACAAATCGAAATCGAGAGGCAAAAAGAAATACCCGCATTGATTCAACAGTTGAGAAAAGAGTTCCAGCTCGATGAGCCGGCCAAAGGTTCTGCCAAACCGGCGCCTTCGGCAAAATCGGGAAAGTAAATCGCCGCGTTGCGTGCCTTCGAGGATGCGGCGAGCTGTCGCTAAAAAATCAGGCTGGCTCGATAGCGTCGAGCCAGCCCGGTGTGGCTACTCCGGTCAAACTTTAGTGCCGGTAATGGTAGGGATGATGATTGCGGTAATAACGATGCCCGCCGTACCAGTAGTACGGTCGGTAGTACGCACGATAATACGGTCCGTAGTACCGGTACGGATAATAGTAGCTATACGGATAGTATCCGTAATAACCGGGACCGAAGCCGATACTGAAGTAAACTTGAGCATCAGAACGCGTGGTCCCTGCAAACATCAATCCCCCAGCCACGACGGCAATCAACAGAAGTTTCTTCATGATTGACCTCCTGTTCATTTAACAAATGAATCGCTGGGAAGTTTCGTGGTTTGTCCGCAGCCCGGAACGCTCGGATAGCCTGTAATCGCAACAGTTTGACCAATTTGTTCGTACTCGACATCGCGCAAAAATAACGCATCAGCAGTTTTTCCTGCTCCTTTTCCGGGAAACGCAATAACCGGTCCTCCCGTCAAGATTGGCCCTAAATAGATTTGCACTTTATCGATCAACCGCTGGTCGAGCGCCTCACCGAGAATTTCGCCGCCGCCCTCGATCAACACGCTCGTGATATTGCGTTGCCCCAAATCCTTCAGTGCCGATTGCAGGGATTTTCGTTTATAGATCAAAGTTCGCGCTGCAAATTTGTCCGACAAGACGTGAGCCTGTCGCGGCAACCGGCCTGAGCGGGTCAGCACAACTCGCCAGGGTTGATGCGCCCGCCGGACACCGCGGACGGTTAAGCGTGGATTATCGACTCGAATCGTTTCCGCTCCGACGAGCACTGCGTCTACCGACGCGCGCAGCCGGTTTGCGTGAAGTCGGGCATCGCGTCCGGTGATCCATCGCGACTCCTTAGGCGGGCGTGTCAGCCGTCCATCGAGAGACATGCCGCACTTTGCGATCACAAAGGGCTTCCCTGCCACGATCCATCTGTTGAACGCTTCATTCAGTCGCGTGCACTCTTCTGCCAGGATCCCCTCACTTACCCGGACCCCTGCGGTTCGCAACTCGACGATACCCCTGCCCGAATGCCGCGGATTCGGGTCCGTTGCGCCGAGGACTACGTGTCTGATTCCAGCCTTGATTATCGCAGCGGTGCACGGCGCGGTGCGGCCCGCGGTCGAACACGGTTCCAACGTTATGTAAAGCGTAGCCCGCGCGGGAACCGGTGCATCAAAATTGCGAAGGCATTCAACTTCAGCATGAGCGGATCCTGCTTCCCGGTGATGTCCTTTCGCCGCTATGCGATTATCGATGACCAGCACGGCGCCTACTGCAGGATTCGGACTCGTTAGGCCCAGCGCTTTTTTCGCTTCGCTCAGGGCAACGCGCATGAATCTTTCGTCCCGGCCAGTTGTCATGATGGAGAGAATCAACAACGTGCCTGGAGGGATTCGAACCCCCAACCTTCTGATCCGAAGTCAGAAGCTCTATCCGGTTGAGCTACAGGCACTGGTTAAATGTGAATTCTCTATTTCACACCAGTACCGTCACCCGTCAAAAGCTCAGCGAAATGCCCCCGTAACCGCTCAGACGCGGCGCGGGCTCAATGCCGTTCGCGAATACGCGATTATAATATTTCGCGTCGGTTAGATTCGAGATTCCGGCAATCAAACGCAGATATTTATTGAGGTAAAGCTCTCCCGAAAGGTTGAAAACACTGTAGGGCGGAATGTGTGCTTTCGGGATTGACGGGCTCCCAATATTAGTGTCCTGCCAGAACTGCTGGGAGACGTAAACTGCAGTCAAAGCGATGTTGAAACAGTGCTCTCTTTGGAAGGAAATCCCACCCTTCAACACGAGGTCGGGCGCAAACGCCGGCGTATTGCCGACGAGTGTTCTATCTTCTCCAGGCTGAAGGAGAGCGCTTTCCGTAAATTCCGCATCGAGCAACTGCACATTGCTGAAGGCGATTAACTTGTATGGGCGATAATCGGTGGGCAACACGCCGGGCACAGGTGCGGCTTTGGAATCGATGACTGCTTTGTAGGGCCCAGGTTGCACCTCGAGTGCTGGCGGGTGTTGGAAGGGCGCCAGAAAATCGTAGTAGAGCTCGCCTTCCAAGCCGCGGTGGCGAGTGCTCCCAGTGTTCAGGATGATGAAATCAGTGTTGCTGATGTTTTGGGTCTCGGTTCTGTTGTCGAATAACATCCAAAACAGGCCGACATCGTACCAAAATCCTTTGTAGGGCGTACCATGCACTCCTAATTCGAAGTCCAGAGATTCAAACGGGTCGGGTATACTTTCACCGAAAGCGATGGTGCGGGTGGTTCCAGCGATGTCGAAGAACCGCGTCGGTCGCCAACCCGAAGACGCGCTGAAGTAAGTCTCATTGCGATTGCCGAAATCATTGCCCATTCCGAACCCCCAGAGCGGAATCCAATGATCGGCACTGATACTCGCCGGTCCGGTAGGAGGCACGGTGGCCAGCCACGGCGCATGCGTCGAATCAACTTCCACCGTTTCATGATCAAGCCGGAACGATCCCACCATGTGAAATTTTCCAATACGAACAAGATCTTCTATGAAGAACGCCTGGTAGTCTGCCGTCCGCGATTGGTCGAGAGGGATGATGTCGGAAGTCGATCCGCGAGATGCGTACAAAAAATCCGGTCCGCTGTTTTCCTCGTTAAGCGTGTATCTGATGAATGGGGCGTCGCCGTGATAAACAACGCCGCCAAAGGTTAAAGCGCTGCCTTTGAAAATGCTGTCGTCTCCCCACAGTTTGCGGAAGCGTACGTCAGCTCCACCATTGTTGAATGTTTCGTAACCGAAGGTGGTACTTGTAGGAAAGGGATGAGGCGCGCCCGGGTTCAGGTTTGCTGCGGTGCGCGCGTCGATTTCCTGATGGGTGAACCAACCTTTCGCCAGCAACAGCCAGCCTTGTCCGAAGTCACGCTGGTAACTGAGAATGGTAGTGTAACGATCAACCCAGTTGTTGTTATATGGCGTAAACGAAAAATTGGGGTCGTTCACCCATTGTTTGTACGGGATGCGTCCCGGATCTCCACCGTCGAAGCGACTGGAATAAAATTCCAGTGACAACAACTGGTGCTCGTCAGGTCTCCAACCCAAATACAGGTCCGTTTGCCAAATATCATATTGGCTGTTGTCGCGCTGCCCGTCGGCCCGTACGTACCCGCCGTCGAGTCGAAATTCCAATGGGCCCATGGCTTCCTGAATCACGTTGTAGGTGGAATAATAGCCGTAACCACCGCCAATCTGTTCGGTGTAGAAATTCCACGGCGACCCTGGCTCAGGACGTTTGCTTATGAAGTTAACGACTGGCGCTGGCTCCGGCCCGTAAAGCAAGCTGCTACCGCCGCGGATGAATTGAATCTCTCTTATGCTTTGTGGAAACGGCAGGTAGTAAAGAGTAGGGAACCCAATCCAATCACTCATGAGCGGCAGGCCGTCTCTCAGCACAAGAGTGAATTCCGATTCCTGAGGATTGCCCAGTCCACGATAGTTAAAATTAAATTGTCCCGGCGTGTGCTGCTCGGTGATCAGGAATCCAGGAGCTTTGACGAAAAGCTCCTGCTCGTTGTTATTTTCCACCGGCGGCTGTTGGTCGAGCTTTATCACGGTCGCCTTCTTTGTGACGGTAATTTCCGTGCCGGCTACTTCGGGCATGATGTGCTGACGCATCTCCCTGAAATTGTCATGAGGCGTCGGAGTTGCCACGGCCTCAGCCGTGACAACGACCCCGCTTACATCTGCGGTCTGGGCCGCGATGGGCTGGCGTATAGATAAAAAAACAACCAGCGTTGCAATAACAATCAGCCACGGTTGGTTAGGAAATGACTCGGAGTGCGCCGAGAGGCGCCGTGCGGATTTACGATCTTTAGACATTGCGCGCGCGAGATTACAGATTCGTAATCTCTCCACGCAAGAAAAAAATTACGAACTTGCAAGAATTTCAAGCGCCCATCCTTAAGGAACGCTGCCCCATTTGGCCGCGGCGTTGCAGCTGCGCTCCTGGATCTTCGTTGAATCCGAAGTTTCAAACACTGGGTGGCCGACGGGACTCGAACCCGCAACAACCAGAACCACAATCTGGGGCTCTACCATTGAGCTACGGCCACCACAAAATTGCGCGAAACAGAGTCTAAGATTCTCGTTCCTCTTTGCAAACAAAGGGCTCGACTTTTCCCGTGCGGTCCACTAATTGTCAGCGCCGGTGGACCGGAAACCTCTCCCCAGGCGGTTTGGTATGGCGTGGCGGCGCAATGTAATGCGACGCGCGACCACCTGGCTCGCAGCTGTATTTGTCCTCTCGGGAACGGTGCGCGTGATCGCGCAACAGGACGACCCAAGCGAAATCTTTCTGAAAGCGTATCTTGCGGCACAACAGGGTGAGAAGCTTGAACATCAGGATCGATTCAAGACTGCTTTAGCTAAATACCGCTTCGCTGGCAGCCTGATTGAGGAGCTGCGCCGATCACACTCACAGTGGCAGTCAGCCGTGGTGGAATATCGGGGCCGTAAGATCAGCGAAGCGATTTTGCGACTTCAAGAACGACTGACGAGGCAAACCCGACTCAATGCGAGCGCAAGCCCGCTGCCGGATATTGCGCCCGCAGCGCCTGAGAGTGACGCCTGGTCGGAACCTGGCCCAGAAGCACTAGCGCCTCAGCCTAACAACACCGTGACTGCCGCGTCCCCCGATGCTACAAACAAAACGGGCACAAAGAATTTGCGCGACAAAGTCGCTGAACTGCAAGCGGCCCTCGGCAAGGCACGTGGAGATCTGGAGAGCGCGCGAAAAGAAAAGGAAGTAGTCGATACGCGCTTGAAGGAAACGAATTCAAAGCTGGAGCGGGCTCAAAGCGATGTTGATGAAGCCAGGAAGACGGAGGCTCAAGCCCGCGATCAACTCGTTCAGCTTCAGGAGTCGATTAAGGCGTCCCAGGGTTTGGAAGGTATCAAGGAACATCAACAATTGCGCGCTGAAGTTGAACAATTAAAAGGAGCTGTCGCCGCAGCCGATCAGGCGCGTGTCACTGCCGAAAAGCAAAGAGACGACACTCAGGCCAGATTTGCCGAGGCAAGCAATCAGATTCTTGCGCTTGAGCATGAACGGGACGACGCGCTTTTCCAGTTGAAATCAGCTAAGGAATCGCAACAGCGTTTTGAGTCGCTCGTCGCAGAGAAGAATGACTTGCAGCAGAAGCTGGCGACTGCGGAGGAGAAAATTAGAAAACTCAGCGAAGATGATCCGAAGAGCACCGAGAAACTGGTCGATCTGGAACGACAATTGGCACAGCTTCAACAGCAGCTTACCGAAACCGAAAACAGAAATCATTACCTGGCGGCTCGGGCTGCGGAACTCGACGTCGAACTGGAACACGCGGGCACAGAACTTCAGGCCGCTAAATTAGCCGGCGCGAATAACGAGGATTCATCGCAGCTTGTGCGAGAAAACGAACTGCTGCGAAACATCGTCGTTCGTGAACGCCAGGAAGAAGCACGACGCGATGAGGCCAGGAAGCTGGTGTTCGCCGAGTTGGAGAGACTGAAGGTCCGTTCGGATCTGCTGAACAAAGAGATCGAATTTTTGGGCCAACCTATAACCAGGTTAACAGCCGACGAACTTGCTCTGTTCCGACAACCCGTCGTATCAGTCTCGAAAGAGAAACCCGGCGCACTGAAAATGAGCTTTATGTTCGAAAAGAAATCGACGGCAGAAGCTGGGAAATCGGACGCAGTGGCAACAGCACCTCCCAGCGCGTTGACGAAAGAATTTCAAGACATCGCGGCGTCGGCTCGAAAGAACGTTTTGCAGGGCAAATATCGAACCGCCGAAAAACAGTATCAGACGATGTTGGCGAAAGATCCCAACAATCTCGACGCTCTGTCGAATCTCGGGGTGGTTTACTTTCGAACGGGCAAGCTGCAATCGGCGGAATCAAACCTCGAGAAAGCCCTGACCGTTGCGCCGAATGATGCTTTCGTGCTCACTACTCTCGGGATCGTGCATTATCGCCAGTCCCGGTTCGATGAAGCGCTTAAGGAATTGAGAAAAGCAATCAAGATCAATCCGAACAGTGCAACCGCGCACAATTACCTCGGTATCACAGCCAGCCAAAAAGGACGGCAACAGGAGGCAGAAAGGGAAATGCTTCAGGCGATCGCCAAGGATCCGAATTATGCCGACGCGCACTTCAATCTCGCGGTCATTCTTATCACTGCGCACCCTTCGTCGAGGGAACTTGCCCGGGAACATTACGCGCGCGCGACGGCGCTCGGCACGCAACCAAGTGCTTCTTTGGAAAGACTATTGCAGTAACGGAAGACCGACCTGCAATCGATTTCGTAACGCCGACCTCTGACCGTCTCATCGCAACCCGTGCAACCATTTCTCACGGCCAACTGGCGTTATTTGGCCATGCTGAATTATGTAGTCGATCCTCAGCTGGTCATACCACTGGTCCCGGCAGGAACCGAACTCGATTTCGAAAACGGTGAGACTTTCCTCAGTGTCGTAGGGTTTCTATTTCTCGACACACGTCTGCTCGGTCTTCCAATTCCGCTGCACCACGATTTCGAAGAAGTAAATCTGCGTTTCTATGTCCGCAGAAAATCGGCCGATACGTGGCGGCGCGGCGTGGTTTTCATCCGGGAATTGGTGCCGCGTCCTGCAATCGCTCTCATAGCGCGGGCGTTTTATGGCGAAAACTACGTCGCCGTTCCGATGAAGCACGACATCGATCACGTAGGCGCAAGTCTGAAAGTGGAATACTCCTGGCGACGCCGCCGAAAATGGGAATCACTCAAAATGACAGCGACCGGCGAGGCGCAATCTGTTGTGGAAGGATCGCACGCCGAATTCATCACGGAACATTACTGGGGTTACACTGCTCTGCGCAGCGGCTGTAGCGAATATCGTGTTGAACACCCGCGCTGGAAGATTTGGAACGCGACCAGCTTCGAATTGAACGCGGACGTTGCAACTCTCTACGGCGCGCCATTCGCCGAAACATTAAGTGAGCGGCCGCACTCCGCCTTCATAGCTGACGGGTCACCGATCAAAGTTGACACGCGCGAGGTTCTACCCTCGCGGCGGGCAAGCGGGCTGTAGAGCTGCTTCACTCGCTTCAGTTCTTACCGTTGCGTAACCACGCCGTGAAAAGGCTGGTCACCAAAATGTCCTACTGCGGCGCCGCCGAATGTCAGCGAGATATTGCTAAACGGAACGGCGCTGCCTCCGGTGATTTGCACAGTTACGGGAGAGCCAGAGAAGCCAGCCAGATTCCCGTTTACTGTGATCATTGCGTTGCCGCTGATCTGCAAGCCGTTTGGTAACGGCGTGACCTCTCCACTGCTAAGCGTGACGTGATGCGTATGGGGGCTGCGGTTGTCAGGATCTTCAGCGCGCACCATGTTGATCGCGACTGAGAAGTTTCCGCGGCCGCTATTGCCAATGAGCATGAGCGACCAGTGTCCCGATACCTGCCATGGCCCGTTCGCGTCGAGCACCGGCGAAAAGTCGTCGATGATTCCGTTCAACATCATCGGAGTCCGGCTTTGCCCCAGTGCCTGGCTCGTTAAACTCACTGCGAGCGCGATCAGCGCGGGTGCAATGACCAGTGATAGGATTCGCGTTTTCTTGAAGCGAGTTAATGGGTTCATTAGTTTTTTCTTTCTTGTTGGTTTTGAGGTTTTGGTCCCACTGGGATAGACGCGAAAGAGTGATCAAAGTGCTCATCTGAAATGAATTTTCCTTGTGAAAACATTTTCGGGATGGCCTTGGAGAGTTCCTTTGCAGGCTGCCTCCTTCAAGCGTTCGCTTCGACAGAGCGAGGCAACTACAGTGCCGGCTCACGACGCGGGCTAAGTGGTCCTCGCACGGGGATGAGCACGTAGGCATGCCCCGATCCGTTGAGAAGCCCCTCGCCGGTGATCTCGCCGCGATTATTAACACTGTGGGCATCCAGGAGCTCCCAGCCTGAGTCAGATGGAATCAGCGTATTCAGATCAATACCCGGGCTGTTCGAATCCGGCCATAGATAAGCGTGCGCATCAAAAAAGTCGGCGTCGAAGGCCGCGCCTACGATCTGGCCGTTCTCGCTCAGGCTCTCGGCTGTACCGTTAGGGAATTCATCGCTCGTGCTGAGGATAACTGCGGGGCTTGAGCTGCCGGCCCAGAACACAGCACGAGTTTCGGAGAAGTCAGCCTTCCAGGCGAAACCAACCATCTCGCCGGCGTTGTTAAGTCCGTCAGCTGTGAGAAAAGATGAACTGAGACCGCCCACATCGGTGTAAATAAAATCCCCGCCGGGTGAAGCCAGCGCGACCGGCGCGCTTGTGCTGCTGGCCCAGAACAAAGCATGCGATTCAATGAAATTCGCGTCATAGCCGTCTCCGAAGATGTTGCCCGCCGCATTGACGCTGAAAGCACTGCCGGACGGGAAGTTATTGCCTAACTGGGTGAGATAAATGGGCGCTGCGTTGCTGTCTGGCCAGACGACAGCGCTTAGAGTATCTGCAGAATAGATCGTGCCGGCAATCTGGCCCTCTGTATTAATACCGGACGCGAAGCCGAAAAAGCCGGACGGCACGACACTCAGTTCCACCGGCGCACTTTGACTGCTTGCCCAAAATGCTGGCTGAGCCTCCGAAAACTGGGGGAAAGGAAGCGCCGCCCCGACCATCTGGCCGCGAGAATTAATGCCAAGGCCTCTGCTTCCGGCGAAACCGGGTAATGTACCGAGATCAATTGCTGGGTTCTGAGGATTAGGCCAAAATGCCGCATCTCTGTTCCCGCCCGGGAAAGCGATTGAGCCGACAATCCGACCCGAATCGGTAATGACGTTCGCAGTCCCATTCGGACCGCCAAGATCAACTACCCTGTACTGCATCTGTGATGCCGGCTGTGGCAAATGCCTCGGGGCCAGGCTACGTTGGCTAAACGCGGTTGCCCCCACCGCGAGTGACACGACACCGAAAATTAACCTAACGACAATTCGTGTTTTTTTAAACTGAGTGAATGGATTCATTGTTTTTTAGTTCTTTTTGGTTTGAGATTTCGGGTTTCACTGCGAGAAAACGCAAAGGAGCCCGCAAAGTGCTCGTTTGAACCAAATTTTTCTGTAGGCTTGTGCGAGCCGAAGCGATTTCGCCGTGCGCTCCATGGGAATGTGGGTCAGCGCGATGCGCCAAGACGATGCCACCGGACGGCGGCGCAAATCTGGATCGCCAAACGGCGCGTCGAGCGGGTTCCACGATGTTCAACCCTGGGCTGCGTCCGGCCGACCTGTTCGCCTCGACAGAGCGAGGCGGCTACAGTGCGGACGTGTTCGCCTCGACAGAGCGAGGCGGCTACAGTGCGGCGTTGTCTAGCTATGGCTGCGAGTTACGCGCCGAGTTCGTGGCGTTGGAGGTGGTTACTTTCACTTGCGCAAGATGTTTGTCGCTGGATGTCAATATTTGCAGTGCTCGTAATTGATTCGGGTTCCACTGCAATAGCACGCACACGACCGATCAAAGTGACCATCGGAATCGAGAAACTTTGTTCGCAGACGCTTATGCGTGCAGAACGGTTTCGGGGGGGTAGGCTATGACGACGAAGTGTTATGGACATGTCGTCTCTCTCTCAACAAAGAGTGACCGAGCTGCTGCTGCAGTGGAGTCAAGGCGACGACGCTGCGCTCGCAGAATTGACGCCATTGGTCTACGAGGAACTGCGACGGGTTGCTCATTTTCATCTGAGCGGACAGCGTCGCGACCACACGTTGCAAACGACCGCGCTGGTCAATGAGGCTTATCTGCGCTTGGCCGATCAAACCAATCCCCGTTGGCAGAATCGCGCGCACTTCTTCGCCGTAGCAGCACGAGCGATGCGCCAGATTCTGGTCAGCTATGCACGGACTCAGCAGGCGCAAAAGCGCGGCGGCGGCGCGCTTAAACTGGAATTAGACGAAGCAGCGCTCGTTTCACCGGAGGAATCAAAAGAGATCGTTGAGCTCCACGAAGCGCTGCAACAATTGTCAGCGCTCGACTCGAGAAAGGCGCAGATTGTCGAGTTGAAATATTTTGGCGGTTTGAACTACGACGAGATCGCGGAGGTGCTAAAAATTTCGCGGACCACCGTCAGGCGCGATTGGGAATTTGCGAAAGTGTGGCTCTACACGGAATTGCGGAACGACGCGTAAATGAGGTACATTGCTGCCAGCCCTCAGATTAGGTGGCATATGACGCCGGCGCGGTTTCAAACGATTGAACAGATCTATCGCGAGGCGCTGGATCAAGATCCGGATCAGGTTGGCGCGTTTCTCGACAGAGCCTGTGAGGGCGATGCGGTTCTGCGCCGCAAAGTCGAAGCGCTTCTGAGTTCACGCCAACGAGCAAACGGTTTCATTGAGCAGTCAGCTGTCGGTCTCGCAGCCAGGATTATTCAAAATGGCGACGCTGAATCGCTCGTAGGGAAGACGATCGGACACTACAAAATTTCTGAATCGATCGGCACCGGCGGCATGGGTGAGGTTTATCTTGCGACCGATATCGTGGCCCGCCGAAAAGCTGCGCTCAAGCTTTTGCCGTTGCGGTTTACTGATGACGCCGAGCGACTGAAGCGGTTTGAACGAGAAGCCCGCGCGGTGGTTGCGCTCAATCATCCGAACATCCTGACCGTTTACGAGATCGGTGAGGACAACTCGATTCATTACATTGCCAGTGAATTGATCGAAGGCGAAACGCTGCGCGATCGTCTAGCGCGCGGGCGTATGCCGTTGACCGAAGCGCTTGACGTCGCGATTCAGGTTGCAAGTGCGCTCGCCGCCGCTCATCACGCGGGAATCATCCATCGCGACATCAAGCCCGAGAACATCATGCTTCGGCCGGATGGCTACGCAAAAGTGCTCGACTTTGGAATCGCGAAGCTTGCCGAGCAGGAGCTTTCAACATCGTTGCCGAAACATGAAGCACTGTTGCTGGTTGAAACCAATTTAGGTTCGGTGCTGGGAACCGTCCGTTACATGTCACCGGAGCAAGCGCGCGGGGGCCATGTTGATAAGACTACCGACATCTGGAGTCTGGGCGTGGTGCTTTACGAAATGGTAACTGGTCATGGGCCATTCAGCGGTGACACACCAAAAGAGGTGATATCTTCAATTCTTGGGAAAGAACCGCCGGCGCTTAGCCGTTCCGTCGCCCGCGCGCCTGCTGGGCTTCAGCAGATTGTTAGCAAGGCGTTAGGCAAAGATCCCGCTCGACGCTATCACAGTGCGCCTGACCTGCTTCACGCGCTCAAAGAGCTGCGGCGGAAACTGGAATTCAAATTACAACGCGCCACTGCTCCTTTCTGGCTGCGCTGGGTACGATCGCCCGTAGCTCTAGTAGTTATGCTGTTAGCAGCTACTCTGGCGCTGACATTCACGTTCGTTCGCCGTCCAAACCTGGCGATGAACCCGCCACCTGAGAAAAGTATTGCTGTCCTGCCTTTTGAAAATCTCAGCAAAGACGAAGAAAACGCATTTTTTGCGGGAGGCGTGCAAGACGAAATTTTGACTGATCTCTCTAAGGTTGCCGACCTGAAGGTTATCAGCCGAACCAGCGTGATGAAATACAAGAGCGGCTCGGAGCGTAACCTTCGCGACATCGCAAGAACTCTGGGCGTTTCGCATGTGGTTGAAGGAAGTGTCCAACGCGCGGGTGCGCGAGTTCGGGTCAACGTGCAGCTGATTGACGCCCGTAAGGACGCGCATCTCTGGGCTGAGCATTACGACCGCGACTTTTCCGATATTTTTTCCATTCAAAGCGAGATCGCGCAGCGAATCGCCGATCAACTTCGGGCCGAACTTTCGCCATCGGAAAAGGCCGCAATCCAGGAACGACCAACCGCGGACCTGGTCGCGTACGCCTATTACATAAAAGCCAAGGAGATGAACATCTACGAAAACTGGCACGGCGCCGAAAAGCCAGCGGCCCAACGAGTCGAGTTGCTCGAAAAGGCAACAGAGCGCGATCCAAACTTCGCGTTGGCGTACTGTGAGCTCGCAAAAGCTGAGATTGAAGTGGGCGACTTAGGTCAGGAACTCGACACAGCCAGGCATTTAAAGTTAGCAAAGAAAGCGGCGGACACGGCCCTGCGATTGCGCCCGGATTTGCCCGAACCTCACTTAGCCCTCGCGCGTTGTTATTGGTACACTGCTTCTCAGGTTAGTTCGGCGGAAGCGGTGTCCTACTACGGCCGAGCGGGCGACGAAGTGATGATTGTTCGGCAAAAACTGCCGAACAATCCCGAAGCCCTTTTCCTTGGCGCGATGGTTGGCAGGCATCAGAATCGTTGGGACGCTTCACTCGCCGACCTCAAAAGAGCGAGTGAACTTGATCCACGCAATCGCGAGATCGCATACCATCTGTGGGCGACTTGTTTTGAAATGCGCCGCTACTCCGACTGCGAAAAACTCGCGCTTAGGGCGTCCGACGGTAAGGCAGAGAATCCTTCGTTTAAGACAGACATCGCCGAAATCAAGCTGGCGCAGGGTGATCCAATCGCGGCTCAACGTCTTCTTAAACAAGTCCCGGTGGACTTCAATCCAACGCCATACATCTGGGGCACGCGATTCACAGCAGCGCTCTACCTCCGGGATTACGATGAGGCCGATCGCATGGTCGCCATGAGAGGACCGAAGGGGGCGGCATCTCAGTTCGGCGCGTTCGGTGGACCTCCGGAGTGGGCTCAGGCACAAGTTGCCCGTGCGCGCGGCGATAAACAGGACGCGCTCGATGCGTTTGCAGCCGCGCGCAGGGCGGACGAGGCGCGAGACAGAGACAAACCCTACGATCAAGCAGACTACCTTGCCGCTTTGGCAAGGTACGATGCCGGCCTTGGTCGAAAAGAAAATGCAATCCGCGAGGCGCTTCGCGCGGTCGAGCTCCAGCCGATGGCGACGGAGTCACTCAACGGCCCGGTGAACATTGCCAACCTGGCGCTGGTGTACGCGTGGACGGGCGAGCGTGATGCAGCACTCGCGCAACTCGAAAAAATCGTGAGGCTTCCCGGATACACGCCGACATACGGCGATCTCCTCTTGAATCCGTGCTGGGATGATTTGCGCGGCGATCCGCGCTTCGAAAAAATCATTGCCGCAGCCAAGGCGGCCAGCAAGTAGTTGAATTTTGCCGACGGCAAACAATTCGCGAGGAAAGCGATGATTGCCCGAAACCATCAGGTGCCACGTGCAGAACTGGCGTCTCACAACGACGCCCAACAATTGTTATTTCGACAGCAATTGCCTGAGCACAAACGGCAAAATCCCGCCGTGACGGTAATAATCGATCTCGATGGGCGTATCGATTCGGAGCTTCACCGGCAACGTTTGTTTCTCTCCGCTTGTCTTTTCTATTTCCAGCGTCACCTGTTGTCCTGGTTTGATCGAGTCGGATAGACCTGTGATCGAAAACTTCTCCGAGCCGTCCAGACCGAGCGATTGCGCATTGGTCCCCTCTGGAAATTGCAACGGCAAGACGCCCATTCCGACAAGGTTCGAACGATGAATGCGCTCAAAACTCGCGGCGATCACCGCTTTCACGCCTAACAAACGGGTCCCCTTTGCGGCCCAATCGCGCGACGAGCCTGTCCCGTACTCGTGCCCGGCGAGAATGACCAATGGAGTTTTCGTCTCCGCATACTTCATCGCGGCGTCGAAGATCGTCATCTGTTCGCCAAGAGTAGCGCCAGCCTTTGGCTTGCGCTCCTTCGCAAGCGGGACGCTTGCGCTACCATAATATTTCGTCACGCCGCCTTCCGTTCCCGGCACCATCAGGTTTTTAATTCGCACATTCGCAAATGTGCCCCGAGTCATCACCAGATCGTTACCCCGGCGGCTGCCGTAACTGTTGAAATCGCGCGGCTGAATTCCGCGCGACACCAAATATTTTCCGGCAGGGGAACTCTCTTTGATTGCTCCTGCAGGCGAGATGTGATCGGTCGTGACGGTGTCGCCGAAAATACCAAGCGCGCGAGCGCCCCGGATTTCTGCGATATGTCCCGGCTCCATGGAGAAGCCTTCGAAGAACGGCGGGTCATGAATGTAATCGCTTTTTTCGTCCCACTGATAAATGTCGCCTGTGCTCGATGGGATGTCGTTCCACTTGGGATTTTGTTCTGCGAAATTGCGATAAAATTTGCGGAATGTTTCCGGTGTGAGCGCTTTCTGCATCATCTCCTGGATCTCCTTAAGAGTCGGCCACAGATCGCGAAGAAAAGTCTCTTTGCCGTCCTTGTCTTTACCAAGTGGTTCGCGGGAAAGATCGATGTGGACTCGGCCGGCAAGGGCGAAGGCAACTACAAGCGGCGGCGACATCAGAAAATTCGCTTTGATATGCTGATGCACGCGCGCTTCAAAATTCCGGTTTCCTGAAAGAACCGACGCGGTGACCAGATCGTATTTGTGGATTGTTTTTTCGATGTTTGGATGCAGCGGACCTGAGTTGCCAATGCAAGTCGTGCAACCGTAGCCGACGAGATTAAATCCGAGCTGGTTGAGATAATTCTGGAGACCGGTCTTTTCGAGATAATCGGAAACAACGCGCGATCCCGGAGCGAGCGATGTTTTCACGCCAGGGTCTACATGCAAACCGCGTTCGACGGCTTTTTTGGCCAACAACCCGGCCGCGATCATCACGCTGGGATTACTCGTGTTGGTGCAGCTGGTTATCGCGGCGATCAGGACACTACCGTGGCCAATGTGAGTACGCCCGGGTGGAAAAACCTGGCTGGATTCGGCTTCGATCTCCTTGCTCGGATCGGGTGTCGGCCGGTTTGCAACCATCTCCAGCACGTTCATTGGTTCACCGGGCCTGATCCCCTGATGCTCCTTTGTATCGGTAGAAAACATTGTGTCGTTGCGTGGCGCGCTGCCATTCAATTCGACGACATGCTTTTCGCGAAGATCGATCTGTTTCTTCCCGTAGCCGCCGTCAGGCACCGGTTTTTCAAGAAGCTCGCGAAATTTTGTCCCGAGCTCCGGTAAATCGATCCTGTCTTGCGGCCTCTTCGGCCCGGCAACGCTCGGCTGCACGTCGGCCAGATCCAAATCGATATCAACGCTGTAATCAATTTCGCCTTTTCGCGGCATGCCAAACATCTTCTGGGCCCGAAAATAATTTTCGAACGCGAGGCATTGTTCCTCGGTGCGTCCGGTAGCTCGCAAATAATTCACCGACTCGCGGTCAACGGGGAAGAAACCCATCGTGGCGCCGTACTCGGGAGACATGTTGCCGATGGTTGCGCGGTCAGGTACGGGAAGCGACGCAGCACCTTCACCGTAAAACTCAACGAATTTGCCGACGACTTTTTGCGCGCGCAGCAACTCTGTAATGTGCAGGACGAGATCGGTTGCGGTCACCCCTTCGCGCAATTTTCCAGTGATGTGCACGCCTACCACTTCCGGCGTTAAAAAGTAAACAGGCTGTCCAAGCATCCCGGCTTCCGCCTCAATTCCGCCGACACCCCAGCCAACGACGCCAAGGCCGTTGATCATCGTCGTGTGCGAATCAGTGCCGACCAGCGTGTCAGGGAAATAAAGCAGCGCATCTGTCCCGGTTGCGTTTTTATTCTTCCCAAGGAGGAGGTTCCCGCTACTCGTCAGGACGCCTTTCGCGAGATATTCCAAATTGACCTGGTGCACGATTCCGATGCCCGGCGGAATGAGTTGGAAAGTTTTGAATGCCTGTTGTCCCCATTTGAGAAACTGGTAACGCTCGCGATTGCGTTTGAACTCCATGTCCAAATTGAGTTCCAGAGCGCGCGGCGACCCAAAGAAATCGACCTGGACGGAATGATCGACGACGAGGTCGACCGGCACGAGCGGCTCGATGATCTTCGGATCGCGTCCGAGGCGTTGCACAGCGTTACGCATCGCCGCGAGGTCAACGATGAGCGGAACTCCGGTAAAGTCCTGTAACACAATGCGCGCAACGACAAATGGGACCTCGGTGTTCGCTGGGGACTTCGCATTCCATTTTGCAAGCGCTTCTACATCTTTACGCTGGACTTTTTTCCCGTCGCAGTTGCGCAGCACCGATTCCAGCACAATTCGAATGCTGACCGGCAACCGCGAAATTTTGCCGATTCCTTCTTCTTCCAGGTGCGTTAATGAAAAGAAAAGGCCTTCCCGGCCTTTACCGGCGTCGAATGTTTTTAGCGTATTAAATTCGTCATTCATTTTAAGTTCTGTCATTCGGGCGAAACGAAGCGCATTCGAGCAATCCCATGGCAGTACTGCAGGTCTCACATCGGGATCTTTGAAAGCCTCGCCTCATGCTTCGGCATTCCGTTGCAGCGACTTTGCTCGACATGACGGCATTCATTTCAGCTCTTCCAGTTTGGTTTTAATCTTCTCGAAATTTGGCAACTTCCCCGGGTCGTCGTTACTCTCCGCGTACTGGATTAGGCCATTCCTATCCACGACGAATGCGGAGCGCTTTGGAACGCCGCCCATGCCCAAATCCATCTGCGGCAGGAAAGAATCGTACATCACGTCGTAAGCCTTAGCCACCTTGTGTTCGTAATCGCTTAACAATGGCACGATGATCTTTTCCTTCTCCGCCCATGCGGCCTGTGCAAACGGATTGTCGCCGCTGATTCCATACACAGCAGCGTTCAAGCCGATGTACGAATTCAGCCCGGCGCTAACTTCACACATTTCCGCGGTGCACACCTTCGTGAAGGCCATCGGAAAGAAAAGCAACAGTGTGTTCTTGCTTTCAAAGTTGTCGCTGAGCCGGATCTGCTTGGTTCCAGCAGGGACCTTGGTGGATAAGGTGAAGTCTGGCGCTTTCGTTCCAACGGCAAGTGGCATGGGTGAATCCTTTGGTTGTGATTTTGAGTAGGAAATTCACTATAAATTCAGCATGCAGAGGGTCAAAGAGATCGTTGAAGCGTTGAAGCGTTGAAGCGTTGAAGCGTTGAAGCGTTGAAGCGTTGAAGCGTTGAAGCGTTGAAGTGATCCTCCCTTCCTGTCATTCTGAGCGAAGCGAAGAATCTCTGATCACACGTTTAATTTGCGTAAGGCCTTGCTCAGAGATGTCACTGCAATCGCTATGAATCATCACTTACCGCTTCCACGCTGAAACCCTGCAACGCCTGAACCTTTACGATGGAACTGTTCTGGTGGCTTTTGACGATTGTGCTTTTCGCTGTCGGTTTGATCGGCACCGTGGTTCCCGTTTTACCGGGTACCACGATTATCCTCGCGGCGGCGGTGATTCACCGAATAATGCTCGGACCCGACAAGAGTATCGGCTGGCGAACAATCATTGTGCTCGGCTTGTTGACGCTGGTGTCATACGCGCTCGACATTCTCGCTGGATATTTCGGGGCGAAATATTTCGGTGCCACGAAGTGGGGAACGTTTGGCGCGATCCTGGGAGCGCTAATCGGATTGTTTTTTGGTTTGATCGGCCTCTTCATTGGCCCAGTCATTGGCGCAATCGCAGGTGAAGTCATCGCGGGCAAACGAATGATCGACGCTGGCCGCGCAGGGTGGGGAAGTCTGCTCGGAAACATTGGCTCAATGCTCGCCAAAGTAATCATCGCGCTGGCGATGATCACAATTTTTCTGATGAATGTGCACTCACCTTTCTGACCAGAGAAAGGACTGTTGCTTCGCGATCTAATGCCGTGTCAAGACACCGCATTCCAAAAGCGCCTGCGGCGTAAAGCCCTTCCTGCGTTTGTCCTTCCGAAATTCATAGCGCGCTGGCTTCCAGATTTTTGTTTCTGCGCTACATTATGCGCCGATGGCAGATGATCGCCGGTGGATCCCGCGCTGGCGGGACTCGCTGGAGGAAAGTCCGAACACCATACGGCAGCATGCCGCGTAAAATACGCGGGCAATATCTGCGAAAGCGGTTGTTGACGGAAAGTGTCACAGAAAACACACCGCCGGTTCTTTGAGAAAAGTACGGGCAAGGGTGAAATGGCGAGGTAAGAGCTCACCGCTCGCGGAGCAATTCGCGAGGCACGAAAAACCCCATGCGGTGCAAGACAAAACAGAGGCAGGGCAGCCGGCCCGCTAAATCCTCGGGTATCGTCGCACCACGTCCCGCGTGTGCGGGACGGGCATCCGTCCCGCGTGCGAGGCGGATGAGATGAATGATCATCAGGCCCGCAACTGCTGGGCCGACAGAATTCGGCTTATCGCCATCGAACTATGAAGGGCGCTTTCGGAAACGAAGGCGCCCTTCGCTTTTTGCGAGCCAAACTGCCCGTCAATGATCAACTATGAAAAGTAACTAAACAGTAACTTAATTTGGCCAGTCATGGTCAGCCATCGGTGCGATCCTCCAGTCATGAATGCGATCAGAAGGCTCTCAGCGTCATTGTTCAAGATGTCGATATCGAATCCCAAAATGTCGAAGCGCGCTATCAAACGCCGTTCCTTGTTAGGCACGTTATTGGTTGTCGGAGGCGTAGTGCTCGTCATGATAGCCGTTGCTGAATCAGCCCGGGCCCAGAATCTGGTCAGGTTCGATGGAGGCATCGGTGTTATCCCGACTGGTTCGGCGAATACCACGGTGCGAGGAGTCGCAGCCGCTGGCCAGATTTGGGTGATCCGGGACCTCGCGGCCGATGTAAAGCAGGACGGAAGTATCCGTGTCGACGGTCGCGGTCTCCTTCTTGGCTCCGGCAATGCCGTCGGAAGCAACGCTAACGCCAGCGTTATTGCGACGCTCTTCTGCGCGAACGACGGCAATGTCCAACACAACTCAAATCCTGCAGGCGTGCCGCTTGAAGTGAATGGTGATTTTCGCATTGACGACACGCTTTCGCCTGCGCCGCCTAATCCTTGCACTAGCCCTGTGCTTCTCATCCGGAATGCTGCATCCGGTGGATGGTTCGCGGCAGGAATTCCCAAGTGATCACCTAGAGAGGGTGCGGGTGTCATTACTGCCAGGCGGAGGGTAGTGGACCACCTTGATCCAAGTAGCCTAATATCCCGTCGAGGAAAGCTTTCGTAAATAAAGGGCCAGCCAACCGACGGCCGTATTGAACTCGCCGGAGGCCAGGTTGAAACCGCGCGCGCCTTCCGCGTCTTTGCGCCGGGATAACCGGATAAGGCGCGTTCGCTTTCTCAGGCCACAGATGGCGTGGCCTTGGATTTCTTGCGAAGGAGCGGAACAACCTTTTCGACGAGCGCGTCGGCTGTAAGGCCGTGTTTCTTTCTAAGGATTGGAACGGCGCCGTGTTCGATGAATTGATCGGGCCAACCGATCCGCACCACCGGTGTGTTGATCATTTGCGTGTGCAGATGCTCCATGACCGCGCAACCGAAACCGTTGTGTAAAACGTGGTCTTCAATCGTGCACACGACGTCCACGCTTCGCGCGAAAAATTCGAGCGTGCCGGTGTCCATTGGTTTGATCCAGCGGGGATTAATCAGCGCGACGGAAATCCCTTTTTCTTCCAGCTTGCGTGCGGCTTCTTCGGCAATCTCAAACATCGCGCCGAGCCCGAATATCGCCACCTCACGCCCGTGTTGTACGACTTCCGCCTTGCCAATTTCCAACAGCTTCGGTTCCGGTTTGATTTTTGCGCCGGTCCCCGAACCGCGGGGATAACGAACGGCAATCGGACCGGAATTGTAATGCAACATGGTCCAGAGCATGTCGACGAATTCGTCCTCGTCCTTCGGCTGCATGTGCACCCAATTCGGGACGTGTCGCAAATAACCGATGTCGAACAACCCATGGTGCGTCGGACCATCGTCGCCGCTTAATCCAGCGCGGTCCATGCAGAGCTTCACATTCAAATTTTGAATGGCGATGTCGTGGATTGCCATGTCGTACGCGCGCTGGAAAAAAGTGGAGTAAATCGCGAGGAACGGCTGCAATCCCTGCGTCGCCAGGCCGCAGGCAAAAAGCGTGGCGTGTTCTTCAGCGATCCCCACGTCGTAGTAACGCTCCGGATGCGCCTTGGCAAAGTGCGACAGGCCCGTGCCGCTCGGCATCGCCGCGGTAATCGCAACCAGCTTCTGATTTGTGTCCGCGAATTTCGCAAGGGTTTTCCCGAAAATTTCCGAATATGTCGGAGTCGGAGTCGGAGCGGTCTCGCCGCTTTCGATCTTGTATTTGCCGAGACCGTGGAATTTATCTGGCTGCTTGAGGGCGGGAGCGTAGCCTTTTCCCTTTTTGGTCAGGATATGCAAGAGAACCGGCTCGTCCTGTGTTTTCAAAAATTCAAATGTCCGTATGAGCAGAGGAATATCGTGTCCATCGATCGGCCCGTAATAACGCAGACCGAGTTCCTCGAAAATGACGCTGGGTACAAGCAAACCTTTGAAGCTTTCTTCTACCTTATGCGCGAAGTCTGCGATGGATTTGCCCGCGATACTTTCCACAAACCGGCGCGCTTTCTCATGGAGATGAGCAAAAGTCGGACTGGTTGCGATGGTATTCAGGTAATTGGCAATTGCGCCGACGTTTTTTGCGATCGACCATTCGTTGTCATTTAGCACCACGATGAAGCGTTTTGTGTGTGCCTTGACGTTGTTGAGCGCTTCGTAGCTGATTCCGCACGTGAAAGCGGCATCGCCTGCGACGACCACGATGTTCTCGTCGCTGCCTCGCAAATCGCGTCCGACGGCCATGCCCAGCGCTGCAGACAAAGCAGTTCCTGCGTGACCCGCACCATAGCAATCGTGCTCACTTTCGGTGCGCAACAGAAAACCGTTGAGTCCGCCGAATTGACGCATCGTGCCGAACCGATCGAGGCGTCCGGTAAACAATTTGTGGACGTAACCCTGGTGGCTGACATCCATGATGAACCGATCACGCGGTGTGTTGAACACTCGATGCAACGCAATTGTCAGCTCTACAACGCCGAGGTTCGGGCCGAGGTGGCCGCCGGTTTGCGAGAGCACTTTGATCAGCTCATCGCGTACTTCCTGGGCGAGTTGCGGCAAATCCTGTTCACGGAGCGCTTTGATATCGGCTGGCGAACGGATCCCATCGAGCAAACGCTTCGGGGCGTCTGTCGTTGTAAGGGTTTGCTGATTTTCAGAAGAGTTTGATTTCGTCATCGGTGCTTTCGGATTCGACCGCTGCTTTCTCGGGAAGGCTCGCCTCCTGCGCCGGCTCGAATTCTTTAATTACGGCTTTCCCCGCACTGTTTCGAGTAATGATTTCAATCTTTTGCTCGGCGTTGGCGAGGCGCTCCTGGCAGGTTTTCACCAGTTTCATCCCTTCTTCGTAGCGAACGATCAGATCCTCGAGGGGCAATTTACCCGACTCCATCTGTTCGACAATTTTTTCGAGCCGATCCATCGCGCCCTCAAAGTTCAGCTCTGCCTCACGGGGCTTCGGTTTACTACTCATGGGGAAAACGGAGGAATTAAGCACAGCTTCGTTAGGAAAAAAGGGCGACTTGCTTCGGAGCGCGCGCGTTCCAGCCTGCCTCGTTCGGCCTCCTGCCCATGAAACCTGCACTGCCGGGGTTGCAAAAACCGAGGGAATCGAGCTTGGGATGATCTGAAGTAGCGCATGCTTCGGCTTGCGAGTTTCCATCAGGCGCGCAAGCGAGGACGCTCGCGCTACTTTAATCCCGACTTGGAAGAGCAGGATGCTCTTCTCTTCACGCTGCAAGCGTGCGCTTCCGACCAGAGCGAAGCGAAATAATACTCGCCTCGGTTCAAAGTGCGGCGAATGTTTTCGGGTTCCTCACGCAAAATGCGCGTATTTCCACTGCCTCGCCGGCGTCAAATGAACCAAACCGCTCAGACCTCGTCGTCATCAACATCCTTTTACTCTATGTGGGATGCCGTTGCGCGTTTCGCGAAGGAAATCCGCGTCAGCGAATTCATGTCCGACATGATCAGCCGCCGGGACGCTTACGGCAGCGACGGCGTGATGGGAGCACTAGATTGCGCAACGCTTTACGGATTGACCCGTTGGTTGCGGCCTGTGGTGGTCGTCGAATCGGGCGGATTTATCGGCATGTCCTCCGCGTTCATCTTGAAGGCGCTTGTTGATGAAAAACTTGCTACCTCGAAACTGTACAGCATCGAACTGAGCGAAGATTGCGAGCAAGGTGTCCTGATTCCAGACGAACTGCGCAGTGAGTTCGAGCCGGTGCGTGGTCGAATCGAAGATTTGCTCAAAGCCAACCGACTACCTGAGTCAGTCGATATGTTCCTGCACGACAGCTCGCATAGCTATCGGCACATGCTCTGGGAATTTCGCGCGTTCTGGCCACGCCTGCGCGACGGCGGGTTGCTTGTGTCACACGACGTCCAGATGAATGCAGCCTTTCCTGAATTCGTGACCAAAACCTACGCGCACGAAAAGAAGACCGGGCGCCGCGATTTCCAGCGCAGTTCGCACCACGAATGGGGCCGCTGGGGATACATCGGCTTCGCAATCAAGAAAGGCTCAACAGGCTGATCGCGTTATAAACGCTTTTCTTTCGCAGATTCGCGGATCAATTTCGTCAGGCGAGCCATTCGCGTTTCTTCTTTCTTCGCGCTGACAATCCACCAGCCGATCATTTTGCGATATGACGGCGGCTGTTTTTGCAAGAAGTTCCAGGCGGCTTTGTTCTTTTTTATCAGTTTCGCGTACGGCTCGTTCAACTCCGTGCTGCGTTGTTCGTACGAATAGATCCCCGATTTATTCTGGATGCGTGCAGCGAATGCTTGCAATCCAGCGGGCCGCATCTGTCTTTGCCTAACGAGTTCTTTGGCGCGTTTGATGTTGATTGCGCTCCAAATGCTTCCACGCCGCCGTGGCGTGAACCGGATCCGGTAACTGATTTCGTCGACACGCTTCCGGATCCCGTCGATCCAGCCGAAGCAGAGTGCTTGATCGACCGACTCTGGCCATGTGATGCTCGGTTTTCCTGAAGCCTTTTTGTAAAAGCCAACCCATAGCTCGGTTGCCGTCGAATGATTCTTCTCCAGCCAGCTTCGGAAATCCGCGGATGTTTCGAAGAACTCCAGTTTCAACCGATGTGCGTTTTATAGCCGGAAGCGTCTTTGAGATTCTTGAGCTCGTCGGGATTCTCGATCTTGAGAACGAATATCCAGCCTTGCCCATACGGTTCGCGGTTGATCAGGCCTGGATCGGCTTCAAGCGCCGTGTTGGCCTCTACCACTGTGCCTTTTACTGGCGCGTAAATGTCACTGGCCGCTTTCACCGATTCAACAACCGCGATCGGCTCTTTCGCATTCACCTGGCATTCAAGCTTCGGCAGCTCGACATAAACCACGTCGGTCAATTCGGATTGTGCGTGATCCGTAATGCCCACCCGGATTTTATCGTCTTCGCGCTTAATCCATTCGTGGCTTTCGGTGTAGAGCAAATCGTCTGGAATCATCATGGTGCTGGTTTCCTGTAGAGCGGTTTCTTTTCCACTGTGGCTGGGAATTTTTGCGCGCGAATTTCGATGTCAATTTCAGAGCCGATCTTCGCGTGCGCCGACGACACATACGCCATGCCGATGCCACAGTTCAAGCTTGGAGAAAGCGTGCCGCTCGTGACTTCCCCAACGCGCTCGCCATTTCGAAACACGCCGTAGTGCGGCCGCGGCGGCGGACCCTTCTGTTTCATCCGGAACGCAACCAGCTTTTCAGCAGGCCCTGATTCTTTAGTCTTCACCAACACGTCGCGACCGATGAAATCTGCTTTGCTTAAATCAACGAAGAACCCCAGTCCCGCCTCAATTGGATTTCGTTCCGGCGACAGATCCGAACCGTTGAGTGGATAGCACATCTCCAATCTCAATGTATCGCGTGCTCCCAAACCGCATGCCTTGATCCCGAGCGGCTTACCTTTTTCGAGCACGGCACCCCAAAACTTCGCCGCGTCCTTTGCGGAAAAAAAAACTTCGATACCATCCTCACCAGTATAGCCGGTGCGCGCGACTGAAACGCTCGTTGCGTCGAACGCAATATCGGCAATGTGGTTTCGAGCTGGCAGTTCGGCGTCATCACCGAAGAGCGCGCGAAACAAAGCCATGGTCGCTGGGCCTTGAATCGCTACTGCACCAAATTTCGGGGTGTGGCTGGTCAAGGTAGCGCATGCGTCCCGCTTGGGATCTTCGCGGTGGGGCAAGCCGGAGGCATCTCCTGTGTTGTGCTGTTGCAGCCATGCAAAATCTTGATCAGCACGACCGGCGTTTACGACCAGCAGGTATTTCTGCTCGGCGACACGATAAACAATCAAATCGTCAATTATCCCGCCGCGATCATTAAGCAAGAAAGTGTATTGACCGATTCCCACCTCGAGCTTGTCGAGATTGTTAGTCAGCATGCTGTTGAGCCAGGACTGAGCGTCGGCGCCCTCGACGGTGAACTGGCCCATGTGAGAAATATCGAACATCCCGACATTGTTCCGCACTGCCTGATGTTCCTCGACGATGCTGGTGTATTGCACCGGCATTAGCCAGCCCGCGAAGGGAACCATCTTCGCCCCGAGCCGCACATGCTCGTCGTAAAGCGGCGTCTTTTTGTGTGCGGCTTCAGTCATAAACGAAACTAGACTCAGCGCAATCTTCCGCAAGGAGGCCGCACAATTTGAAACCGATTCCTCACTTTCATGCTCTCCTCGACGGCGGAGGAGGGGAAAAATGCTGGGATCCATTCGCTGCCGCTTGCCATTCGTGATCGGAGTCGCCGCTCGCCTTTGCTAAAGGGAGAGCATTGAGGTGAGGGAATGTTGCATTACTGTCCGCCGAGCAATGACCTGGCTGGATAAACTCGAACGCCGTTTTAGTTTCCTCGGTATTCCAGGGCTGATCCGGATCGTGATTGGCTTCACGGCGCTGGTTTGGGTGTTAATGTTGTTATACCCGGAGTTCGTCCTGGTACTCGATCTGGATCCGGCGCGCATTCGGCATGGTCAAATCTGGCGATTGGTCACCTACATTTTCATTCCGCGCGGCATCGGAGCGCCCGGTCCAATGCAAACACTGTGGCTGGTGCTGGCACTCTGGTTTCTATGGTTCATTGGCGAAGGTCTCGAACGCGCTTGGGGCGCCTTCCGACTCACACTCTATTTTGTTGTAGGCATGATTGGCACGACCGCCGCGGCATTCTTTTTCGGCAGCAATTTTTCCAACCTCATGCTCATCGCGTCGTTGTTCTTCGCGTTCGCGCGATTTTATCCAGACGAAGTCATCTACATCCTTTTTATTCTCCCGGTTAAAATCAAATGGCTCGGCTGGGCATTAGCAGCGTATCTACTGCTCGGATTTTTCATGCGGCCCAACTCCTATCGCGCGGCCCTGGTGATCGCATTCGCCAATTATTTTATTTTCTTCGGACCGGAGATTATTCATCACGCTCGGCACCGGCACGGCGTTTCGACACGACGCAAACGTTTTGAGTCGGACTCGCGCAGTACCACCGAAGCGCTGCATCGCTGCGCGGTTTGTGGCGCGACCGAGCTAAGCGATCCGAATCTCGATTTCCGTGTCGCGCGCGACGGCGAAGAATATTGCATGGCGCATTTACCGAAGGTTCAAACTACTGGGTAATAATGTCATTCCAGCGAAGTCGAGGAACCGCGTTGCGAGGCCGTTTGATTCGAATCACGGGATCCTTCGACTTCGCTGCGTTCACCATGACGCGCTCAGCGGCTTGACCACCCCTTTTCGCGTCCGACACTACTTCGATGACTGACAAGAACGCGACGCTTGTTCCCGAGGACGGGTGGCACTGCCTTCATCTGTTTTACCGGATCGAGTACGGCCAGTGGCAGTTACTCAGCCGCGAGGAGCAGAACGCGGCGAAAACAAACCTTTCTGCGTTGGTGCAGGATGTGCGTGCGATGGATTCCACACAATTACTCACGCTTGGGATGGTCACGCCTAAGGCTGATATCGGCTTCATGCTGATCACCCCTGATCTGCACAACGCCAACCGAATCGAGAAACGATTATCGCTCTCGTTAGGCGCAGATGTGCTCACGCCCGTCTACAGTTATTTGTCGTTGACTGAGGAGAGTGAATACATCACGACCGAGGAAGAATATGCTCAGACACTGGATTCCGGTGTCGGCAAGGATCCTGCGAAGCTCGAAGAGGCGTTGAGATCATTTCGGGAACGGATCCAACATTACCGGCAGGACCGTGTGTACCCGACGTTACCCGACTGGCCGGTGATTTGTTTTTACAACATGAGTAAGCGCCGTGGTGAACAGCGTAATTGGTACGCACTCCCGTATGAGGAACGACGCCAGTTGATGAAAGGACACGCTGCTGTGGGTCGCGAGTTCGCAGGCAAAGTCAAACAGTTGATCACCGGTTCGACTGGTCTCGATGATGCGGAATGGGGCGTGACTCTTTTCGCGCGCGACACGTTTCAGATTAAAGCCGTGGTGTACAAAATGCGTTTCGACCCGGTCAGTGCCGAATACGCCGATTTCGGCGAATTCTACATCGGCATCCAATTACCACTCGACGAATTGTTCCGTCGCGTGCAGTTGTAGCTTCTACTCGTGCTCGTAATCGTAATCGATTGGACTCGAGCGCGAGCAGGAGCACGATTACGAGCACGAGTCTGGGATGGGTGACAGAGTGGTTGATTGTGCACGCCTGGAAAGCGTGTGTGCCGAAAGGCACCGGGGGTTCGAATCCCCCCCCATCCGCCATTGAACTTAACCAACTCAAACTGAGCAACTCATGTAAGGCTATTCTGGTCGTACGATGCGACGCTCAGTGCAGACCGGTCGGCATGTTGACCGGCAGTGTGACGACGAGCACATCGCCGACATGGAGAGCGACGGTCTTGCCCTCGTATGTGTGGTCCACCGGAATCTCAGGCATGCTGGCTGTCCCACATAGGTGCGGGCGCCGCGCGAACCAGCCGCGTCAAGATTTGGGACTGACTGCGGGTAAAAAGGTACCTTCTGCAGACTTGTTTCTCGCGCGACTTCTTGTTTGGATTGCAAACGTGCCTGCTAATGAGAATCAGGCCACGGGGAATGGGATTGTTCCAACTGCACAGCGTGCAGCGGTCGCGTTTACAACCACTCACTGGAGCGTGGTCCTTGAGGCGCAAGGCCCGACGCCGACTGCACAAGCGGCGTTGGAAAAACTTTGCCGCACCTATTGGCGACCAATTTATGCGTTCGTAAGGCGACAGGGCACCGAACCGGAGGAGGCAAAAGATCTCACACAGGGTTTCTTTGCGCTGCTCCTGGAGCGTCGAGATTTTGATACCGTTCGCAAGGAGAAGGGACGCCTGCGTTCTTATCTGCTCACGTCGCTGAAACATTTCCTGACCAACGAGCACAACCGTGCGATGGCAATTAAACGCGGTGAAGGCCAGCGATTGATTTCGTTGGATCAATTTCACCACGGGGAAAACGCCAGTTTCGAACCGGCGGACACAGCGACTCCGGACCAGATTTACGAACGTCGTTGGGCGATGACAGTACTCAACGAAGTCCTCGCGCGACTGGAAGAGGAGCATCGTGTCGCCGGCAAGATCCAGTTGTTTGACCGGCTGCAGAAATCATTCACCAACGACCCGGATCACTCTTCGCAAGTCGAGATCGCACGTGAGTTAGGCATGACCGAAAATGCTGTGAACCAAGCTTTCCATCGATTTCGTCAACGTTATCGGGAACTGTTGCGCGAAGAAGTCGCGCACACGGTAGCGGTTGCTGTCGATATCGAAGATGAGCTGCGCCACCTGATTACCGTGTTGCGCGCGTAAGCTTCGCCATGATTTGCTGCATTATTTTATTGAAGGGACGAATGGCCAAGCCAGCAAGATGACGACGGTCAGCAGCGTTTGCGAAAAATGCGGGGCAAAGATTCCCGTCGACGCGCGACAGGGAGGCTGCCCAGCTTGCCAACTCGAGACAGGTCTTAATCTTCTGGCAGAGGAAGTGCAAACGTCGAACGCTCAACGTCCAGTGTCCACCGCCCAACTTAAAGGCGAAGGGCGCACGCCGAAGTCCGCGCGGACGATGACAGATTTTGGCGATTACGAAGTCCAGGAAGAAATCGGCCGTGGCGGTCAGGGCGTGGTTTATCGAGCCCGGCAGAAAAGTCTGAACCGCACTATTGCACTCAAGGTGATTGGCCTCGGCCAGTGGGCAACCGAATCGCACCTGAAACGTTTTCGCCGCGAAGCCGAAGCCGCCGCCAGCCTCGAGCATCCATCCATTGTTCCGATTCACGAAATCGGCGAGCGCGATGGTTCGTGCTACTTCAGCATGAAGTTCATCGAAGGCGGCCAACTTGACGCAGTGGTCAAGCGTGAGCCAATGCCAATCCGACACGCAGTCGAACTAATCGCGAAGGTAGCGCGAACTGTTCATTACGCGCACGAGCACGGCATTTTGCATCGCGATATTAAACCGGGAAACATTCTGCTCGATCAAAAAGGTGAACCGCATCTAACTGACTTCGGACTCGCGCGATTGATCGAGACTGAGAGCACCCTCACAAGCACGATAGAAGTGCTGGGCACGCCGAGCTACATGGCACCTGAACAAGCTGTAGGAAATAACGCGGCACTAACAGCAGCGACAGACGTATATGCGCTGGGCGCAGTCCTCTACCAGTTGCTCACTGGTCATCCGCCTTTTGCTGGCGGAACAACCTACGAAACAATTAAGCTATTGCTGGATACTGAGGCGAGGCCACCGCGGGCGTGGAATCCGAAGATAGATCACGATCTCTCGACGATTTGTATGAAGTGTCTCGAGAAAGATCCACAGCGCCGTTACTCGTCTGCTCTCGCGCTGGTTGAAGATCTGGAACGTTGGCTAAAGCATGAACCGATCGTGGCTCGACACGCTGGAATCATCACACGAGGAAAGAAATGGGCGCGTAGAAATCCCACCAGCGCGGTATTAGCTGCATCATTAGCAGCGCTGGCAGTCGCTGTCGGTTGGATCGTTTGGAACAGCAAACTAACGCAGAACCCGATTACGACCGGCATTGCTGTGCTACCATTTGAAAATTTGAGCGAGGACAAAGAGCAGGTGTTCTTTGCCGACGGCGTGCAGGACGACATTCTCACTAAGCTGGCGAAAATCGCCGACCTCAAAGTGATAAGCCGCACAAGCGTTCTGCAATATCGGGCCAAGCAGAACGCGCGGGAGATCGGTAATGCGCTTCGTGTCTCGCACGTATTGGAAGGAAGCGTCCGCCGGGACGGAGCCAGGATTCATTTGAATGCGCAGTTAATTGACACCCGCACCAACACTCACGTATGGGCGGAAGAATACGATCGTGATTTGCATGATATGTTCGCAATCCAAAGCGAGATTGCACAAAAAGTTGCTGAGCAGCTCCACACGAAAATCTCGGGTCCTGAGAAACTGGCTCTCGAGAGAAAGCCAACTGCCGATGTCACAGCTTTCGATCTCTACAGCCGAGCAAACAATCTTGTTCTGAGCTCGGACAACAGCCTCACTGGGAAAGCGGACTTACTTGAGGCGGTCGATCTGCTGAATCAGGCCGTGGCGCGTGATCCATTGTTTTTTGATGCTTATTGCCAGCTCGCGTACATCCATGACTGGTTTTATTGGGATCGCTTAGACCATATTTCCGCGCGCCTGGCGTTGGCCGAAGCAGCCATCCAATCAGCAACCATCCTTCGTCCTGATGCGGGCGAAACGCACCTGGCTCGTGCACAAAATCTTTATTGGGGCCATCTCGATTATGATGGTGCGCTGGCCGAACTGGACATTGCCCGACAAACCCTGCCCAATGACGCGCGGGTATTCAATCTGATGGGTGCTATCCAAAGGCGTCAAGGAGGTTGGGAAGAGAGCACGCGAAATTTTGAGCACGCGTTTGATCTCAACCCGCGCGATCGGGAGTTGGCGAATTGCGTTGGGATAAATTACTGGTGGCTCAGACGGTATGCTAAGGAACGATCGGCGTTGAATCGGTTATTGGCCGTCGAGCCGAGCAATATTCAGGCGAAAGTTGACCTAGCGTACGTTGATTACGCTGAGAAAGCGGATATCCGGCCGTTGCACCAACTGATCGATTCGATTCGGGCCACAAATCCTAGTGCTCTCCCGTATTGGCCCAATTACTGGCTTGGCTGCGCACTCGTCGAACGGAATGTTGCAACTGCCAAAAATGGCTTAGTCGCCATAGGCGAGAATCCAATTTCCTTTGGCGACAGTGTCGACTTCAATCGTCCGCCAATTTCTTTGGGCGACAGCGTACACTTCAATCGTCCGTTTATCGAAGGCGTTCTCGCTCGCATGGCAAACGACGCTGGCAAGGCGCGGGCCGCGTTCACTGCCGCACGCGCGGAACAAGAGAAAATTGTGCAGGCTCAACCCGGTATCGCCCAGGAGCTTGTTTTCCTTGGTTTAATCGACGCAGGACTTGGACGCAAAGAAGAAGCGATGCGCGAAGGCCGGCGTGCGTCCGAACTTCTTCCTCTGGAAAAGGACGCGCTCGAGGGCGTGGTCGTGGCCGAGTATTTAGCAGTGATCGCTGCCTGGGTTGGCGATAAAGATCTCGCCCTCGACCAGCTTGCCAGTATCATCCGCCGCCCGAGCGACCTTAGCTATGGCAACCTGAAACTGCTGCCGTTCTGGGATCCGCTTCGTGGCGATCCGCGCTTCGAAAACCTCCTCGAAGAAGCCAAGCAGCCGGTCGCGATGAAATAAGCTCCGGGGAGCGCACGCGCCTAGCGTGCTGGCGATCGTGCCCTCGCGATCGCGAACGTTTTTTCGCAGAACACCAGACATCTTCTCCGCACAAAGCATGTTGCGGCGGGGGCGCCACAATCAGCATGGGTGAGCGCATGCGCTCCCCGCTCCGGAATATCCGCGACATCCGCGGTTTAGAAAAAACCACAAACTTCCCGCGTAAGATTTCCCCGGATTTTCTGCAGTACACCTCTGAACGGCCAAAAATGACTTCTTATGGTGAGAAGTCATAGGAGGCGCAAAACAAGAAACAAAAGGAAAACAAAACACAGGTGATCTTCACCTGTTTAGGAAGCACCGATGAAAGCAAACAACCCAAACACATCGATAAATAACCAGAGCGAGATCCAAACTGTAAAACCGGCCTTTGGACGGATAACCGCGAAACCCAAGCTGGCGTTCTACGGAACTCTCCTTTTAACGCTGGGCCTGCTCTCCGCGAATATCGCCAGCGCATTCGATTTCGTTCCGTTCGGCGAAGGCACGCTCCCAAGCGGCAAGATCGTCTCGATGTTTCAGGTCACCTTCGCCGCGGGAGAATCCTTTCCCTGGCATTTCCACCCGGGGCCGATTTGGGGCGTAATCGTCAGCGGAACCCTCACTGAAGATGAAGGGTGCGGGACAGCGCTCAAGGTATTACCCGCTGGCAGTGCCTTCTCTGAAACGCCTGGCCGTGTGCACCGTGTATTCAACTACGGAACCGAGCCGGTAGTGATAAACTTTGCCGCGGTGGTCCCGCCCTGCTACGCAAATTACAACAGCACCATTTTCGTTAACGGACCGCGCTGCGAGGGAAATAGTGGCCGATCGCACTTGGAAGAAATCCCGCCCTGCGAATAGGGCCGAGCTTCTGCCACTTCTAAGACCAAGCCTGTGGCCGCTGTCCCGTCTTCGCAACCTATCCGGCACTCGAACGCAAGAACAACGTGTGACGACTCAAAAAACGGGAGATCAACGCGCGTTTTCTGACATCGAGAAGACAACACTGAGCGCGCCCGTAGGGCCGAAAAGAGCTGAGGTCCCGTGGCCTTCCCGGATTAGCTGGCCCTCGCAAAAGAAGTGAAAAGCTCGCAACGCTGTGGCTCGGGGAAGCTCCGAACCACGCCCGCCGAATCGGCGCGCCCCAGAGACCGCGTTATTTACATGGGTAAAAAGATCGACCGGAGCACACTCATCCTTACGCGAAGATTTCACCGGTTCTCCGCAGTATGATCTGCTCGGCCTTCTGGTTCGTAATCCAAGACTCGAAACGTTAAACAAGTTTCCGCCCACTGGTGAAAATCGGCGGGCGGATTTTTTTATCGCGTCGTGGTCGCTCGTTGGGACAAGCACGGGCGCAAGGTGGAATGGTGTCATGCTGGACGTTGTGTTCGGTCACGCACAATTTTTCCTCATAAGATCTCACCGGTTTTCCTGCAGTACACCTCTGAACGGCGACAACGGCTTTCAGCATCGTCACCGCTGAATGGCGTAATGAGTGAAATGAAATCTCGCTATAGTTATGGTGTCGAGCTCGATAAAGCAGTCGCGCTCGCCGATCACCGGTGACGTGCCCATGATGGTAATTGTCCAAACCGATTCCGGCTACGACGGAGATCCTGCTCACCCGGGTACGGGAGTGGTAACTTCGATTGTCTGTCCGCTTCCTTGGTAGAACCGGATCGACGCCTGCCGAGGCAAGCAGAACCTTCAATCCAGGCGGCGGCGCGCGAGCGTCGCCGCCGTTATTTTGATGCGGTCCCGTTGACACCCGGCGCGAAAACGTTCTTGACAGCCAATGGCAGGATTCCTTAAGGAAGTCCCTAACAAAACTGTGAATCAGGGTGGGGCAAAGAGACCAGGTCTTCGCAGTCCGTACGAACAGACATGCGGCTTGGTCTATTTCGGTCGAATGCTCGACAAAATTCGTAGTATCGCTCGAGGCGAATTACCTCCTGGACATGTCGAGGACTTCGAAAAGGATTTCGATCAAAAGTGCGCGATGTTTTTAGGAGTTACTTACGAGTTGTTGGTCAGTTACGCGAACCAGGGGCTCACAGACGAGGCGATTTTGCAGTCGTGTTTCGGGATGGGTCACCGGCGCTCCGAAGGCGAGATTCATATGTGGAATGAATTCATGCGCAAACGAGGCTGGAACGACGAACTTACAGGGTTGCTTCAAGAGCAGAAGAAAAAGCGCGCCCTCCTTTCCCGCTCGGAGATCCAGACGATGTTTCAATTTATCGATGCCGATTCAGGCCGGGTGGTAAACGATAACCACACCAAAACCGTTGGAATCCGTAAGAGAAGTGCCATACCTGCAAAAGAATGGCCTTCTGGTAAGGCCACGCACAGCTCCGACATCTCTGAAAGGCTGGGATTATCAGAAGCGCCGCGGCGAAAGTATCACCTAACGAGACTGGCAAACTATTGACCGATTCCGCTTCACGCCGGTCTCTCCTGTATCTATCGATAACCGGAAGGTGCTACCCACCGCAGATTCTCAACGATCGTCCAAATCAGCTCTCTCGCGCGGGTGCCGCCGCGCCACTGATCGTTAGGCAAAATGAGTTGAGCATGAAAACCACGTTGAAGAGGTGCACGGCAGGCCTTTAGTAAACCGATGGTGATCGATTGCCATACCCATCTCGATGATGACGGTGACGCAGACAAATTGCTTCAATCGATGGATGAAGCAGGAATCGACGCGTCGATCGTGATTGCCGAGACGCTTCCCGGAGACGTTTCCAATGTGGTTCAAGTACTCGATGCGGTCAGCCGGTCGGATAGACTGTGGGCGCTGGTAAATTGCGTCTTTTCAAAAACCGTCGAGCTGAAGTACGTCGAGGAGCTTACCCGACTTCTTCAGGAGGAGAGAGTCGTAGGATTGAAGTTTTATCTAGGGTACGAGGAGTATTCGGCTAACGACGAGCGGCTTCACCAGCTATACGAGTATTGCGAACAGCACGACGTGCCGATCATGTTTCACACAGGCGTTCTCGAAGCCGGCAGCACTGGTTTGCTGGAATATTCGCACCCGTTACAGGTTGATCGAGTAGCGACATGTTTCCCAAATCTCAACATCGTGATGGCGCACATGGGCAACCCGTGGTTGATCGATTGCGCGGCCGTCCTGGCGAAAAATCAAAATGTCTTTGCTGACATGTCAGCATTCTTCGCGGAAAACATGCCGATCACTGCTCATGACGTAAAGGTATTCAAACAACGCATGGAACAGGTGCGGGTTTTTCTGTATTCGTACCAAAAGTTTTTGTTCGGCACGGATTATCCATTGTACTCACAGAGGGAGTATTTGGGAGCGGTGCAGGCGCTTGAGATGGAACCAGCCGAGCGCGAGTTAGTCATGCACGCGAACGCCGCGCGCATATTCGGGATAACTACTTCTTGATGTCAGCGACCCTTACGTTGAAAGGCAGTTGATAAAGCTTCTTCTCCAGGCCGTAATTGACGCGGTTCAATATGGATGTCGGATAATCGAGCGATAGAAAGTCGGACTTCGGCCGGTAATAAGCGCCGGCAAATGAGAAGCCATCCACGCTTTTATACATCGAATTAACGGCCTGATCGATGGAATCACCAGCGCCGGTGATCACCCCGAGATTCCAATCGTCGCCGACGGTGACAAGACGATTACGTTCGCGGCGGACATCCCATAACCAGAGATTTTTTTCGATCTCCGCTTTATAGTCGATGCGCAGTCCCTCAGCAGTCCGGCCAGTCTCCTCGTCAGTGGCGGGACTCAAGAGCAAGACTGAAGTAGCAACGGTTCCGAGCTTGAAAGGGCTCTCTTTTCGGGCAACCGACGAAAAATAATCGTTCACTGACGGACATTGCGCGAGCTCAGTGAACAGTGAGTTATAGCCGGGGCGGTTTGAACAGAATTCGCCGAAATAAATTTTGCCGGTCCGCTTGTCGATCAGAAGCGAGGCATCCCAATAAAACAGACCTTTATGCTGCTTTGCCATTTCATCGACGATCGGCGGAAAAGCTATGGCGTTGATTTTGTCGCTCATTCCGATCGGAAAGAGCAGATTTTGCGAACATCCAGTCTGGATCGAAATGTTTCCGCTGCCGAACGGCTTATTTTCAAACTCGAGGACCACCGCCAACGGCACGCCATCGTAATAGATTTTCTCCGGCGTGATTTCAATGGCGGGATTGATTAACTCTTCGAGGATAAATCCGGAATCGTCATAGGCCGCTTTGTTCTCTTTCAGAATCTCGATGATCTGTGTGGCAGCGAGTTTTGGATCGTCAACGTCAGGAACGAAAGTCTTCACGCTATCATCCTGACCTTTAAGCACCCACAGTTGTTCCGTGGAGTTGAGGAAGTGAAGCGCCTCCTCCACGTCATCGAACGGTTTTACGTCGGGCACATGCAGGCGAGGATAATGCTCACGGACGAGTTGCTTGGCATCGTCGCGCTCTCGTTCGAACAAGTAATCTGCTTCAGTTGGGAAATTGCCGTGGAATGGCATGTCCGCGATCTGATCGCTGAACTGGAACAAGTGGTTGCGATCGAAAAACACGAAATACTCTTCGGGGTTTTGGTAGCCGCGCATTTCGTCGATCAAAAGATTGGCCGGGCGCTTTTCAATCAACCCATCGAACAGTGCCAGTCGGCGCCTCTTGGCTTCGGTATTCTCCAGTCGCAGCTCGCCTTCTCTGGCAGAATGAATCGCTGCCTTGTCGTGGACCATGCCAACTACAACTTCACAACCTTCCTGCTGCAGTTTCTGAGCTATAGGAAGTGCGTCGCCGTAGTAAGTGAAGATTCGGTATTTCATTGATGCCGACTGAACCATCGACGTTAAATCATTGTTCGTTTCGGCGGAATTCCGCGACCGTGCGAACGCCGACAAACCTCAAGACAAACGCGGTTGAGGGGATTCTTCCAACCGCTGTTCTGCCTGGCCATCCGACTGGTTCGGCTTTTCAACGAATTTCTCGATAATCGTCAGCAATTCCCGGATGGCGCGTACTTCTTCTTTAATGTTGCGTTGGAGCATCCGGATGAGTGCAACACCCTGCGGGGAAAGTGCTTCCTCGCGCAGCAGGAGCTGCAGCACTAACAATGTCGGGCCGAGCGGTTCGTGCAGCCGGTGCCGGATGAGCTTGATCACCTCCGATCTGGCAGAGCCGCTGATTGGCTCCGCACACGAAGGCGCAGAGTCCTGTTGAGCAGAGTGACCCATCGGTTGTTCCCCTTTCAAAGAGTTAGATCGCACGCAAGCCGTCATTGAGACGCTTGCCAGATCAAAAAAAATCCGGCAGCTATCAGAATTTCCCCCATGTTTCTTGCAACCCGCCCGGATGAGACGGGACTCCGATGCGTCGGCAATTCGTGGGCAGGACAGCAGGCAAGCCCTCAGCGTTTTCCAATCACGTGTAATTCCTGGCGCAATTTGACCCTGCTGCCGTCTGGCAGGACGCCGCGGAAGTTTACGCCGGGATAAATCATGCAATCCCGTCCGATCACTGAGCCGGGATTGATCACGGCATTGCACCCGATCTCGGTTCGGTCGCCGACGATTGCACCGAATTTTCGCAACCCGGTTGGAATCTCGCCTTGCGGTGTAGTCACTGCGATCTCAGCATGATTGAGTTTGACGTTCGACAGAATCACACCCGCGCCGAGGTGCGCCTGATGACCCAGGATGGAGTCTCCGACGTAATTGAAATGCGGTACCTGTGCTTCATCGAATAGAATGCAGTTTTTAAACTCGCACGAGTTGCCCATTACAACGCCGTTGCCGGCGATGACGTTCTCGCGCACATAGCAACCACTGCGAATTTGGCAGTTTTCGCCGATCCACGCCGGTCCTTTTAAAACCGCGCCCTGCTCAACGACGGTTCCTCTGCCAATGAACACGCGATTGCTGATGAACGGCTTGCCAATTAGCTCGCCGAACACAGCCGGTTTCAGCCTGAACTGCAAGTAACTCGCGATCTGTTTGAGAGCGTCCCAAACATAATTCTGGTTCTCGAACAACTTCGAGTGAGCGGTGTGTTCAAGCTCGAGAAAATCGGAAGGGGCAAACATTTCAGTATGCGGCGCGCCAGTCGCTCACAATTTCCCGATCGTCACGTTTTCGCCGTCTGGCTGTTGAAACCATTCCGGCAGCTCAATTCCTGACTGCACAATGCTTTCGTAGCAGTTTTGTGTGATCATGCCGCGCCGGGTGGATTCGCCAAAGACAGCATAATTTTTTTCCGTCACGAACAATCTATGCTCCGGCAACTTTGGTACATCGTCCTTGAGATCATCCATCGCCTTGGCGTTCGGAATATGATCGGGCAAATGCTTGAAGAGATATCGAAGCACCTTGGCTCGCAGGATTTGATGGATCCATATCTGCCACCAACCCTTTCGTTCAAGATACACATCCCCGAACAGGTTTTTCACTCTGTGAGGATGAAGCGTGAGCCGGGGGATGCTCAGCAGCGCCCGGCATCTGCAGAACAACATGCCATCGACCCCAGGTGAACGCATGGCATGCGAGATCAGAGTGGTCACCTTGTCGGTGGGAAGCTGGATCGGGTATTTGTCGTCCACGCACCAGTAAATCCATTCCTCGTCATCGATATCGGCGAGCAGATGTAAGATGGTTCCCTTGATATCCTCAGGCGCCGCGTGGTACTTGATGCGGTCGGTATCGGTTCCGCGAAGTTCCTGATAAGGAACATGAAAAACGAACGGATGATCCGGCCACAGATGATCGTATTTCAGGATCATGTGTTTCGTGATCGCTCGATAGCGGTCACAAGTGAGGACAATCGCTTTTATCTTAGCCGGCGAACTCATAACCGAATCGGTCAATATCTACTTTGAACTTGGCTGCAATAACATCTCTTGTTCGAGGAGTGTAGTATTCCGTATAATGATGCGTTTTGGGGTTCTCGCGCCGGTGCGGCAACTTCTTTTCCACACCGAGTTTCTGTGCTACGAAAGCCCAATCCTCGTCGAGTCGCTCAAATCTACCGATAAAATCGGCTAACAAATGTCCGTTCGCATCGACAAACCAATCAAGTTGGTAACGATGCGGGGACGAATGGACGCATGTGGCACTGCTGTACTCGATCCAGTCGACAAATTGTTCAAAGCTCATTTCATTCCGGAGTTGTAATGCTTCCGTGCGCTCATACAGCGATACAACCCGGTCCCATGGATTGCGAACAAATCCGAACTTGAAGTAGGATTCGAATTGCCGCCGTCCGGTTTCTCTTCGGCGTTCCTCGGGGCGGAGCAAATAGAGCGCAGCCATGATTCGGTTCGTTCTTCCGCCGAACTCGGTCCAGGACGTTTCCATTAGCTGTTTGATTTGTACCAAATCGAGGTGCGGTCTCCATGCTTTGCCGAGGATTGCTCGGACGCTTGTCGAGCCAGTCTTCGGCACCTCGACGAAAATGCATTTATGATTGTGAGAAATCACGATCGGCTGTGGCGAATGGGAGTAACGGATCGGCCGAGTTCAGGCCTTTCACTGCAAGATTCGGTTTAGCAATCGCGATCATTGACCCGATGCGATCGCGATTCTCCTTTCTGTTTGAAATAAGCTGCGGTCCATTGCTCTGAATCTGATTAGCTTGCTTGAAGGTCGACGCAACGAAAGGTTTCAGGGTTGGCTCTGGATTGAAAAATTTTTTTAGCTACAGGAAACTGAAACTTCGAAGGGTCGGTAGCTCAATCGGTAGAGCAGCCCCGAAAGGTTTCGGGGTTGGTTCTGGATTGAAAATTTTTTTAGCTTACAGGAAACTGCAACTTCGAGGGTCGGTAGCTCAATCGGTAGAGCAGCCCCGAAGGCTTTCGGGGTTGGTTCTGGATTGAAAATTTTTTTAGCTACAGGAAACTGAAACTTCGAGGGTCGGTAGCTCAATCGGTAGAGCAGCGCCCTTTTAAGGCGTTGGTTCCGGGTTCGAGTCCCGGCCGACCCAATGGTTTATGGCTTGGGTCTACGTCTTGCGTGGCGATCGCCGATATTACATCGGCGCGACCGAGGACCTTCAACGGCGAATCGCCGAACACCAGCGCGGCAGCAATCACACAACACGCCGATTTGGCGGCCAAATTGAACTTGTCGCGGCGAAGGAGCTCCCGTCGATGATCGAAGCACGCAAACTCGAGCAGAGTCTCAAACGTAAAAAGAACCCGCGACTTGTACTCTCCGTCCTGAAGTCTGCCAACTAAAGAGCAGCCCCGAAAGCTTTCGGGGTTGGTTCCGGGTTCGAGTCCCGGCCGACCCAATTTTTAATCGCGCTCAAACTTCCACCAACGCCAATTATCATTCTGAGCGCAGGCGAAGGATCTCTGGTCATTTTCTAGCGGCGGTCCTGAATACCGATCGCAAAGATTGCAGCGAACCTGTTGAAGTTCTGATAACATTTGCAAGGGTTCAACGAACCGCGCCTCCCATGTTAGCGGTTCTCGCAAGCGATGTGGTTGTCCGACAGATTCAAGAATCGGAGCAAATCGCGCAGCGAATTGTTTGGTCGGTCCAATCGAGAAACCGACAAGCCAACGGCGGCGGCTGCTTTCCAATCGCGTTCCGGATCATCTCCAACGTGAATGACCTCATTCGCGTTTAGATGCATCAGAGTTAGTGCTCGGCGAAAGATTTCCGGGTCCGGTTTGTCTGCACCCAGTTCGCTGGAGATGAAGACGTAACTGAAATACTTGGAAATGCCGAGGTGCTCGAGAATGAATCGCAACCGGCCGTCAAAATTTGAGACCACAGCGAGTTGAAAACGCGGCCGCAGTTGATCAAGCACTTCAGGCACTTCGGGGTAGAGCTCCCACACGCCTGGCTCGGCGAAATGTTCGTAAGCGATTTCGAAAAAATTATCGCGATCGAGTTCACTCAATGAAGGCGCGATTTGATCGAATACGCGACCGACCAGATCGCGCCACCACTCTTTGTCGTCATTTTCCCTCGGACCATCCGCGGCCGGGCGGTGCGGCATTTGCCTCCATGCTTCGTGAAACGCGTGCTCCAGTTGCTCCGCGTCGAGATCCAATCCGATTTCACGACCTACGCAGGCGTAATGGTCGCCCACTGTTTTGGTCAAATAGAGGAGTGTACCTGCCGCGTCGAAAAGAATTGCCCTGATCACTTCAATGCGAACGTTCAACGCAACAACCTGCCCACGCAACGCTTTGAGGCGGCAAGCACTCAACCAGAAAGTCGATCACGGGGAATCAGGTTAGGATTTTTGTTTGGCAAACTCCGCTCATATGCGTGCATGATTGTGTGTTGATGAATGCTATTGGCGAGTCGCTGCCGTTGCAGGGCTGGACCCAGTCGCCGGGCGAAGAAATAGCAAACGGGGTAAGTCATGCCGTCGGGCTACTGGGAGCGATCATCGGCGTCCCGATTCTGGTTTTGGCAGCAGTGCGCCACGGAAACATCCCTTTTCTCGCGGGGACGATCATTTTCGGAACAACGATGTTGCTCGTGTACCTGGCATCGACTCTCTATCACTGCTGGCCCCGGACTCATACCAAATCATTTCTTCAAGTCATAGATCACGCCGCAATTTTTTTGTTAATCGCAGGAACGTACACACCATTTGCTTTGGGCCCCTTGCTCGTCGGTGGTGGATTACCAATGCTCGCGATTGTGTGGGCACTGGCGCTTTTCGGCGTCGCTATGAAAGCAACACGCGGCGCAGTACGTCACCGGAGGCTTTCGATGGCTCTCTATCTTGGGACAGGCTGGATCGGACTGGCCGTCATACGTCCTCTCGCGCTGGCAATCCCGTCGTCGGCGCTGCTCTGGTTGGTCGCCGGTGGCATTGCGTACACCGCAGGCACTTTATTTTTCACCAACGAGCGGCTCCGTTATGGCCACTTCATCTGGCATTTGTTCGTGCTGGCCGGCAGTGTCTCTCACTTTGCCGCGGTGTTCATTTGCGCAACCTAGAAAACAATGGGTGCAGTTGGACAAGGTCCCGCACGCGGCGGATTAATTGATATGCTGCCGGTTGAGCACAACGATCCAATCAACGGAAAAATCCTGGCCGTTTCGGAAGACAAGATTGAAGGATTTGTTCCGGAGCCATTTGAAGAAATTGCGAATCGCTCGGGGGTGGGTGTGGAGGTTGTGATGGCGCGTATCGCTGCGATGTTGCGCGCGAGAACGATCCGGCGGGTCCGGCAAACGCTGCTTGCCACCAACCTGGCCGAAGGCGCGCTGGTCGCGTGGAAAGTCCCCGAAGATAAAATTGACGTCGCGTTCGACTGGATGTTTCAACGTGATCCGTTCTCTGGTCACGTCGTACTCCGCTCGACAGATACAGTCAGCGCCGGATCCGACTATAAACTCTGGACAACCTTGAAAGTTCCTCAGGGATTTTCGCTTCAAAAGCATTGCGAATTGCTGACGACAAAAGTTGGCGCCGAGCGCTTTCGTGTCATGCCCGCGAACGGCATTTTCACACTCGGCGTTGGGCACGTCCGGCGTAAAACAGTTGTGCCGGGAAGCAAAGCCGATCACCCCGCGAAAATGATGGCGGTGCAAAAGGTCGAGCTTACCGAACGGCAATGGAATGTTCTGTTTGCTCTGAAGCGCGAGTTTACGCCGGAGGAAATCAAGCCGTCCCCCTGGGTTGCCCGCGCAAATGAAGCGGGCGTAACGCTCGCAGAATTCTGTCGCGTGGCGGAGGATTTGACGGCCAAAAAAATCGTTGGGCGTTTTTCTACATTTCTCGAACATGTCAAACCATCTCTGGGCGGCGTGCGCGTGACACGATTCAACGCGCTATTTCATTGGGCCGTGCCGCCGGGTCGCGAAATTGAGACCGGAGGTGAGGTCGGGCGGCATCACATTCTAACGCATTGCTACTGGCGCGAAGCGGGCCCCGAATTCAAGAACGTCAATATCATGGCTGTAGCGCACGGCACAGATAAGCGACTGCTGCTCGATCATAAGGCTGCGATCGATGAGCACCTGCGCGTGTGCGATATCCCCGTTTCTTACACCAACGTGTTTTGGGGCGGGCGCAGCGAGATCAAGCCGTCCGAAATTTCGCCGCGGGTATATCGCGAGTGGTTATCGGAGCAGGGGAACTCGTAGCGTAAAGGATCTACCGCGGCGCAGACCATTACATACCGGCATTGCCGCGCGCACCGGCCGCGGCTACAGCTTCGCGACAAAGGAATTTTTCGCGGTAGGTCACATCCAGTTTTCGCAGAAGAGCGATCGCAAAATTTTGACGATCAACCTGCCTGCCTAACGCCATTGCGAGGGATATGGCGCGGTCTTCAAGCTCCGCCGGAAAATCGTCGGCGCATTGGTTCACGTTAATTCCGATTCCGACGACAGCCAGATGCGCCGCCTGGTGTTGCGCGCGCATCTCCACCAACACACCGGATACTTTGCGCTCGCGAATTTGTATGTCGTTAGGCAACTTGATCTCGGGCTCCAGGCCAAACGTGGTGCGGATCACGTCCGAGGTGGCTTCCATTGCCCAAATCGTGAGTTGTCCCGATTCGGCAAGCTGAATTTCGGGTCGTAATAGGATTGAAAACCAAAGTCCTTTCCGTTCTGCTGATTCCCAGCGTTTGCCACGCTGGCCGCGCCCGTCGGTTTGGTATTCGGCGAAAATAACCAGACCCTCTGGTATGGACAACGAAGCATCTATCAATGCGATCCGCGAAATGGCGTCATTAGTTGAGCTGGTTTGTTCGAGCACAATGATCTTCCGGCCAATGATGGCTCCTGGAAGTGCGGCTTGCAGTTGATCAGCAACCAGCCGATTCGATTTGTCAGCCGTGGACATGAGTCATTTCCAGCCCTAGATCGACCGCGGGCGCTGAATTCGTCAACGCGCCGATGGAAATGAAATCAACGCCGGTGGCGGCGATCCGTCTGACGTTTTTCAGGGTGATGCCACCGCTCGCCTCGAACTTGATGTTGTTTCTCCTCAGGGCCAATGCTTCCCGAATCTGCGCCGGCACCATGTTGTCCAGAAGAATAGCGTCAATGCCCTCAATCTCGACGAAAGCCCGTACCTGCTCCAAATCGTCCGCCTCGACTTCGATCCTGATGTTGGGCCGTTCCTTACGAAGCTGCCGGATCTGATCGGCAAAGCCGGAAAGTCCTCCGAGCGCGGCAAGATGGTTGTCCTTCACAAGAACCATATCGTACAACCCGGAACGATGATTGACGCCTCCACCGGCCACAACCGCAGCTTTTTCAAGTACACGCAGCCCAGGCGTCGTCTTGCGCGTGTCGAGTATTTTGGCGGGATGATTTCCGACTGCGTCAACAAACTGGCGGGTGAGCGTAGCGACGCCGCAGAGGCGCTGGAGGAAATTCAGCGCAACGCGTTCGGCTTTGAGAATCGAGCGCGCAACCCCGCGCACTTCAATCACCACATCGCCTGGAACGACAGCATCGCCATCTGCGTGCACGATCTGGACCTCCGTTGCGGGATCTACTTTCCGAAAAATTTCCGCGGCGGTCGCAGTTCCCGCAATCACGGCGGGTTGATGCGCAACGATACGTCCGATCGCCTGCAGTCTTTCGGGAACAAAAAAGTCGCTGGTGATGTCGCCGTTACCAATGTCTTCTTTCAGTGCTGCAGCAATCGGATTGTAATCGTCGGGATTCATGGGCGAGCGAAGGCCGCACCATACGTATAAATTCCGACGGCGTCTATTGAACACCGCCAGCAAAGCCCGTTGCTGGCCGCCGAATTTTGGCAAAAAAATTGATTCGGGCAGCGCACGCTAAGGAGAAACAACTTCTAGAAGAACTCGTGCCACCGCCCGAATCGCCTTAACCTGTTAGATTCGACAGCCTGGAGACGTGCGCGTTCGAACTTTTTTACGAAAAATTCGTGCCTGGTCGAGTTCCGGTGTTCTCGTGGCTGGCTCTACAGAAGATTACCCTGCACAACGGTCTCGACTTTCGCTGCTTCGTCCCGCACTTCCTGGAGAAGCGACTTAAACTCACACTTCTCAAGGGCCGATATCAGCGCGGAATAGTTGGGCTGGATTCGCAGGTCATCGATTGCTACGGGCAGTTCCATTTCACAGTCCAGATCGACCATTTTCCGGTTTTGCAATATCTGCTCTCGAGCGTTGGCCAGCTTCTCACGCGTGCGCGCGCTTTTGACCTTCTCGATGCTGTTCAACAGATTTTCGAGACTGCCGAATTCACGAATTAGCGTGGCGGCGCTTTTCCGCCCGATTCCAATCCCCGGAATGTTGTCCACTGAATCGCCCGTCAATGCGAGCACGTCACCAATTAGCCCGGGAGAGACTTCCCATTTCGCCGTAACCTGCTCTTCGCCGAGTAATGCAAATGCGTCTTTCGGTGAAGCCAGGTCCGTTTTGGCAGTCGTATAGACTTTCACGCAAGGACCCACCAGTTGATACAAATCCTTATCGTTGGTGGCGAGCACGACTTCCATTCCGGCCCGCTTGCATGCGGCGATGGCATAACAACCCAGCAAGTCGTCGGCTTCGGTGTCCGGAAGCGAAATATTTCGGAAACCCAGCAAAGGTGTGAGGTTCCGAATAAAGTCCAGCTGCGGGACCATAGGCTTGGGCATCTCTTTGCGCGTCTCTTTGTAAGCGGGTTGTAATTCTACTCTTCGCTGCGGCAGGCCTTCATCCCAAACGACCGCCCCGAGTTTGGGCTGCAGATGTTTCACCATCAGGCGCAGCGTTTTCGTAAATCCGAAAATGGCGTTAGTCGGTTCGCCCCGGGAATTCGAGAGATTCGGGATGGCGAAAAACGACCGATAAACGTAGTAATGACCGTCGATCAACAGCAATCTCATTGCAGGCTAATGCTGGATTCTGAATGCATGATGCTGGATGATCAAGGGGTGACCGAAGAATGGATTGTGCGTGTGCAGGGCAGCGACTATGGCCCGGCAAACATCGAGACGTTGCGGGAATGGAAAGCGGACGGCCGATTGCTGCCAACCAATGAGGCGCGCCAGGTTGATGTAGACGTTTGGACAACGGCAGCGCAAATCCCCGGTCTCTTCGACGTGCCACCGCCGCTCTCGTCTGCCGCTCTCACAGAACCGCCCGTGCAATTCTCGCGCCGCACGTTTGGCGAAATCTTAACTGAAACGGTTCAGATCTATCGGAAAGGTTTTTTTCAATTCCTGGGCCTTACGCTTCTGGTGTTGCTGCCGTCGATAGCCAGTCAGTTAACAAGCGCATTCGTTAAGCCGCCACAAGGCGAAAACATCGATGTGGTCTCGGGTCTCGCCGCTGGTTTCGCTTTCCTGATGTTAATTCTCTCCATTGTGATGTGGCCTGTTTACATCGCGGGAATCCAAATCCTTACTGCTGATATTGTACGGGGGAATCGCGTCACCTTGATCGGCGTACTCAATGAAGCAGTGAAATTTTGGCCGCGAGTCGCCGCGCTTTGTATCTTTGTCTACGGCGTTTTCTTCCTACTCATGGTGTTCGGCTTGGCGATCGCAGCCATGTCCCTTGCGGCAGGGTCATCGGTGTTGCTGGCCCTTGTCGCGCTTGCTTTACTCGTCCTGCAGGTTTGGATGTTCGGCCGGTTTTTTGTCAACGTGCTGTTTTGGCAGCAATTTACCGTTCTCGAAAACGCAGGATTCATCGATTCACTGCGCGAGAGTCGCGACCTGGCACGCAGCGGAGGCGATCTGCCACGGATCCAACGTCCCTTGTGGCGCGGCGCGCTCATCGCTTCCATCTGGTTTGCCGTTGTGCTGGCGATCACGTTTGGCGGCCAATGGGGGACACTGCATTATTACTTCAATGAATTGATGACCACCCAGGATCCGCAAACGCTATTGCAGCAGATGACCGAGGCGCAGAAGGCCAGCGGCTTCAACATCACTGCTTTTGTGTTGGGGGTTGTCGAAAAAATTCTTCAGCCGTTGGTAGGGATCGCCTTCGTGGTCCTTTATCTGGACAGCAAACTTGAATGGCCTTCACATATGGAACCAATTGTACGCGCTGGTGAAAGCGACGCTGTTCGCTAAGGCATCCGACACCGTGATGGTGACGGCAATCGCGCCAACGATTCCGAGCAGAAGATTAGCGTCGTTCCGCAGGAGGCGACTTAACCCGTACACATAAAGCATCGCGAAGGGGATCAGCGCGCCCAGCATCAGCCGCCCCTGGAAAAAGTAGGGCCGCTCGCGAGACGGGTTCAGGCAAGCCCCAAAATCGAACTGCACGGATAAGGACGCGAGGAACACAATTGGAACGAGAACGCATGCCACTGCGATCCAAAGCACACGCCACTGTGTCTCGTTCGCCTGTTTGTCGCGCCCTCGTATCAGTGCAACGACCGCAACAAGAATCAGGCCGAGAGAGGAAAGGACGTAAAACAACTCCAATCCTTTGAAACCGATGATACGCGCGTGCCACATGAATTCGCCGCGCCAGAAGCTCGCAATAAGTTCCGCCAGGAACGTCCACATTCCAGGGACCGTAAAAATTGGGTGTGACCACCAGTCTACGAATCGCTTGGGTGTCCATCCGAGCAATTGCGCTTTTGATGCAGCGCCGGTGAAATCGCCGAAATGAACTTTCATCCAGACGAGCCACGCCACGATCGGAACCGCGGCACAAAATACCAATCCACAGAGCGGCGGTATCGCTGCGCGAAATTTTCCAACTCGCGCTTCGGCGATGCACCACCACAAAATCGCGGCGAGGGCGACAACGATCACTGGCAAGTTGCTGAGCTTCGTCAGATACGCGGCGGCGATCGACAGGCCGGTTGCGATTCCCAGAGCAATGCTGACCCGTTTTTGGCTGAACCATTTGATCAAACAGACGAACACCAGCCCGAAACAAACCGGTGAGAGGACATCGTTGTTGATTCCGTAAAATGCGTCTTGCGGCACCGCGGCGGTCAAAAGCGGAATGCCAAGTCGCAGGCCAATTTGCCCGGGAAAAATCATTCGGGCTGCCACGTAGGCCAACCAAACCAGCGCGGTAATAAAGAGGATGTTAAGAAATCGAATCCAATAAAGGGCACCAGCGCCTTTGATGCCGAGCCACTCTCCGATGTGGAACCAGGCGGCAGCACCAAGGTAATAGAGGGGTGGCTGCGAGCATTGCTGGTTAGGCGTGCGACCCCAAATCTCTTCGATCTTTGCGATCGTCGGCGCGACTTCTTCGACAGGATGCTTCCACATCGGTCCGAAATCGCTGTCCTCGAACTCTTCGGGTCTCGAGAGAAATTCAGGCGACGCGTAATGTGATAGATAGGGAAGCGTTGCCGGCGAGATCAACTCCACACCGCGCGGCACCTGGCCTTCGGCATATTTGATCACCACGTCCAAGTGGCGCCGTTCATCCACGTTGTTGAAAAACGGAAAAGCAGCAGAAAAAGAAAACACGCGGGCAGCCGCGAGCAGGCAAAAAGCGATCACCCACCAGAACTCGTTAGGCCCAAATGGCTCTGTAGACGCACGCCGTTTCATTCGCCTGAAAATCTCGGGTGAGCGCCGAAACCAATTGACACTTCAACGCTAACCACTGTCAGCTAAGCCGAATTTTCGTTGGCATCAGTATTGGTGCGCCATTCCGCGCGCGCTTGCGCGATCAAGGGTGCGAGCCTGGCATAAAAGCGCAGGACGTACGACAAGTATCCTGCGAAAGCAATGAGTTGCACTGCGATCAGCCAAACGTGTCCGTTTCGGCCGATAAAAAACTCCGGCCGCAAATGAATTGCAACCGCACAAGCTACATTCACGAGGAAGAAAGCGGGCAACAAGAACGCGAGATTGAGGTTCTGATCGCGTGTCACCAGGGCATATAAGCGGCTGCTTGCTTCGCCGGTACGATCGTGCACTCGCGTGCGAATCAGGCGCATATCATACGCAAACAGCAACCAACCTACCGCGAGAAATGCCGATATGAATGCAAACCAGCGTCCGGGGTTTCCAAGCTGTGCGAATGAAAACGCCTCCACCAGCGCACAACCGATATAGAGAAAATTGTGCCCGAACTCTAACGGCCAGCGGATGAGTGTAAGGATGTGGAGCACAACACGGGACCAGAAGACCAAAATGATGATCAGACCGGAGAGCACGTACGGCCACATCATCCAGTCGAATGTGGCGATCGCCTCGCGCGAGGTTTCGATCAGCACCGTGAGCGCGACACCTTGAATGATGCTGACGAGCGTGAGCTCGATGTCGGCGATCATCGCGTCGAGTTCAGAGCGACTTTCCCTTGCGGAGGTCACAATGCGACTCGTAACCGTTTCACGGCAAAATTGTCAAGCCGTCGGCTGGGGCGCCGTGAGAGAACAGTGAAATTTTGTCCCCACAACTGACATGTTCGCGATTTGTTTGTGCCAATTAGGCCAAACCCGTTTCGTATGTAGTTGGTCGGTTTTCGCCTAAATCGCTGAGAATATCACTTTTATACATGGACCCGCGCCCGCTGCTGTTTTGGCACGAGCCGAGCTACCGAATCATCGGAGACAAATCATCAATTCCAACAAAGGAGGATTTGAAAATTATGAACTTAATTCGTTATCAAGCTCCGAATTCGACGCCTTACACAGCGCTGGATCGCTGGAGCAATCTGCGAGACGAGTTGAACTCGTTCTTCGATATGCCGTTTTGGTCTGGTTTTAACCGGACCGGTCAACTCTTTACCGGGTGGTCACCCGCACTCGATCTTTACGAAAGTGGCGACCATTTCGTCGCTGTGATCGAGTTGCCCGGGATGCGCAAAGATGCCATCGACATTTCTTTGCATGACGGAACGCTGACAATCAGCGGGGAGCGCAAACGCGAGACGGCTAAGAATGGTGAAGCGGCTCAACGCACTGAGCGTTACGTCGGCACCTTCCGTCGGAGTATCGCGCTGCCGACCCGTGTGGATCCCGCCAAGGTCGCTGCCACCTACCAGGATGGCATTCTCAAGGTGACATTGCCTAAGGCGGAGGAAGCGAAACCAAAACAAATTCAGGTGAGATAAACCAGGAAAATTGAAAGGACTTTAACTATGAACACTTTAACCCGAGAAACTCGTGAATCTGATCGCGCGCAGGCGGAGCAGTTTATTACGCCACCGGCGAGCGTCACGGAAATCGCCGATGGTTACATGCTCGAGATTGAAATGCCCGGCGTAAAAAAAGATGGCCTCGAGATTTCAGTTGAAAATAACGAACTGAAAATTATCGGACGGCGTTCACTTCCGGCGATGGAAGGAACGTTGATTCATTGCGAATCGTGCCCGGAAAATTTCCGTCGCATGTTCGAGATCGATCCGTCGATTGATGCCGAGAAAATCAGCGCAAAGATCGATCAGGGCCTGGTGACGTTGACTTTGCCGAAGGCCGAGCACGTGAAGCCCCGGAAGATCACTGTTTCGTAACAAGCAGAAAGGTCGAAGTTTTGAGGCCGCGAGCCAAAAGCTCGCGGCCTTTTCGTTGCCGCGGTCCGACGCCTGGCGCTTTTGTGCTTGGCGAAAGCTCGCCTGAGTCGTAGTTAAATTCTTTCTGATATGGCGACAAAGACCGAAGAAAAAACAGCCGTTGATAAAGTGGCTGCCGCTCGAAACAAAAATCTCGATTTAGCGATTCAGCAGATCGCGAAAGACTACGGGGAAGGCGCGATCATGCGTTTAGGCGGAGACAAGATCGTAGATATCGATGTCATTCCGACGGGAAACATCTTGATCGATCGCGCGCTTGGGGTTGGTGGATTTCCCCGGGGGCGAATCATCGAAATTTTCGGCCCTGAATCCTCCGGCAAAACGACGCTTGCGTTGACCGTCATCGCGCAGGCGCAAAAGGCCGGAGGCCTTGCAGCATTCATCGACGTCGAGCACGCGCTGGACCCCGGTTACGCAAAACGATTGGGCGTGAACCTGGACGATTTACTGGTGTCGCAGCCGAGCTCGGGCGAAGAGGCG
>JAICUQ010000177.1 GCA_025935755.1 Chthoniobacterales bacterium | reverse complement strand
TGTCGCTGTTTGAATCGAAAAAATTTCCTGATGTTCGCGCCGAGGCTTACGACGTCGTTTTAAACGGCGTTGAGATTGGCGGAGGAAGCATGCGAATTTACGAACCGGAGCTGCAGGAAAAAATGTTCGAGGCGCTCGGGATTAGTCGCGAAGCTCAAGAGTCAGAGTTCGGCCATTTGTTGCGTGCTTTTCGCCTTGGGACGCCGCCACATGGCGGGATTGCCTTCGGTCTCGATCGCTTGGTGATGCTGCTCTGCGGCGAACAAAGTATTCGCGACGTGATGGCTTTCCCGAAGAACAACCGTGCAATGGATCTCATGTCGCAGTCACCTGCGAGAGTCGATCCAAAGCAGCTACGCGATTTGGGAATCCAACTAACCCACGACAAGAAAATGTAGGGGCGGCGGCTGTGTCAGCCGAGTCTCTTTTACGACTCGCAAGAGAGTTGTGAAATGCTGGCGTTTATTGCTTGCCATCACCGCGTGGAGTACGCATGATGAAGCCCCGATGATTCGAGCGAATTGTCGGGCGCGGTTTACCGCAGCCGATTTCGACTTCATTGTGCGCACGCTGGCGCGGTCGCAAAGCGATCAAGTTTCTCTGGTCGATCTGTTCAGCGATGTGGAGACGCGCGATTCCATTCTGGATCATCCCCGACTGGTTGATGCCATTCTGAATCACTGCGGGCATCTACGGATTTCATCTCAATTTTATTTCTACGTGCTCGCCCGCCACGTCTTGCAGCAGGGCGGAATCAAGGACCGAAAGCTTTGCGATTACGTTGCGTCCTTGCTGGAAACATTTTCACGGGCGAGCAGGCTGCAGATTTCCGACGAAACACACCATCTCGCCGAACAATACATTTCCGATATTCTGATCGCGCTAAGCCGCGCTACTCCCGAGCAGGCGTTCCTGCTTCGGGCGCATATTGGAAATTACTCGCTCTTCATCAGCGGAATCTTCCATGAGAACGCGCAGCGCCGCAGCCTCCGTGGTGGACCAGACATCAAGTTTTACGAGCAAGTGGGCCGCACAAATTATCAACTCGTCTCTTCGCATGTGGTGGCTCGCCGTTGCGAACTGGATGACGTGTTCGAAGGGCTTGCGGATAGATTTCGCGAAGTCCGTCTGGCGCTGAATCAACTTTCCGATCGCTTGCTAAACCTGGACCAGGACGCGCATCCGACGCTTTGTCTGTGAACGAAACGCTTTTCAGCCAAATCCAGCGATTATTCGAACGCACCTACGCGCAGGTCGGGATTAATCTGGAAGATTGTCTGATTGATCGGGCACGCTGCGCGCGCTTGTCGATGCTCGCGGGGACATCGGCGCGGGAATTAAGCGAACTGGCGCGCACCTTTTTGCGAAGGGCCGGCGATCAACTTTACGTCGGCATTTATTATTCCCGCTGGTTGATTGAACAACTCGAACAACACGATCCGCGTGCGGGATTGGGCGATCGCAATATCCGGTCGCTGATCACATTTGTTGAAGAATTGAATCACGCATTGCATGCGGCACTCCAATTCAAACGCGGAGTGCGCGAGATCGCGTCGGAGCATTTTGCGCGCAATCTTGAGCTCCAGGCGCAGGTTGACACGTATCTGGTTCTTTTACTGTTCGTTGCTTTTTTCAGAAAAACACAACGGGTGTCGCTGACCGATCGCCGCTGGTTGCGTTTTCATCTTTTCGCCCGGCAATGTCCCGATGCATTTCGCGACGCAAACCTGCGTGCTCGTTACCTTGAGACGAGCCAGCTCGCGGCGAACTACACGCGTTTTCTCGACACGCTCAACGCCGTTCGTCGTCTCGACGAAATCCGGCGGTTTCATTCACTCGATTACGGTGGAAAAAAAGAGCGGATCCTCGCGCTCACGGATCAAGGAACGAGGGGCGCGCAGTCGTCGGCCTAACATGACGGCGTGGTAGCCGTCACTCCTTGTTTTGATTCCGGATCATGCGATTCGTTCGCTCATGAGGACCTATCCAAAAAGCCCGAAAGAGACCACCAAGGGGATGACGTATTTCCCGCGAATGCTGGACAAGATTCGGCTGCACCTGCGCGGCGATCTCCATGAAGATTATCAGGAAAACTTCGGCGCACTCAAGGCGGCCGACGGTACGTGCTGTAATTTTCTCCGCGTTGATCATCGCGACCTTGTTGAACGCGTGAAGCAGGGCGGAACGGACGAAGAAATTCTCGAATGGTGTTTTGAGAAGGGGCGCCGCCTCAACGATGGCGATTTGTTTGTCTGGAACGGATTCGCATCGAAACTTGGCTGGCGCGATCCAATCACACCTCGCCTCGAACAACGGAAGCAGGAGGCGGGCATCGCAGATCGGGACGACATCGTTACGATTCCTGACCTGATCGATTTCGACGAAGGCCGGTTGCCGGAGGCGAACAAGAGGCTGTGAGTTCGTCGAACTTCTGTCGTGGCCGAGCCGCTATAGCGATCGCTCTTTGCTGTGTCGGTTTCGCTGCTTGCCAGTACGAAGTCCCGATCACATCGGCTCCGACCCGAAAGGTGCAGGAACAATTGCTTGGCAACTGGAGATCGAGTGACGGCAAAGAAGAACTGAAGCTGCGGCGGCTCGAAGACAGTGTTTACATCGTTTACTACGACGGCGATCTTTTTCGCGCTTACCATTCCGATATTGCGGACACACCTTTTGCCACTGTCCAGGATCTCAACTCGAACGATCGCAAATATGCTTACATGGTTTGGAAACTTTCCGATGATGGCAAGCATCTCCGTCTACGCAGTGTGAGTGACAAGGTGATCCCCAAAGAAACGAAAGATTCCGCGACAGTCGTTGCGCTCCTGACAAAAAACGCTCGCAACCCCGAGCTCTTTGGCGAGGAGATCGAGTTTAACAAAGAGAAATAACACCTTCTGTCATGCGGGACGTGTAACAGAGAAGGGGAATCTGCCGGTGCGATGGTCGAGCGCGATTCTCGACTCGCAGAATTGATGATTGAAATCGTTCTGACAAAGTTCGGGCCTATGCCAAGCAGCCGATTCTTCAGAATTTCCTGCCTGCTGTTTCCATTCTGTCTTTGTGCGGTGGATCTTGTTGCGCAACAACCACCGCCCGCATCAAAGGCATCGCCATCTGCGGCTCCGACTGTGTTTTCGCCACAAACATTGTCGGAACTAAAACAAGTGCAGAAGGCAGCTTTTGAAAGTGATTACGCTTACCGGCAGGTGGCCCATCTGGCCAACAACATCGGGCAACGTTTAAGCGGATCGGCGCAGGCGGCAAAAGCCGTTGAGTACGTCGCCGCCCAACTACAAGCGATCGGGTGCGACGTTCACCTGGAAAAAGTCATGGTACCTCACTGGGTACGCGGTGAAGAGACAGCGGCGCTCGTTCAATTTCCCGGGCAGGCGCCAGATACGACACAGAAAATTGTCCTGTGCGCGCTGGGCGGCAGCGTGGCTACACCAAAAGAAGGAATCGAAGCCGAGGTCGTAGTCGTGAAGAATTTCGACGAATTGAAATCGATGCCTCGGGAAAAAGTCGCGGGCAAAATCATGTTGTTCAATTATCCGTTCGACAAACAAATGGCTGCGGAAGGTCGCGGCATGCAGGCTTACGGCGAAGCAGTTGTCTACCGCAGTAAAGGCCCGAGTGCGGCTGCAAAGCAAGGCGCTGTTGCATGTTTGATCCGCTCAGTCGGTCAATCGGAGTACCGGCTGCCACATACTGGACTGACCACTTACGCAGCGGATACGCCAAAGATTCCAGCCGCTGCTGTGACAGCCGAAGACGCCGATTTGATCGCTAACCTGGTTCCGCAAGGACCGATCAAAATGAAATTGATTCTCACGCCGCAAACTCTGCCGGATGTCGAAAGCGCGAACGTGATTGCCGATATCAAAGGCAGCGAGCACCCGGAACAGGTCGTCATCGTTTCCGGTCATTTGGATTCATGGGACCTGGGCACGGGCGCGATTGATGACGCCGCGGGCGTCGCGGTTTCAATGGAGACAGCCAATCTGATCCAAAAACTTCATCTCAAACCCAAGCGTACGATTCGGGTGATTGCGTGGATGAATGAAGAAAACGGTGAGAAAGGATCAAAGCAGTACGCCAAAGATCACGAGAAAGAGATATCAAATCATTTCGCAGCAATGGAAACAGACGGGGGCGCTGGTCATCCGCTTGGCATTAACATGAAAGCCAAACCGGAAGTGAAAAAGATGTTCGCGCCCCTCGCGGATATCTTGCAGAGCTCAGGTGCCGGCATGCTCGAGTTGGTTGAACATTGTGGAGCGGACATCGAGCCGCTCGAGAAAGTCGGGGTGCCGACTTTCAGTCCAATTCAAGACAGCCGTTTTTACTTCAACTATCACCACACGGCAGCCGACACACTCGACAAGATTGTGCCAAAAGAATTGGCGGAAAATTCTGCCGTGGTGGCAGTAACCGTCTACGCACTGGCGAACATGGAAAGGCCATTGCCGCGGTAGTGTAGCCACCTTGTTCCGTCGAGGCGAAGGCTTGCGACTGTCACGGCACGGCGACAGAGACTGCCACGGCACGGCGACAGAGCGCCGTGGCTACATATTGCTGCTGGCGCGACCCACTATCGTTTTAGATTTCGCGCCTCGTTCAGCACAAAATTCGCCAACCGGCGCCCGCGATTGCGAACAAATCGCCACGGCCCCACATCGACGAAATAGGTAAGCAGAATGCTATCGCGCGTTTTCACCTCCGGACCGACCGGGTCGGCCGAATGCCATGTGTCATCCGCTACCGCGAATGCGTAACCGGTATTTGGCGAGAACGGCATCTGCGCCTTCTTGGGTTTGCGTCCGTTAGGCAGCACTTCGTGAAAGATTGTGCCGATGTGCGGCGTCGAATTATCCGCCGGCAAATAAAACTGGACGGTGATCCCTTTCCAAAGGCTGTCGGTGTGTTTGAAGATGCGGTACCCGGGAATGTCGCGCGTCAGAATCGGAACGGGATACATGTTCATCTTGGCAAAGTTTTCCCCGAACCGGCCTCTCAGTCCCGGCGCCAGTCGCTGCATGAATGCGGATTGCAATTCCTTCGAACGCAGCGTCTGACCGGTTAATTCCCAGACCTCGCGTTTTTTCGGCGGCAAATGGCGAATGTACTCGGGAAAAAGATCGATTTTTGCACGGGTCGGTTTTCCATCGGGTCTGCTGCTGCCGGTTTTGCTTTTACCGGACATCGCCCGGTAATCCTCAGCCACCGGCATCGCTTCCACCATCCGGCGGTAAAAATCATCGGGGAAAACCCGGTCAAATTGCAAATGATGAAAGGGCGCATCATCTGCGGGCGCCTGTCGTACGGAGTCGACAACGAACTGGATGAGATTTGCGGCTGACTCGGATTTTTCCATCGGCTGTGTAAGCGGGCTAATTTAAAAGCGGCACTTCGTTCTGCAATAAAGAAACAGGCGGCGTTCTCAAGTCCGCGGTTTGGAGATCGTAAAAGTTGCCGGGGGAACGCGGTGTCGTGAAAGCGTTTGGGCTACTCTCTTTTGAAAGGAGAGGACAGGGCGAGCTTGGCGAATGCACGCCCTTAGGATCACCCTTTCCGCCTTCGCTTGACTACTTCGAAGCCTCTCGCAAGCAGGCAGGCGCGACAGGCAGCCCTTCCCCACGATCAGTTCTAGCCGCGGCGCTCTGTCGCCGTGGGATGCAATTTCTTCGGTAACGCCTCGGCAGAGCGAGGCGGTTACATCGCGTGGTGCAAAGGAAAGCCGGAAACGTCGCCGCAGTGCTGTCACCCGGTGGAATCCAGGGGCTGCTAGTGTTAAGCATCGTAGAGGCATCCGGATGACAGATGAGTGAAATGACTGAAAAACGCTCGCTTCTTTCGCGCGTCGTCCGCTGGACGGCGGAACTGATTCTGGTTTTCGTCGGCGTTTATGCGGCATTCTGGCTGAACAATTATCAGCAGCATCAGCAGGATGCGGAACGGCGCGACCAGATCCTCGCTGCGCTGGAGGAGCAATTGCAAGAGGGCATCAAAAGCGGAAAGATCAATCGCGCGAAACAGGAACAGAAAGCTGCGGAGTTTCAACGTGCGCTTGACGTCGGTGAAATGCCGTCGCTGCAGCCGTTTGTTTTCATTACCGATTACAGCCCAACTGACTGGGCTACGATGCTCCAATCCGGAGGCATTCAACTGCTCGACGTGCAGACCCTGATGGCGGTGCGTAACGATGAGTCAGTGATTCGCTGGGGACTGAACCGCATGGCCTGGTATCAAAAACTGAGTGACGAACTGATCGCGCCAAACCTCGACCAGGATGTGTCTTTCTTTTACGATCCGGTCACGAAGAAACTTCGGAAACGCTTTCACTTCTATCCCGAGGCGCTCGATGCAAACGCGCAATTTGCGAAGGAGCTCGAACGGACCCACACCAACTTGCTCAAACGAATCCAAGCCGAACGA
>JAICUQ010000087.1 GCA_025935755.1 Chthoniobacterales bacterium | reverse complement strand
TCGGCGGGACGAATCACGTCGATGTTCGGAATCAGGCGAACCGAGCTGACGGTCTCCACCGGTTGATGCGTGGGACCGTCTTCACCTACACCGATCGAATCGTGCGTGAAAATATAGGTATTCGGCAGCCTCGATAATGCGCTCAGCCGAATGGCGCCACGGCAATAATCGGTAAACACCGTGAAGGTTGCGCCCGATGCCCGAAAGAGGCCGTGGTACGAGATGCCGTTGAGAATCGCACACATGCCATGCTCGCGAATTCCAAAACGAACGTTGCGGCCGGCGAAATTGTCCCGATTAAAATCGCCGCCGTCCTTGATGTAGTTCATGGTCGATCCGTACAGGTCGGCGCTGCCGCTCATCAGTAACGGCATCGCCTGCGCGACCGGCTGCAACACTTCGCCGCCCGCTTTGCGCGTTGCCAGTTTAGCGTCCTCCGGGAAATCCGGGATCTTCGACAGCAGATCGGGTGGCACTTCTCGCGCGTAGCCGTCGTCGAGCAGCTTCGCTTTGTCGGGGTTCTTGGTGCGCCACGCATCGTAAGTCTTTTCCCAACGATCGTATTGAGCGAGCAGTTCCTTTTTGTGCGCGGCGAAGTAATCGTACACATCTTTTGACACATAATAATGGTCGTCGGGCAAGCCGAGCGCCTTACGCGCCGCATCAATGTATTTTGCGCCCGCTTCGCCGTGTGCTTTGTATGTGCCGGCGACTTCTGGAATGCCTTTTCCAATCAGCGTATGCGCAATGATGAACTGCGGTCTGCCGTTGTCGCGGCGTTTCGCAACATTGAACGCGTCGAGAAACTCTCGCATGTCTTGTCCTTCGATTTCCTGGACGTCGAAACCATATGCTTTCATGCGCTGGCCCGTGTCCTCGCACTGGGTGTCTTTTGCCGGCGCGTCCAGCGTTACGGCATTGGAATCATAGATAAAAATCAGGTTGTCGAGGCCCCAAAGTCCGGCAAGCGCGCACGCCTCGGATGCGACGCCCTCCTGCATGTCGCCATCACTGCACAAACAGACCACATGTTGATCGAAAATTTTATGTTCAGGAGTGTTAAACCGGGCTGCAGCCATGTTCGTCGCCACGGACAAACCCACCGCGTTGCCCACACCCTGACCGAGCGGTCCAGTGGTGCATTCCACTCCAGGCGTCTCGCCAAATTCGGGATGTCCCGGCGTTTTCGAATGCAGTTGCCGGAAACGCCTGATTTCCGACATCGGCAAATCATAGCCGCTCATATGCAGCCAGGCGTAAAGGAACATGCTGCCGTGCCCGGGGGAGAGAACGAAAATGTCCCGATTAATCCAGCGAGGCTGATCTGGATTGTATCTTAGCGCGTGACCAAAAAGTACCGCGCCGATTTCCGCGCAGCCCAGTGGAAGCCCAAGATGCCCCGATTGCGAGACTTGCACAGCGTCCATGCACAAACCGCGTGCCTGATCCGCCGCTTTCGAAAGGATTTCGATGTTCAAATTCATTCTAGGCTTATAATCGGAACTACAGCGGAATTCAAAATTGCGAAATGCAGATTCGCGTTCTTCCAGGCATCGGCCGCGTTAGTCGTTGAACGGACAAAGCGTTGAAACCTTGAATCGCAAATACCATTTAACAGTGTAACGGTTTATCGATTTACTCTGGCGGACCCATGAATCAAAGCACTCTCGTTCAAATTGCCGAACGACTCGAACGTTTGGCTGCCAGACTTCCCGAAAAAATTCGACGCCCGGTGCTCCGTGAATTGGTACCGCTAAAACAATTATTCCTTCAGCAGCGGCGGCCGCGATTCCTGTTTATCGGATCCAGCAAAACGCCGATGCCGCAAATCATCGACATGCTTTTCGCTCCGGAGTCGCACGAGGGCCTGAATATGACTCTCACGGCGGTGCATCGGTGGACTGAATGGACAATTCCCGGTCGCGGCACCATCTCGATTTTGGATGCGCGAGACGCCGGCAATTCTGCCGAAGCCCAGATTCAGGAAGAGCTTAGGCGGGAACCCGCCGATGCCGCGTTCTTTTTTGACGACGGCGAATCGAATTTGAGTGAACACAGCGTGGCCGTGCCTGGCGGGACGAAAATCATCGGTCTGTCACTTGGATCGGCGAACCGGCTGACAGAATTGGAACAGCTACTGGACACCCAATTGCGTGTTCAGGGCCGGTTGGTCAGCGTAATCGGAATCGGGGACAAGCAATCCGCAGAGACGCGCCGGCTCATGTCATTACTTGCCGCCGAGTTGCCTAACCAGGCGAAGATCGAAATGATCCGGATTTCGCGGGATCGCCTTGCGCAGCTTCATGTCGCGCAAATGTTGACAAAATCTACCACTGCGATCTGTGCCGCGATCGGTGCCCAACCGATTCCGCTGGCAGACATGCCGGTGCTCACCACGCTCCAGGTGTTAATGGTTTCGGGGATCATGTATATCAGCGGCAGAGAACGGAGCCTTCGAGCTGCTACTGAATTCATGGCCGCGTTGGGCGCCAACGTCGGTGTGGGAATGCTTCTTCGCGAAGGAACTCGCGCCATGCTGAAATTTTTCCCGGGCTGGGGCAACGTGGTTTGTGGCATGGTTGCCGGCGCTGGCACGTACGCGATTGGTCGCGCCGCGACGGCGTATTTCCTCGAAGGCGCTTCTCTTAAAGAGGCGAAGCAAACGTACCTAAAGAGCCGAAGAAAACGGTCGCGCCGCGCGCTGCCATCGCATGAATAGGCGCAGCTTGTTGGCGATCCCCATGGCAAATTCCCTACGGTGAACTCCGCAAGAATCTGGCGTGAATAACTTGTGAACAAGTGTGTCGCTCCGACCCATTTTCTTTCTCAAAACCTTGTGAATAGGCCTAGGAGTTTCCCGTGCAGTCGTGTCGGACAATCCCGGCGCCTATGAAAACTTCCGGGATACGTTCGACACTCAAAGAAATCGGCGTGTCACCGGTCAAGACTCTGGGCCAAAATTTTTTGCACGATCAAAATCTTGCGCGCTGGATTGTCGATCAGGCGCAAATCACTGGACAAGATTACGTGGTCGAGATCGGCCCCGGCTTGGGCGCTTTGACCAAGTTTCTTCTGGAAGCAGGCGCGCGCGTCCTGGCTATCGAAAAGGATGCCCGACTTGCCAATTTTTTGCGCGGACACTTCGATACCGAACGCCTCGAAATCCTTAATATCGACGCGCTGCAGTTCGATCCGCGAATTCTTTTCGCGCATCGCAGCGTGAAGTTGATTGGAAACTTGCCGTACAACATTTCGAGCCCGTTGCTCTCGACGTTCCTGCGATATCCAAGTCCTATTTCGCTTAGCGTGTTGATGTTACAAAAAGAAATGGCGATGCGACTTTCCGCAGCGCCGCGCACCAGGGATTACGGTGCGTTGACCCTGCGCGTCCAGTTGCATCGTCGCGTGAAATATCTGCGCAGCGTTCCTGCAACCGTTTTTCTTCCCCGGCCGGACGTCGATTCTGCAGTGATACGGCTCGAGCCGCGCGATCCGAATGAAATGCCCGCGCGTAACGATGAGTTGCTTCTGAAATTGATTCGGATCGGTTTTTCCCAAAGGCGAAAACAGCTCCGGAAATTGCTGCGCGAACACACCACCGACTGGGACGCGCTCGCGAGCGCCCTGGACATCAATCCGAACGCTCGAGCGGAGGAATTATCGCTCCTGCAATGGATCGCTTTTGCGAATTACATCACCCCGCCTCCGCGGCAGGAGACGTGTTCGACGCCCGATGAACGGTTTCCGGTCGTTGATGAAGATGATCGAATTTGCGGCGAAGCGAAGAGGGCCGAAGTGCATGGGAATAACTTGCGCCATCGCGCCGTTCACATCCTCATTTTCAATCAGGCCGGAGAGGTGTATTTGCAGCAACGCTCGCGTGGGAAAGATCTCCATCCGTTGAAATGGGATTCCAGCGCGGCGGGGCACGTTACTGTCGGAGAAAATTACAACGAAACAGCCCGGCGTGAGCTACAGGAGGAGTTAGGCGTTAATCTTCCGCTCGAAAAAATCTTCAGGCTCACGGCTTCACCGCGCACCGACCACGAGTTCATTTGTGGCTATCGTGGAGTGGTTCCAGGGGAGGTTTTCCCTAACAAGTGTGAAATTGAGAACGGCGCTTTTCTGGCGCCGGCCGTGATTGATGGCTGGACCTCGGCCAGACCCGACAATTTCGCGCCGGGGTTTTTGGAATGCTGGAAAGCATACCGCAAGATGTATCCCGAGCCGGAAAAATCTATCCGCCCAGAAACTTTCTCCGCGGCAAGCGACGCAGCATCGACTGTTTGAACTTTCGGGCGGCGCGGCGTGCGGCTTGTTTTCCGCCGTACACGTTGTCGCTGAACATCCTTGTCACCACACGATCGCCACGGAGGAAGTGGACCTGGAACCCATGTGTCTGCTTCTTTGCGCGCGGTTTCGTGTCGATACGGCGGATGTTTTCTTCCGAAAGAGGATTTGGACGTTTTCGTCGTGGCATAATTGACTAACGAGAAGCTAACAAGCGTTCGCAAAATTTCAATGGATCAATGAAATTGCGCCATTGGACGAATTTGGGGGTGACGGCAACTTCCAGGCGCGCCACTTTTTTTCATATTCTTCGGAGGGCAGCAACGCGTAGCAGGGATGTCGGTTCGCTCGCAACCACGTGATCACTTTCACCAGATTATCTTGTGCCATGGTGGTGCAACCGGTCGTGGCCCTGTTAACGCCGCGCCGGATGTGAAAAAAAATCGCGCTGCCCGCTCCTGGCACAGGCGGATCGGAATTGTGTCGGATCTCGATCAACCAGTGATAAGCGAAATCACCCGAGCGCATTTTTTCGCGCGTATAATTGTCCGGCGGATTTTTCGGATCAATGACGATGTGGCGATTGTAGTTCGGCGAGCGCGGATCATCGCTCCACATGTCTGCGTCCGTGACTTGGTGATACGGATAATCTCCGCCCGGCGGCAGGTGTGGCTCATATCCGAAAACTTGGCCGATTGCGAAAATTCCCGCTGGCGCGCGGCCGTCCCGTTCTTTTTTCCGCAGGCCTGACTCGTCCTGTCCGGAGATTCCTGTTCCCCAAGCCAGACCATTCTTGCCGAACAACACCGGAAATGGTCCGGCCACAGACTTCCATTCACCACCACGCGGCCGTTCGAACAATCGCAATTCACCGCGCATCGAATTCCATGTCGCTGCGATTGCCACCATAAGCTGTGTGCAATCGTCGGGAACGCCCTCGGCTAATATGTGGATGCCGGGAAGCATCGAAACACCCATAACCAATGCGCAGAAGATTGCTCGTGAACGGCGCCTGACGATCAACATAACGGAAAGGGGAATCAGTTTAACCGGTACTGCACGGCGTGCCACATCCGCATCACTGGCGCGCTACGAATCTCGTTTGTCAGGCTCGCAATTAGTTGAGCCACAACCCCTAAACTTATGAAAACACTACTGATACGCGGAGCTATGACTCTCTTTTTGGGTTTGGCCGTCACTTCTATATCGACGCAAGCTCAGAGCACTAGCTCCAGCAACACCACATACATCGAAACCAGCAAATTCGTTGGAAAAAAAGTTAAATCCACTCAGGGCGAAGTAATCGGTACGGTTAAAGACATTGTGTTGGACCGCAACACAGGGTGTCTGGCCTACACTGTTGTTTCGACTACTGGCGGCGGAGCTGCACGAGGCGGTGGAGGCGGCAAAATGGTTGCTGTTCCGTGGGCGGTCTACTCGCCGTCCAGCGATCTGAATGTTCTCACAGTAACGGTCGATCGAGAGCGCATCTATAATGCCCCGGTATTCGATTACGCGCGCATCGACGAATATTCGCGACCCGATTACATCACCAATGTTTACAGTTATTACGGCGTGAGCGGCGGCGCGGCAGTTGGCGTCGGCGTTTCGGGTAGCACAACGACCGGCTCGAGTACGACCACTGGCGCGACGACATCAACGAGAGCAACGACCGCTACAGGCACATCGCAGAGGGCAGGCGCAAGCGCGACGCCGGCTGGAACTGCTTCACCAGCAGCAACAGCTTCTCGGGGCGCATCGGCTACTGTCACTCCACGTGGCACCCCAGCGGCCACACCGCGCAGTACCGAATCGGGTAGAACACACGCTACGCCTTCACCAAGTACTCGCGGCCGCGAGCGGGAGAACGGAACGCCATCAAGCAGAAGGATACGTGGCGCCACCGATACTGGATCGAGCTCCGAAACCGAGCGATCTCAGCCAGAGCAATCGAACGAACGTGAAAACGAGACTGGCACACGCGAGTCGCGTCCCGAGTCTCAAGAGTCTCGTGCGGATCAATCCGGCTCAGCTGAACAGAAGACTGGAACGCATCATCGCGGCGAATCACGCAAGCGCGAAACAAGCAGTCCGCCTGAACAACCTGAACGACAATAGCAAGTAGTCAGATTTTCGAACGGCCTGGCAGCACTGAAGCTGCCGGGCCGTTTCCGTATCGAGTGGGACCACTCACGCCGGTTGGTTTTCTACCGCGGCTGTATCAGCCGGAAGATATTTCACACCGAGCAGCCAAACGAGACCGGAAAGAAGAATGATTCCGGACACAAACAGAAATGCGACGTGCATGTTTGTGTGACCGCCGATGTACCCAAGGAGCCAGAACGCCTGTACATCGCCGAACGCGTGGATGACGAAAATGTTGGCGGCAAATGCCGTGGCGCGTACGGCGGGTTGCGACACATTGGCCAGAGCAGTGTTCGAGGGACCAGTGTTCAGAAACAAGAAGAAGATCGCGACGAACATCGGGATCCACGCTGCGGGAAACGGCACGTAAAGGCTCACGATAAAAAACGGGCATGCGATCAACATTCCAATTCCTGAGACCCAGAAGTAAGAACCAGCGAACCGCGAACGCAGTTTATCGGCGACGATACCTCCCAAAAGTGTTGAGACCAGGCCTGCGACTACAGTGATCAAGCCAAAAATTGGCATGCCTACTTCGGAACTTTGACCCCGGAATTGCAAATACGCTGGTACCCAGAAGCCGAGGCCGCCGACTACAAAAGTCATTAACGTTTGGGCGATGCAGTTGATCAGATACGAGCGCGTACGGAACAAATTCACGTAGGCACGGATGCCGCGACGCTTTGAATTTTGCTCTCGACGTTCCGCTGCACTGCGTGGATCGCGTTGCCAAAAGCAGAGCAGACCCAGCAACAAACCGGGCGGGGTAAGTACATAGAATGCCCAGCGCCAGCCGAGATGAGAACCGACCAATCCTCCAATCACATAACCGAGCGCGCTCCCAACCGGGATCGCTGCGCAAAAAATCGCCATGACACGGCCACGTGTCTCGATCGGGAAAAGATCTGATATGATCGTTGGCGCTGCCGGTCCGTAACCGCCTTCGCCAATTCCAACAAAGACACGAGTGGCGAACAGGATCCCGAACGTCGCGGCTAAACCTGACGCGCCGCTCGCCAGGCTCCACAAAATGACGGCAATGCCAACGATGAGCCAACGCGAAATCCGATCCGCCAGAAATCCCAGGACCGGTGCGCTGACCATGTAAGTCACAAAAAAGGCCACACCGAGCAAACCGGTCTTGGTCATCCGGTTTACATCATCGGGCGCGAAAAACGTCGCGCGGATATCCGGTTCGAGCGCGGCGAGAACTTGCCGGTCAATGTAATTGAAGAGATTAATGGCCAGCAGAAGAAAAAGTGCGCCGCGCGCGCTGCTCATCGCTTTGTTTCCCGAAGGTTGCATCGACAATTGCGGATTGCAGTTTGCTGCACGCCGATTGTAAATCATAAACAATGGACCGAACCGATCTCTAAATGGCACCTGTCGTGTTGAGCGAAGCGCTGCAACGAAATGCGGAGCATGAGGCGAGGCCTCGCCCGAAAATTCGGAACTGCGTTGCAGGTTCGCTTCGCTCAGAATGACAACAACCGTGACTCCCAAAATGTCTACTCCCGGGCGTGCGCTCTATTTTCTTGGCCGGCCATTGGTCCGCTGCTTTTATCGCGTCACTTCGCTCGGCCTTGAAAATTTGCCATCCGGCGGTTTTCTCCTGGTGCCCAATCACATCAGCTGGGTCGACGCGCTTGTCCTTCAACTCGCTTGCCCGCGGCCGATCCGCTATGTGATCGATCAGGAATACTATCACAAGCCATTGTTACATCCGATCCTGCGCACAATTGGTTGCATTCCCATCAGCAAACGCCAGTCGCATGCTGCTGTGCGCGCCGCCGCCGAAAAAATCGCTGAAGGCGAAATCGTGTGCGTGTTCCCCGAGGGCGAATTGGAACGAAGAGGAACACTGTTGCGTCTGCAGCGTGGTTACGAAGTCATCGCGCGCCACGCGAAAGCTCAAGTCGTTCCGGTCTGGCTCGATCAACTATGGGGATCGATCTTTTCGTTCCAGGGCGGTAAGTTTTTCAGGAAATTCCCAAAGCGTATCCGGTACCCTGTTACAGTCGCTTTCGGAAAGCCACTCGAGGCAAAGGCAGCAGACGTAGCCACGGTCCGCGAGGAACTGCTCAAACTCGGTGAATTCTGTTTCAGCCGCCGACCGTCATTGGATCGACATCTTGCCGAAGACTGCGTGCGCGGCCTGAAGCGAAGGCCGTTGGCAACAGCAGTGGTCGATGGCATGGATCACACCGAACTGAGCCGCGCAAAATTGCTCGGCGCGGCGGCGGCATTCAGCCGCTACTTGCGAAAGGAATTTCCTGACGAGCGAATCGCCATCGTCTTGCCGGCAAGCAAAGGATCGATGCTTGCCAATTTGGCCGTGATGCTCGCGAATAAAGTTCCCGTCGACCTGAATTTTACAATAGGTCGCGCGGCGAATGAATCCTGCTGCAGGCGAGCCAACCTGCGAGTCGCAATCTCGGCGACACCGTTCATCGCACGTGTCAAAGATTTTCCATGGCCGGGACGCGTCGTGAAACTCGATGAGCTGCTCCCGGGTTTGAAACGACAAATCATTTTGTGGTGGATCGCGTCGATGGTTTTACCCGCGCGTCTGCTTCTGCGGTTATTGGACGTTCCCAAAAAGGGCGGGCACGCTGAAGCAGTCTTGCTCTTTACAAGCGGAACCACTGGCGAGCCTAAAGGCGCGGTGATGAGCCACCGCAACGTGATGGGTAACGTCGCGCAATTCCGTGAACTGCTCGATGCGAAGAAAACTGACGCGATTCTCGCGTCGTTACCGTTTTTCCACACGTTTGGATCAACGGTTACGCTCTGGTATCCGATCATCGAGGGCGTGCGCATCGTTACGTACCCGAATCCACTGGATGCCGCCACATGCGCGGCGCTGATCGAACGATACAAGCTGACGTTCCTTCTTCTGACGCCGACCTTTCTCCGTCTCTACCTGCGCAAGGCCGAACTGGAGCAGCTGAAGACATTGCGCCTGATCATCACTGGGGCGGAAAAATTGCCGCTCGATCTCGCCAGTCATTTTGAGGAGCGATTCCACAAAAAAGTGTACGAAGGTTATGGGCTTACCGAGACTGCGCCAGTGGTGAGCGTCAATTTGCCCGATCCCGAGCCGCCCAACCCTGGCGACCACGTCCAGCCGTCAAGCCGTTTGGGATCGGTGGGCAGATTGGCGCCTGGTATTGCCGCCGAAATCCGGGAACCGGAAAGCGATCAGAAGCTTTCGCTTTACGACAGCGGGATGCTTTGGCTGCGTGGCGCCAACATTTTCGAGGGCTATTTGCACGACCCGACACGCACCGCCGAAATTTTGCGGGACGGTTGGTTGAAGACCGGCGACGTTGGCCGGTTCGACGAAGACGGCTTCCTGTATATCGAAGGGCGCCTCTCGCGATTTTCAAAAATCGGCGGCGAAATGGTGCCGCACGAAGCGATCGAACAAAAAATTATCGACCTGATGGAACTATCGGGACGAGACGAACGCCCCATCGCCATCGTCGGTGTGCAGGATGAGGCCAAAGGCGAAGCGCTCGTGCTGCTCAGCGCTTTGGAGATCGATCTGGCCGAGTTGCGGAGAAAATTACAGGAAGCAGGTGTTCCAAATCTCTGGATTCCGAAACAGATCCAGCGCGTCGAAGCCATCCCGGTGCTTGCTTCGGGCAAGCTTGATTTGAAAAGATGCCAGGAGTGCGCAGCCACGCCGAGCTGATTTCAACGCCCATCCGGTCGCCTTCTGCCGAAGGCCGACTCGCACGCCAGCAGCGATATTCATTTGGAAGCACGCGCATATCGCGCGCAGAAAAGAGATCCATGGGGAACGAAGCGGAACCACGCAACGCAAAATGATCAGCGGACTCGGTGTTACCGGCCTGGCTGCGCTTGGAGGTTCCCCGGATTCGCCGCGCAAGGAAAGCAAAAGCTTATGACAACGCAAAAATTAGAAGATCCAAAAGCAAAATATCCGAAACCGCCGTTCAAAGAGCAATCCCAACCGTGGCCCGGACTTGTGAGCAAAATGGAGCCGCGACCGGATCACGGCGAAAAGACTTACAAGGGATCCGAGCGTTTGTTAGGCCGAAAAGCCCTCATCACCGGCGGCGATTCGGGAATGGGCCGGGCCGCGGCGATTGCCTATGCTCGCGAAGGAGCTGATGTCGCGATTAATTATTTTCCGACCGAACAACCCGACGCAGCCGAGGTAATTGACCTGATCAAAGACGCGGGACGCAAAGCTACCGCGATTCCTGGGGATATCCGCGACGAAAAGTTCTGCAAAAAACTTGTTGCCGAGGCGGTGGAGCAACTGGGAGGGCTCGACATTCTCGTTTGTAACGCTGCTCGCCAACAAACGCGTCCCTCGATTCTCGATGTCTCGTCTGAAGATTTCGACGCGACCATGAAGACAAATGTGTATGCGCCATTTTGGATAATCAAAGCTGCTCTGCCGCACATGCCGGCGGGAGCTGTGATCATAGCAACAACATCGGAGCAGGCGACCGATCCTTCGGCGGAAATTTACGATTACGCACAGACGAAAGCAGCGACAACCAATTACGTTCGCTCACTGGCAAAACAACTCGCCAAAAAAGGCATTCGCGTGAATGGCGTTGCTCCCGGCCCGATCTGGACTCCGCTGCAGGTAAGTGGTGGTGCGACAATGGAAAAGTTGAAAGAGTTTGGCGGGCAAACACCGTTCGGCCGGCCGGGTCAACCAGCAGAGCTTGCATCCATCTACGTTCAGCTCGCCGCAAATGACGCCAGCTACGCGACAGGCCAGGTCTACGGCGCTGCCGGAGGTTCTGGTCAGCCATGAGCCAACAAATCCCGCCCATTGGAGCAGGTCGCGCGACGGGCGCGTTAATGCTGGCTCGAGATTCGATGAAGTCGCGCGTCCAGAGCAGGGCGGTATGCGCGCGAACCGGCTCATGCTAACGCAGGCGGAACGACGTACATTCCGCGAAAAAATAAGACGGAGTACGTCGGATTTCTCGACTACGGATGGGTGACCGACTCTTCCTCTTTCATCCGCCAGACTGAAATTCTGCCAAAAAGATCTCGTGTGGCTCCTGCGATGCCTTCAGCTTTTGAAACGCCACTGTCGATGAGCGAACCGCCAGTGCTGTCCCACAGCTTCTTGCCAATAAGCGCCGCGTTTTCGCGTACGATGCGGCCCAGGTGGTGAACAGCGGCAGCGGTAGCAGACTTACGGATGCGCTCAGCCGAAGTTCGTGACGTAAGCTCACAATAACGGCGCGCGACTTCGCCGACGCGCAATGTAAGAAATGCGTTGGCAGCGCCGTTAGAAACACATTTCACCAGAAGCGCCGAAATCCCGCTCAGACCGGGAATGCCACCTTTAAGTGCCGGAACCATGGAAGTGGCGAGCGGCGCCACCATTTCTCCAAGATCAAGTGATTCGAGCCCGCCGGCAATGAATGCTGTGCCGCTAACATTCGCATATAAACGCACCAGTTCCCGAGGTGAAGGCCTCTGCACGTAAATCCGCGCTATGCTGTTTACCATTTTGATCTGTGTGAACAGCACGATGAGCCCGTCCAGACGGCCGTTTTGCATTAACGCGGTGCTAAGGAAAACGGTGCTTGCAGTTCTCCGCACAACGAGATCGGCTTCCTTGGACAACTGCGCGATGGCAGCCTCAACTTCAATTTCTGTTTCTACTCGCAAATCGCGAGTGCGCGGATTATTTGCAAGCCGCGAGCGCAATGCCCGGAAGTAGGTTTCATGATTCGGCCCGGAGGTTTCGACCGGTGGTACGAGTGCTGGAGGTAATTGCGCGTAGGCGATTGCGCAATACAACGCAAGAAATCCGGCTGCCAGACAAAGTCCCCAGAAAACAATTGTGCCCGCGACCGGGTGGATTCTGTCGGCTAATAAAATCAAACTCGTCGCACCGGCGATGATGAGCGACAGCATGGAAACAATGCCTACCGCAAAAAGGACCACTACGATTTTTCGCAAACCCGAATTTTGATCTGCTGTCTGTGCGTTCATTGGTGAGTATAACTGTCGATCCTGTTTGCTCGCCTGCAATACGGAATCGGGAAAATGCGAAAGCAGGGCGTACCATCTGTCAACGAGCGGCGCTGACGGGGGTGCGCGCCCTGCCTGCCTGGCGTCTCTGTGAGACGCCAGGCGTTTGTCACAAACACCCTAGACTATTAATGTGTGGAGGTTTCACCGGATGTCGTGATGGAAAATACCTTCGTCACCATTTCTTCGGCTGGTCCGAATCGCGATCTGTCGAAGGCTACGCGAGAGCAGCCACTTTGGGACGAGCACGCCGCATTTATCGACCAACTGATCGCCGAAGGCTTCATTTTGATGGGCGGCCCTTTAGTCGATGAAGCCGGTGCCATGCTGATCGTTAATGCCGATGATGAAAATGAAGTGCGAGAGAAATTAGAAAATGATCCGTGGATGAAGCACGGGATTCTCAAACTGGAGAGTGTCAAGCGTTGGGAAATCTTTATCGATACCCGCAATTAGGTAACACACCCGCGTTGGCAACACTCCCAAGGCATTCGTAAAATGCGGAGACGCGATTTTTGGTTTTGCGCGGAGTGCTTTAGCAGTGCGAAGGGTGCTCGCACCGCTTTAGGATCTCTGCTGCATGTTATGCACGATACCGACGCACGGACGCGTCGCCTCTCGAAGCTTCGCAAAATTGGGAGTTGCAGTTGCGCAAAGGTTCCCGTTCGCACTGTCGGCAATCGCGCGCGAACGTGAGGTCATGCGATACTTCTGGCCAACGCTTCGCCTCTTAACCTTCACTGCTCTCCCACTATCAATCTGCGCCACGCGCGCTGACGAAAAGCCAAAGATGCGAGCCGTGGTTGCGCACGAATACGGTGCGCCCGACGTCCTCAAGTTCGAAGAGATTCAACGACCCGAGCCGAACGACGATGAAGCGCTCGTCCGCGTGATCGCCAGTAGCGTTAATCCAGCCGATCCGCTCACCCTTAGCGGAAAATACGCGAAGGAATTCGGCACTCATCTGCCAATGATCGCCGGCTACGATATTGCCGGCGTCGTGGAGAAGACCGGGGCAGGCGTCACTAAACTTAAACCAGGCGACGCGGTTTACGGTTATCCAACTTTCGGTGGTGGTTGGGCGGATTACGTGACGGTCAAAGAATGGGAAGTTGGCCCGAAACCGAAGTCCCTTAGTTTTGTGGAAGCCGCAGCAGTGCCGATGGGAGCGTTAACCGCGTGGCAGTCGCTTGTGGACGTGGCCAAATTGCAGCCCGGGCAAACAATCCTCATCCACGGCGGTTCGGGCGGAGTGGGGAGTTTTGCCGTGCAGATTGCAAAAGCGCGCGGTGCCAGAGTCATCGCGACGGCTTCGACAGCAAACCAGGATCTTCTTAAGCAGCTCGGCGCGGATGTGGCCGTCGATTACACCAAAACCAAATTTGAAGATGTGGCCAAAGACGTCGACGCCGTGCTCGATCCAGTCGGGAAAGATACACTCGCGCGCTCTTACGGCGCGGTAAAAAAAGGCGGCATTGTCATGTCGCTGGTCGCGCGACCGGATCCAGCCGAACTCCAGAAACATGGAATTCGCGGTGCAGGTATCGCTTCGCATCCGGACGCCAACGATCTCGCTGAGATCGCGCAACTAATCGATGCCGGAAAAATTAAACCGATGGTGACACAAGTTCTGCCGCTCACTGATGCGGTGAAGGCGCAACAACAAGCCGCGACTCATCATACACGCGGAAAAGTTGTGCTACGGATCGCGGACGAGCCGAAAACCTAACCGGCTGCATTCCAATGTTGGTAGGGAAGGCATGCGTTGCCGTCCGCGAACGGCGGCCAGACGATTGCCCGCCTTACCTTGTCCTCGTCGGGCGTAGTCAATTGATCTTTTCGCGACGAAGTCGCTTTGGAGTGCGGTGCCTCGGCACCGCTTTGGACCATAGGGCGTCTCCAATTGTTCAGTGCTTACAACGCACCATGGAGAACCTTCCGGTCCATCGCCAGGTAATCACCTCGCGGCGGACTAAACGTGTCGAGCACGCGCGTCGCCGCGAGAGTTTCGACGCCGTGTGAAACATTGCTCGCGAGATAAAACGAATCTCCGGC
>JAICUQ010000025.1 GCA_025935755.1 Chthoniobacterales bacterium | reverse complement strand
ATCCGCTGCGGACAGCGGACTCTCCAGCAATTCCGCGATTTGAACGGTGTTCAACGGGTACTTTTCTCTGAACGCGAAAACCATCGTAAACGACAAAAAACGAAGTCTTGAGCCAATCCGTCGGAGCCCACCACGACTCAGAACCAAGGGGCGCGTGAAAAAGCAGCAGGGTGCATTCGTGCGGCAAGCGGTCGCCAACCGAATCTATATCGAAGATCGATATTTATTATGTAGTTGTTGACATGTCATTGATTGGGCGAACAACATGGGCGATCGCTGAGGGGTACATCCCGGGGAAAAGCAACGGGCCAGCCCCCGAAATGACCAGCCATGAAGCATGTTGCATCCTTAACGCTTCCGAGAACGACGCCCACGTTTCGATCACGATTTTTTTCGAAGACCGCGATGCGGTTGGGCCATATCGATTCACCATCGCGCCTCGTCGCACCAGGCATCTTCGCTTCAACAATTTTGACGACCCGGCGGTAATTCCACGGGACACCCCCTACTCCAGTTTGATCGAATCGGATGTGCCAATTGTTGTGCAGCACACCCGACTGGATTCACGGCAGTCCGAGAATGCTCTGCTCACAACCATTGCGTTTCCATGCGATTAACACAACCAACTCAACTGCTGTTATCCCGAGCGAAGTCGAGGGACCCCGATGAACAATCAGTAGTACCGCGACGGGCTCCTTCGACTCCTCTTAACTCCGCTCAGGATGACGCCGAGATTCGATTAATTAGGGGATCATCATGACTAACAATGTCAGCGATTTTCTGATTAACCGAATCACCGAATGGGGACTTAAGCGAATTTACGGTTATCCCGGTGACGGAATAAACGGGATCATGGGTGCGCTGGATCGTGCCGATGGCGCAGTGGAATACGTTCAGGTGCGACATGAGGAGATGGCGGCGTTCATGGCCTGCGCTCATGCCAAGTTCACCGGGGAATTAGGCATTTGCCTCGCCACTTCCGGCCCCGGCGCAATCCATCTACTAAACGGCCTTTACGACGCAAAAATGGATCACGCCAGTGTCATGGCAATCGTCGGGCAACAGGCGCGCGCCGCACTCGGGGGTGATTACCAGCAGGAAGTCGATCTCATGAGTTTGTTCAAGGATGTCGCACACGAATACGTGCACATGGCATCAACTCCCGCACAGATCCGTCACTTGATCGATCGCGCAATTCGCATTGCCATGGCGGAGCGCACCGTCACGTGCGTCATCATCCCGAACGATGTTCAGGAAATGCCGGCCGTCGAAACGCCTCCGCGTAAGCATGGCACGATTCATTCCGGCGCAGGCTATGCGCCACCGCGAGTTATTCCCAAGGATGTCGACCTCCAGCGAGCCGCTGAGGTGCTGAATGCTGGCGAGAAAGTGGCGATGCTCGTCGGCGCCGGAGCTTTGCAAGCTACGGACGAAGTGATTCGAATCGCAGACATTCTCGGCGCGGGCGTCGCCAAAGCGTTACTCGGGAAGGCCGTCATCCCCGACGACCTGCCTTTTTGCACCGGACCGATTGGCTTACTCGGTTCCAAACCGAGCTGGGATATGATGAACGACTGCGACACGTTACTCCTCGTCGGCTCCAGTTTTCCGTACTCGGAATTTCTGCCGAAAGAGGGGCAGGCGCGCGGCGTTCAGATCGATATCGACGCGAAAATGATAAGTGTGCGTTACCCGATGGAAGTCAATCTCGTTGGCGATAGCGCCGAGACATTGCGTGCACTCAGTCCGCTGTTGCAACGCAAAGAAAATCGAGAATGGCGCAAGAAGATCGAGGATGGCGTTGCTGAATGGTGGAAGCTGTTGGAGGCCCGCGCGATGATCGATGCGAACCCAATCAATCCGCAGCGCGTATTTTGGGAATTATCTCCGCGGCTGCCGGATAATTGCATCATCGTCGCTGACTCCGGCTCCGCCGCGAATTGGTTCGCGCGCGATTTGAAGATCCGCCGCGGCATGATGGCATCGCTATCCGGGAACCTCGCGACGATGGGACCAGGAGTGCCTTACGCGGTCGCCGCGAAGTTCGCATATCCCGATCGCGTGGTGATCGCGACGGTAGGCGACGGCGCCATGCTGATGAATGGGATCAACGAAGTTATTACGCTCGCAAATTACTGGAAGGAATGGAGCGATCCTCGACTCGTCATTGTGGTTTTGGCGAATCTTGATCTCAATCAGGTCACCTGGGAACAACGGGTAATGGCGGGTGATCGCAAATACGAGCTATCTCAGAGGGTTCCTTCCTTTGATTTCGCGCGATACGCCGAAATGCTCGGGCTGACTGGCATTCGCGTCGATAAGCCAGAGCAGATTGCCCCGGCATGGGAAAAGGCTTTAACCGCTTCGCGCCCGGTCATCATTCACGCCGTCACAGATCCGGAGGTTCCCACGTTGCCGCCACACATCACCTTCGAAGAAGCAAAGAAATTCACCGAATCCATGATTAAAGGCGACCCGCGCCGTGGGCACATCCTTAAACAAACCTTCATGGAAGCGGTGGAAAGTTTCCTGCCTCACAAACAATGAACCTCCGGGCAGCGCACGCGCCCCGCGTGCACTTTTCGGCGCCCGTGCAGAAAAGCGTCAAAAAAATAAACTTTTCCAATCGATATAATTCTGAAGAGCGTTTGGAGACGGCGCCAAACGCAGCACGCGAGGCGGGTGCGCTCCCCGGATCATGAGTGTGCGCAATCCCGAGGTTCCGGTGGAGACGGTAGGCGTATCGACGTACACAATTCCCACTGAAACTCCGGAAGCAGACGGCACCTATGAGTGGGATAGCACCACGATCGTAATTGTGGAGGCGACAGGCGGCGGCCAACGCGGACTTGGTTTTACCTACGCAGACTCCGCAACGGCGACCTTGATCAACGACACATTAAAACATGTCGTTATCGGTCGCGATGCCATGTCCGTGAAAAGCGCCTGGTTGGCGATGCTGGGTTCCATTCGCAATCTCGGTCGGCCCGGCATTTGTGCGATGGCCATCTCGGCGATCGATACTGCTCTTTGGGACCTGAAAGCGCGTTTACTGAACTTGCCCCTCGTCACTGTTATGGGGCAAGTGCATGACGTATTGTCGATTTATGGCAGCGGCGGTTTCACAAATTATTCGAATGAACAGTTGGAGAACCAGCTTGGTACCTGGGTGGAGCTGGGAATTCCGCGGGTGAAAATCAAGATTGGCCGGGACGCCCGAATCGACCGGGAGCGGGTCGCGGTAGCTCGCAACGCGATCGGCAAAGATGGCGCTCTCTTCGTCGATGCCAACGGCGCTTATTCACACAAGCAGTCCCTTGCTCAAGCGCGCGCATTCGAGCAGTTCAACGTCAGTTGGTTTGAAGAGCCCGTTTCATCGGATGATCTCGAAGGGTTGCGCTTCATTCGAGAGCACGCGCCAGAGCGAATGGAAATTGCAGCAGGCGAATACGGTTACGGCATCGAGTATTTTCGGCGAATGCTTGATGCGGGTGCAGTCGACGTGTTGCAAGCCGACGCCACGCGTTGCGGCGGGTTCACCGGTTTTTTTCAGGCGGCGAGCCTTTGCGAGGCTTATCACATTCCCCTCTCATCACACTGCGCGCCTGCGCTTCACCTGCACATTGGTTGTGCCACCCCCGCTTTGCGCCATGCCGAATATTTCTACGACCACGTGCGGATCGAAGGAATGCTTTTCGACGGAGTACCAGAACCGGTGAACGGCTCGCTGCGACCTGATCGGACACAATGTGGCATGGGCCTGACGATCAAACGGCTGGACGCACAAAAGTTTGCGGCGTGAGCGACAAACTATTTTTTCAAATTGTTAAGTGATTTGATCAATTGAGCGGCATGTTTCCGAATTTCGCGGCGATGAGCAGCCGCGAGGTTCGTCACCAGTCTGGCGCCCCGGGGAGTCAACTTCACATGAACGTACCGGCGATCGGGCCTTCCCCTGCGTTTGGTCACCAGCTTTCGGGCAGCCAGCTTATCTGTCAGGCTCACAGCTGTGTGATGTTTTACCTGCACGCGCTCGCTTAACTGCCCCACGGTGAGGCCATCCTCGGTGGAGAATGCTTTCAACGCGAGCAGCGCTTCGTACTGTTCCGGGGTCAGCTTTGCGCTGCTGCTTGCGAGATCTTTGCTGAAGCGCAAAAACTTTCGCAAGAGATAACGCAGCGACGCCAAACTGTAATACTCCTGTCGGGAAAGCGATGCACTCATTGAGTTTGCGGGTGGCCGCAGGGCATTATATCGAGCATCGATTATTTGCCACGGCCAATTTCATCGGAAGAATAGCCCGGTCGCATGTGTCTGGCACGCGTTCGCTCTTTCCCCGGTCACTTGCTGCACCGGTAAGGCTGACAACGAACATGAAGAATGGGGCTTGCCAATATATATCGATGATCGATATTTCTATTACGAAAAGTGGAAAGGAAGTAAAAGTATGGAAGTAGCACAATACGCAGATCGGACCATGGCAACGCATGAATCCATGGCAAGAATGGCTGCTACAGGGTCTGGAGCAGAGGCTATTGCCGGTGCAGGAGCTTTGGTTCTGGCCATCCTCGGGTTGGCTGGAATCTTCCCTCTGATTCTTGCGCCGATAGCGGTCATTGCCGCGGGAGCAGCGTTCCTTTTTCAGGGAGCTGCAGTGGCAGCGCGACACCGCCGATTGGCATTCGAGGCCGGCGGCGGCGGCGTCGAAATTGAAGCAGGAATGAGCGCGGAAATGCTTGGCGGCCTTGCCGGCATTACCCTGGGAATTCTCGCTCTCATCGGGATCGAAACGGTTCCGTTGCTGGCGATTAGCGCCATCGTATTTGGGGGAGCATTGCTGTTTGGTAGCCCAGCCATTTACCGGGCGAGCCGGGCGGAACCTGAAGTTCCAATCCTCGATATAATTGCTCGCGAAACGGCTGCGGGAGCAGCAGGCGCCCAGGCACTAATCGGAATCGGTGCAATCGCCCTGGGAATTCTGGCGTTGGTTGGAATCATTCCGCAAACGCTTGTTCTTGTCTCCGTTTTGTCCGTCGGCGCAGCAGCATTGCTCAGTGGCGGTGCGCTAATGACAAAAATGGTTGGCCTGCTTTATCACTAACAGCAATCAAGGAGAGAGGGTGCCACAGCGCTGGCGAAGGCCTGGTCGGGGCAGCATTCGGTAAGAGCATTCCTGCTTCGGCCGCGCTCGCAGCGAGCAGCCCCATGAGATCCGGCTGCTCCCCTCTCTCCGTCGATTATTGTGTCGTCGCCAACGGTCGCGACTTCTATAGCGAACATGAAAATGACAAAGGCGCTTAACACTCACGCGCACGGAGGGAGAATCTTGCGATCTAATTATGTGAACCGATCAACTTCTGAACCACAAGCCAGCGATTTCTCCATAGAAAAATACGGAGATAAAACACCGGACAAGAAAGAGTGCGACGAACAATTACTCACGGAATACGCGGCGATGCTGGGGTTTTATCTCACCAGCGTAGTCGTGCTGACCGGGCTGGCAAAACAACGTGGCCAGCTCCGCAGGCGATTCGGTTTACTGGATCTGGCGTTGCTCGGGATTGCCACTCACAAATTGAGCCGGATCATTGCCAAGGATAGGATCACAAGCATCCTGCGCGCGCCCTTTGTGAGTTACATCCGCGGCGCCGGTGCTGGAGAAGTGGAAGAGGAACCTCGCGGCCGCGGTATTCAACGCGGAATCGGCCATCTGGTCTCCTGTCCGTATTGCACCGCGCCCTGGTCGGCGACGGCGCTTGCTTTTGGCTTTCTTTACGCTCCAAAGGTGACGCGATTTTTTGCCGGGATTCTGGCCAGCGTCGCAATGTCTGATTTCCTGCACCGCGCATATCTCGCAGCAAAAGAAAACACATAGCGAAGCTGCTCTAAAGCAAAGGATGAAAGGGTTGGTAAATGTCGATGTACATGCGCTCGAAAGTGAGTTGCGCCGGACGGTTCGGGGCGAAGTTCGTTTCAGCGAGGGCGATCGCGCACTTTATTCCACTGACAGCTCAAATTATAGGCAGGTTCCAATCGGCGTTGTGATCCCACAGGACCGCGCTGACGTCATCGGAACCGTTGCTGCATGCCGAAAATTGGGAGCACCGATCACTTCTCGCGGCGGCGGCACCAGTCTGGCGGGCCAGTGCTGCAACGCTGCCGTGATCATGGATTTCACGAAATACATGAATCGCGTCATCGAGATCGACGCGAAGGAAAAGCTTGTGCGTGTTGAGCCAGGGATCGTGCTCGACGAATTGCAAAAGCAGGTCAGGAAACAGGGTCTCATCTTCGGTCCTGATCCAGCGACACACAGTCATTGCGCCATCGGCGGAATGCTGGGCAATAATTCATGCGGAGTGCACTCGGTCATGGCCGAGTTTTACGGCGGCGGCGCACGTTCTTCCGATAACGTGCGCGAGCTGGAAGTGCTGCTGTACGACGGAACCATTCTGCGTGTTGGTAAAACCAGCGACGCAGAGCTCGCGCAGATTGTCGCAGGCGCATCTGTAGCCGGGGTCGCTGACCCCAGCCCAAATCGGCCTCCATATTCAAACGCAGTCGATACCAATGCCGCGGCGATCGGCCGCGGCCACACGAGACGTGCCGAGATCTACGCAAAACTTGTCAGTCTGCGGGATAAGTACGGCGATCTTGTAAGGCAACGATTTCCAAAAATTCCGCGGCGCGTTTCCGGTTACAACCTGGATGAACTGCTTCCGGAAAATGGATTTAACGTGGCAAGAGCGCTGGTCGGAACTGAAAGCACTTGCGTTGTCATACTCGAGGCAACTTTGGAACTAATCCCAAATCCACGCGTACGAACTCTGCTCGTGCTGGGTTATCCGGACATTTACCAGGCGGGCGACCACATTCCGGAAATACGCAAATACAAGCCGATCGGCCTTGAAGGCATCGACAACGTACTGGTCCACGCGATGAAGCTGAAACACATCCATCCCCGCGATCTTTACATCATGCCGAAGGGCAACGGGTGGCTGCTGATTGAGTTTGGCGGCAACACCACGGAAGAAGCAGACGCGCCCGCGCGTAAGTTGATGGAAGAACTGAAGAAGCAGTCGAATCCGCCAACGATGCACCTGGTGGATGATCCATCCAAAGAGCAGGTGGTATGGGAAATTCGTGACGCCGGCCTGGGCGCTAGCGCACGTGTGCCGGATGAGCCCGATACGTGGGAAGGTTGGGAAGATTCGGCTGTTTCCCCTAACGACATCGGCAAATACCTGCGCGATTTCCGCGCGTTGCTGAATAAATTCGATTACTTGTGCACGCTGTACGGCCATTTCGGTCAGGGCCTTGTGCACACGCGAATTGATTTCGGTCTCAAAACACACCAAGGCGTTGAAAAATATCTGCGGTTTACACAGGAAGCCGCCGAATTGGTGAAGCGTTATGGCGGCTCCCTTTCAGGTGAGCACGGCGACGGCCAATCACGCGGCGAGCTGCTGCCGATCATGTTCGGCGAAGAACTCGTGCAGGCGTTCCGGGAATTCAAAGAGATCTGGGATCCGGACTGGAAAATGAATCCCGGCAAAGTCGTTAGGCCCTATCGGCGGGACGAAAATCTGCGTTACGGTGAACATTACAATCCGCCACAATGGCGGACGCATTTCAAATATCCTGCGGACAAGGGAAGTTTTTCCTACGCCATGGAACGTTGCGTGGGCGTGGGAAAATGCCGTCGACACGAACACGGCACGATGTGTCCCAGCTACATGGTGACACGCGAGGAAAAACATTCGACCCGTGGCCGGGCACGTCTGCTTTGGGAAATGCTAAACAATAGCGCCTTGCAAAAGCAGGGCTGGCGCGATGAAAGCGTCAAGGACGCACTTGATCTTTGTCTCTCCTGCAAAGGATGCAAAGCGGATTGCCCCATGAACGTCGACATGGCGACGTACAAAGCGGAATTTCTCTCGCATTACTACAAACATCGGCCGCGTCCGATACACGCTTATGCGTTTGGATTGATTCATGTGTGGGCGCAACTCGCTCAACTTTCGCCGACGCTCGTTAACTTCATCAATCGCGCGCCGATCACGAGCGGTGTGGCGAAGAAGTTCATGGGCATCGCACCGCAACGAACAATCCCAAGCTTCGCGCGACAAACTTTCAAGACGTGGTTTCGAAACACTCGCCCCGATTCAATCGTAAGCATGGCTAGCCGAGGGCAGTCATTCCGAGCGGAGCGCAGCGGAGTCGACGAACCGCGCGAGTTTACTTTCCGTAGCGCATCCGGATCCCTCGACTCCGCCCGGGATGACCGGCGTGTCATTCTTTGGCCCGACACGTTTAACAATTTTTTTCACCCCGAAACAGCCAGGGCTGCGGTGGAAGTGCTCGAAGACGCCGGCTTCCATGTCTTGGTCCCGCAAGCCGATCTTTGCTGTGGCCGGCCACTGTATGATTATGGGATGCTCGACACGGCGAAGCGCTGGTTGTCGCAAATTCTCGACGTCTTGCGTGATGAAATCGAAGCAGGTACGCCGATGATCGGACTCGAGCCAAGTTGCACGGCCGTTTTCCGGGACGAATTGATAGAGCTCTTCCCCCAGAACGAAGACGCGATTCGTTTGTCGCAGCAAACGTTCACACTCGCCGAATTCTTCAAAAAATTTGCGCCTGATTATGCAATTCACCAGCTGTCGCGGAAAGCGTTCGTGCACGGCCATTGTCATCACAAAGCGGTCATGAAAATGGATTGTGACGCCGAATTATTCGACCGGCTCGGTTTGGATTTCCACATCATCGACTCCGGTTGCTGCGGCATGGCAGGAGGGTTCGGTTTTGAGAAGGAACATTATGACGTTTCTGTGGGTTGCGGTGAGCGCGTGCTTCTTCCTACCGTTCGGCTCGCGGGGAAAGAGACGTTGTTCATCGCAGATGGATTCAGTTGCCGTGAGCAGATTCGGCAGATGAGTGACCGTCAGGCTTTGCACGTCGCGCAGGTTCTGCAAATGGCGATCAACGAAGGTCCCAAGGGGCCGCGGGGGAATTTTCCCGAACGCAAATATATTGCTCCGCCTGAACCCATCCCCTCGGCAGCGACAGTATTCTCCATTGTTGCCATCACGGCATTGGGAGTTGCTGCCGGAGCCATGCTTCTCAATGAGAGGAGAGAAAAATGAACACACCAACGGTTGTAATTACCGGTGCATCGGCCGGAGTGGGACGAGCCACCGTCCGGAAATTCGCCCGACACGGCGCGCGAATTGGTTTGCTCGCGCGCGGCATTGACGGATTGAAAGCTGCGCAGCGGGAAGTACAAAAATACGGCAGTGAAGCGCTGGTCATCCCAACTGATGTCGCTAACGCAGAGCAGGTCGAAGCCGCAGCGGAGAGAGTCGAGACCGAATTCGGCAAGATCGATGTCTGGGTGAACAATGCGATGGCGTCGGTTTTCTCGCCCATTAAGAAAATGACAGCTGACGAATTTCGGCGCGTGACCGAAGTGACTTACCTCGGATATGTTTACGGCACGCTTGCTGCGTTGAAAAGAATGTTACCGCGCGACCGGGGCGTGATTGTGCAAGTGGGCAGCGCTCTGGCCTATCGCGGGATTCCGTTACAGGCGGCGTACTGTGCGGCCAAGCACGCGATCCAGGGATTCTGCGATTCACTCCGAAGCGAATTAATTCACGACAAGAGCAACGTTAAGGTGACCATGTTACAAATGCCGGCGCTCAACACGCCGCAATTTGGCTGGGTCAAAAGCCGGCTGCCACACAAGGCACAACCGGTGCCGCCCATTTTCCAGCCTGAAGTTGCCGCCGAAGCCATTTATTTCGCAGCGCACAATCCCCGGCGCGAGTTTTACGTCGGCATGCCTTCAGTCGAAGCGATCGTTGCAAACAAGATCGCCCCCGGGTTACTGGATCATTATCTGGCGCACAACGGCTATCGTTCTCAGCAACACGATGGCGCGGAGAATCCAAATCGCCCTAACAACTTGTGGGAACCTGTTGCCGGGGATCACGGTGCACACGGTGCATTTGATGCCCGCGCACACGACTGGAGTCCGCAACTCTGGACCAGCGAACACCGCGGTTGGATAGCCGCGGCTCTCCTCGTTGCCGGGATTTCAGGGCTCGTCGCGTTATTGAAAAGCAGATAATTGGACCGGTGGAATCAGCGATCGCACGAACTCGCCGACGCACTTCATCGGATCCGGGGAATGGCTGAGCTTCTCGATTTCCCTCACTATCGCGCTTCCAATAACTGCAGCGTCTGCAAAACGCCAGACACCTGTCACCTGCTCTGCCGTTGAGATTCCAAATCCAACTGCCACCGGTAAATCGCTAAGGGAACGGATACGCCGTACGAGGATCTCAGCATCGCGCGTCATTCGATCGCGCTCGCCTGTTACGCCAGCGCGGGAAACGGCGTAGATGAATCCGCGCGCTTGCTGCGCGATTTGTGTGAGTCGCTTGTCAGACGTTGTTGGCGCAACCAGGAAGATAGGGTCGAGTCGATGTCGACAGAGATTTTGTATCCACGACCCTGCTTCCTCTGGAATTAAATCTGTGACGAGCACAGCGTCGATCCCCGCCCGGCTCGCCGCCAGCGCGAGCCGCTCCTCCCCGAATTGCAGCAGCGGATTGAAGTAGCTAAACAAGACCAGCGGTACATCGATACGGCGCGTGACGTTCCTGGCACACCTGAGCGCATCCTGCACGGTTACCCCGTTTCGCAGCGCCCGTTCAGACGCACGCTGAATCACTTCTCCGTCCGCGACCGGATCGCTGAACGGCACGCCCAGCTCGATGATGTCTGCTCCGGAATTCGCCAGCTCGATCAACAAGCGCTCAGTAGTTGCAAGATCGGGATCGCCTACTGTGATGAATGGGATGAACCCACCGCGTCGGGCGCGCTTTAATTTGCGAAACGTCTCTTGAATCCGGCTCATGTGCGTTGCAAGTCCGCAACGAGCTGGACGTCCTTGTCGCCGCGTCCGGAGACATTCACGATGATCGCGTCCTCCGGTGACAGTTCCGATGCCACCTTAATTGCAGGCACAATGGCATGGGCGGTTTCGAGCGCCGGAATAATGCCTTCCAGTTTTGCGCACAAGCGAAGCCCTTCGAGTGCTTCCGCGTCGGTCGCCTGCAAATATTCAGCTCGGCCGCCATCGTGAAGGTATGCATGTTCAGGGCCAATTGCCGAGTAATCGAGGCCGGCTGAAATGGAATGCGTCGTGGCAATCTGACCGTTCGCGTCCTGAAGGACATAGGACATGGTGCCTTGAAGAACGCCCACGCGTCCGCCGCCGCTTTGTGTCCCAGAGTGAAACCTCGCAGCGTGTTTGCCTAACGAATCGCCGCAGCCTCCAGCTTCTACCCCGATCAATCGAACGCCTTCATCTGCGATGAATGGATGAAACAACCCGATCGCATTCGAACCGCCGCCGACGCATGCAACGAGCGCGCACGGCAACTTCCCCGTGGCAGCCAAAATTTGTTCGCGCGCCTCGCGTCCGATGACGCTTTGAAATTCGCGAACCATCAGCGGATAGGGATGCGGCCCAAGCGCACTGCCCAGCAGGTAGTAAGTATCATGAACGTTCGTTACCCAATCGCGGAGCGCCTCGTTGATCGCGTCCTTCAGCGTGCGTGTACCCGCATTTACTGTGATGACATTCGCGCCCAGCAATCGCATGCGGAATACGTTGAGTGCTTGCCGGCGCACATCTTCCGCGCCCATGTAGATCACGCAACGTAATCCCAGCAACGCGCACACCGTCGCGGTGGCGACGCCATGCTGCCCTGCTCCAGTCTCAGCGATGATGCGAGCTTTCCCCATGCGCTGGGCAAGCAGTGCCTGTCCGATCGCGTTGTTGATCTTATGCGCGCCGGTGTGCAAAAGATCTTCGCGCTTCAGGTAAATTTGTGCGCCGCCGGCTTGAGCGGTCAGCCGCTGCGCGTAAAACAATGGAGTTGGCCGGCCGGCGTAATCGCGTAGCAGCACGTTGAATTGCCGCGAAAATTTTTCGTCCGTGCGAGCGCGCATGAATTCAGTGGTGAGTTCCTCCAGCGGCGCGACCAGTGTTTCCGGAATGTAGCGGCCACCGAACTTGCCCCAATGTCCATGTTCGTCCGGTTCGCTCGATGTGATCATAAATGCTGTGTCGTGTTGAGCGAAGTGCTGCAACGAAATGCGAAGCATAAGGCCAGGTCCTTTAAACATCTCTGGGCTATGACATTGAGTTTCATTTAGAAAGTGATCCGAGATCCTTCGCTTCGCTCAGGATGACATTGTGCGGAGCGGATTGTGAATCGATGACCTGCGCAGCGAGCGCTTCGCTGCTCGCACCGCGTTGATGAATTGCTCGAGCGCGCGATGATCTTTCACGCCAGGCGCGCTTTCTATGCCGCTACAAACGTCGACCCCCTGCGGCGCCACAGCCCCAATCGCATCGCCAATATTTTGTGCATTCAACCCGCCGGAGAGAATCAGGAATCGCGTGTAACTCATCGCTCGCCGCGCCGCGGACCAGTCACATATGTGACCCGTGCCGCCCCTGAGTTCCGGGTGATAGGCATCGATGAGTACGTCGCAATTTGGAAATTCCTCTATCTGTTCCGGCTTGAATTGCGTGTCGGTTGAGAGCGCGCGAATCACGCGAAACTCTCGAGCCAGTTCACTGCATGCTTCAGGCGTTATCTGCCCATGCAATTGAACGCACCGGACACCGGCGATTTTGGCTGCTTTGCGAACTTCCGCTGGATCCGCATCGACGAAAACACCCACAGCACAAGTTTGTGGTGGAAGCGCATTGATGATTTTCCCACCGATAGCAGGTTCGATATAGCGCGGACTTTTGCGATAAAAGTTGAATCCAATCAGGTCTGCGCCGAGTTCGCTGCACGCCCGAGCATCAGTCACATTCGTAACACCGCAGATTTTGATTTGGATCGGTGTGGCCATCAGAACTGTAGGGCGTCTGTGTCAGACGCCACCACCGCTGGTTCATTTTTCGCACCGGCAATGAAATCTCGAAGGGCTTTCTCCGGATCTGGCGCGCGCATGAGCGCTTCTCCGATGAGGAAACCGCGGAATCCAAGCTCTCGGAGATGGCGCAGCGATTCGGGGTCGTGCAATCCACTCTCGGAAATCATGATCCGATCTCGAGGAGCTTCGGCGATCAGCCGTTCGCTTGTCGCCACCGAGGTTCGAAACGTCCGGAGATCGCGATTATTCACGCCGATAATTGTCGCGCCCGCACCCACCGCGCGACGCAGCTCTTCGGATGTGTGCGCTTCGACAACCGCGTCGAGACCAAGTTCGTCCTCGGCGATTGCGCGCAGTTTCGCCAGCGCCGCGTCATCGAGCGCTGCTACGATCAACAACACAGCATCCGCACCGGCAGCAGCCGCTTCGTAGATCTGGATTTCATCAACGATGAAATCTTTGCGCAAAAGGGGGAGGTTGGTAACCGCGCGAATCGCCGCGAGATCGAGAATCGAACCGCCAAAGTACTGTTCGTCGGTGAGGACGGATACGGCACAAGCGCCCCCACGTTCGTAACACTTGGCAACGCCAGTCGCGGTCAGATCATTGCGGATCGTTCCAGCGGAAGGCGAACGGCGTTTGAATTCCGCGATGATGTTGATTCCTTTTGAATTCGGCTGGAGCGCTTGCAATAATCGATGCGGCGGCGCATTTATCCGGATCGCTAAAGCGCGGTCCCGAACAGCGTGCATGGCCGGATCGGTTCGAAGTCGTGCGACGACGTCGCGTTTTCGATTCAGAATCTCACAGAGAATACCGGTCATTATCAGCTCCCATTGGTCTCGCGAATTAGTACCTCCAGCTTCGATGCCGCCTGCCCATTCTCGATGCTTTCACGCGCCATTGCGGCCGCGCTTTGAAAATCGTTTGCGCTTCCCGCGAGATACAGCGCAGCAGCCGCATTCAGCAGAACCAGGTCGCGCGCCACGGCAAGATCCCCGCTTTTTTCGCCATCGAAAATTGCGCGGATCATTCGTGCGTTTTCCCTCGGGCCGCCGATCTCCTGATTAACCGAGCGGCGCTGTAGTCCAAAGTCTTCAGGGGTGATCGTGAACGTTTTTACGCCCGTGCGCGCCGAGCACGCTGCCACAAAGCTTTCGCCTGCGACCGTCAGTTCATCCAGGCCATCGGCACCTTGGACAACCCACGCTTGTTCGACATCGAGAAGCACGAGCGCGGATGCAACCCGCTCAACGAGCGAGTGGTCCCAGACGCCTAAAAGTTGAAAAGGCGCACGCGCCGGATTCGTTAGGGGACCGAGCAAATTAAATATGGTATGCACGCCAAGCTGGCGGCGCACTTGTGCCACGCGAGCTGTCGCCCGGTGGAACTGCGGCGCAAAAATAAAACAGATTCCCTGCTCGTTGAGGCAGCGCTCCGTTGTTTCAGGGGAGGCGACTGTATTGACGCCGAGTGCCTCGAGGACGTCGGCGCTTCCGGATTTCGACGAGACAGCACGCGCCCCATGCTTCGCCACGGGCAAACCGGCGCCGGCGATGACAAACGCCGCCGCTGTTGAAACATTGAAGCGTTTGGACGTACTTGACCCTGTTCCTGCGGTGTCGATGAAACACCGGTGGTGCGAATGCAGAGGAATCGCGCATTGCCGCATCGATTCAGCCATACCGGCAAGTTCCTCGACGGTTTCACCTTTAGCCGCCAGCGCAATGAGCGCGGCTGCGATCTGAGAATCGCTCGCAGCCGGATCAAGCAACGCTTCGAGAAAATGCGCCGCTTCGGTCCGTGTAAGATTTTCGCCGCCCGTAATGCGCGTTGTCATCTCGCGAAGATCGAGATTGCCGGTTCCGGCGATCAGTCTTTGCAGATTCATTGCGTTCCTGGCTGGCTGGCCATCGATAGCGCCTTCATCATTGCGCGCGCTTTATTGACCGTTTCTTCGTACTCCCGCTGCGGATCTGAATCGGCAACGATGCCAGCCCCCGCTTGAACGTACGCGTGCTGTTTTTTCAAGACCACGCTCCGCAGCGCGATGCAGGAATCGAAATTTCCATCGAACCCGAAGTAACCGATGGCCCCCGCGTAACAGCCGCGTCGTGTTTGCTCCAATTCGCTAATGATTTGCATCGCGCGAATTTTCGGCGCACCGGAGACTGTTCCGGCCGGAAAAGTCGCTCGAACCGCATCGAACACTGTACAATCCTTCCGCAGACGGCCGACTACGTTGGACACGATGTGCATCACGTGGCTGTACCGCTCGATCTGCATGAACTCTGTAACGCGAACGGAGCCGGGTTCCGCTACACGGCCAACATCATTACGTGCCAAATCGACCAGCATGATATGTTCCGCGCGTTCCTTTGGATCGGCGAGCAACTGCCCGGCATTCGCTTCGTCCTGCGCTGGAGTGTGCCCACGCGGGCGTGTCCCTGCAATTGGACGAATCTCCAGAGTGTCACCGGTCAAACGGACATGCATTTCGGGTGAACTGCCCACCAGCGAAAAATCTGCACCGAAGTTGAGACAAAACATGTACGGAGACGGATTGATAAAACGAAGGCAGCGATAGAAATCGAGAGGCGTCCCACTAAAAGACGATTCGAAGCGTTGGGATAGCACAACCTGGAAAATATCTCCCGCCAGGATGTAATCCTTGGCCCGGTTAACTGCGCGTTTGAAATCGTCCGGCTCGAAATTGCTCTGGTAAGACTGAAGTGACGCATCCCTCTCAGTGGATTGCAATTCGTCCGCCGCAATGGGAATAAGCGGCAAGTGGATGGGTTCGGCGAGTTTCCGCGCAATCTCATTAATGGATTTCAAAGCCCGCGAGTAAACTGTCTCGACCCCGCCATCGTCGAGGAATGCGTTCACTACAATCTTTAAACTGCGCAAACGGTGGTCGAAAATCAGGATGACACTTGGAATCATCAGGAGCGCTTCGGGCAGCCCAAGTTCGTCCCGATGTGGTAACGGGACTTTGGGTTCGAAAAAGTGGATCGCTTCATAGCCAATGAAACCGACAGCGCCGCCTGCGAATCGTGGCAGCTCCGGAAGCGATGCAAAGTGATAACGGCTCATCAGCTTTTGCACTTCGTCAACCGGACCGCGGCTGATTTGCACCCGGTGCTGTTTTTCACCCTCAATGATTTGAACCTCGCGCCCGTGACTCTGCATCACCACACGAGGATTAAGGCCGATAAACGAAAATCTTCCCGAAACATCGTTCTTTTCGGTCGACTCAAAAAGGAAACTATAACCGCCGCAGTCCAGTTTCTTGAAAGCTGAAACCGGCGTTTCGCCGTCTGCGACGAACTCTGCGAAAACAGGAATGATGTTGCATTGCTTCGCGAGCTCGGCGAATTCGGGTAAAGCCGGAATGACTTGCGTTGTCATCTATGGTAATGCGCGTGATCGCTTGTGATTTTGAATTCCTCGCCGGCCGCCTCTCCCTCCAGAAGGGTGAGGGTTCGCGCGGGTACGATTCGTACGATTTCAAAGCCCCTCACCTCAATCCCCTCCCCTTGCGATAAGGGGAGAGGCGGAAAATTTTGCTCAGTCGTTATGCCGTTTTTCATGGCAGTAATCGGTTTTGACCGCTTGCTGCGCTGTTCGATTCGATCGCAAGAAATCGCGAAAGGATCTTCTTCCCATCGTGCGTTAGCACGGATTCGGGGTGAAACTGCACGCCATACACTGGGAATTCGCGATGAGAGAGCGCCATGATTTCTCCGTCGTCGCTTTCTGCAGTGATTTGGAGGCAACCAGGCAGCGAAGTTCGTTCCACAACGAGCGAATGATATCGGCCGGCTTGAAACGACGCAGCCAGATCAGAAAAAAGGATGTTCCCGTTATGCGTAATCATCGATGCCTTCCCGTGCATCAGTCGCGCCGCACGCACAACATGTCCGCCATATGCTTCAGCGATGCATTGGTGTCCGAGGCAAACACCCAGAATTGGAGTTCGCGCGCCAAACGTCAGAACGACCTGTTTGCTTATGCCAGCCTCGCGCGGCGTACACGGGCCCGGCGATATGCAGATACGTTCCGGCGCCAACGCCGCAATTTGTTCTAACGAAATCGCATCATTACGCCTAACGAGAAGTTCGCATCCAAGCTCGCCAAAATACTGTGCGAGGTTGTAGGTGAACGAATCGTAATTATCGATCAGCAGGAGCATGGGTTGAACCCGGTTAAACCCACCGACCAATGTCATTCCGAGCGAAGTCGAGGCTGCAACGTAGCGGACGAAGTTTGCGGGGCCAGGCTTTCAATCCCGTTGCAGCGCGTAAGGATAATTCCGCGGGATCCTTCGACTGCGCTTCGCTTCGCTCAAAATGACAGGCGCGGTGGTAGTCGCTCATCATGACAGTGATTCCCTTCGGTTCGAATGCCGCGACTGTTCCAGGAGTGACGGCTTGCCAGGCGTCATATTCCGACGGTTATTCAAGCCGTCGTTCCCCGTCGGCGCCATGACTTGGTGAATCGCTTGAACTTCGTCGACGAGTTCCAGGTACTGCGAGGGAGTTAGTGCTTGTGCGCTATCGGAAAGCGCAAGCTCAGGCCGATTGTGAACTTCGATCATGAGGCCGTCCGCGCCGGCTGCCACGCCAGCCCTCGCCAGAGGGGTAACCATGTACGCTGTGCCCGTGCCGTGCGAAGGATCAACCATCACCGGCAAATGCGAGATGCGCCGGATCGCCGGTACGGAAGCGAGATCAAGCGTATTTCGCGTGTGCTGCGCGAACGTGCGCACACCGCGTTCGCAGAGGATCACATTGTAATTGCCCTCAGCCATGATGTACTCCGCCGCGAGCAACCATTCCTCGAGCGTTGCAGCCATTCCGCGTTTCAAAAGCACAGGCAACCGCGATCGGCCTGCGCGTTTCAAAAGCGGGAAGTTCTGCATGTTGCGAGCGCCGATCTGAATCACGTCGCCGAGGTTTTCAATGACATCGATATGCGATTCCTCGACTGCTTCAGTGACGATTTTCAAATCGAACTCGTCGCGAACGGCTGATAATATTTCCCAGCCTTTGTCGCCCATGCCCTGGAACGTGTAGGGCGATGTTCGAGGTTTCCAGACGCACCCACGAAAAAAACGCGCACCGCTTTGCTGAACGATTGTTGCGATCGCGAACGCTTGATCGCGACTCTCGATCGCGCATGGCCCGGCAATGATTGACAGCTTCGAGTCGCCAATGGTCGCGTCGTCGAGGCGAACGATCGTTCTATCCGGTCGCAGGTCGAGCGTTATCAATTTGTACGGTTTCGTGACGCGGATGACCTCCGCAACGCCGGCCAGGTTTTCAAAACGACGACCATCGATCGGGCCTTCGTTGCCTGTGATACCAATTGCGGTCCGTGTCGCTCCCGGCATGGAATGTGCCCGAAAGCCTACTGTCTCAATGATGTTTATCACTGCATCGATTTCCGATGCCGTGGCGCCTGGTTTCATTACGATTAACATTTGGAGTGGTTGGATTTTTTCAACAGACGCAGAGACAGATCTCGTGCGAGAGAGGTGAATCAGCGTCCGTGGAGAATACGGTCGCTTTCTTATCGCCAGATTCCGAGCGCCACCGCGCAGATGCCCCGCAAGCCATTCGCGGGTTCTGCCGAATAAAGTGAAGCAGCGCTCATTGACCCAAAGAATAGAGATCGTCTGACCAATTGTCGAATACAAATATGAATGCCTGGTAACAGCATCGTTACCAAATCGAACGGGATTGCGCTGCACCGACTGCAGCCGTCGCTCCAGCCCACACCGATACGGGTACTGAAATGCTCGCGATAAGGAAATTGCTAACTGTTTTCTCAATCGTTGCGGCGGGAACGATCGTGGTACCAGTGTTTGCATTAAAGGTCACTGAACCGGCGGCCGCGTCGCACGGGTATCCAGGCTTGTGTGACATGAACGGAAAGAAACTCGCTGACGGCGAATTCCGGCAATGGGTAGAAGATGATCGGCTGCACGTTGTGATCACTTACAAATTTTCCGCGGGCGAGCTTTATGAGGAACACTCGCAATTTCGACAAAAACCAGAGCTGATTCAGGAAAAATGGTCGTGGAAAGAATCGAAACATGGAAAGCTGCAGCGAGAGTTCGCGGTGAATTTTCTGACTGGCATCGGCAGCGCACACATCAGCCAGGATCACAGGGATGTATCCAGGAAGATTAAAATTGAGCCCGGTCGGACGTTCGCCGGGTTTGGGTTTAGCCTCGCTTTGAGCAATCTGCGTAAACGCCTGCTGCGCGGCGAACAAGTCGAGCTCAAAGCAGTTGGTTTTTCCGATTTTCCAACACTGGGTCCACAGGTTGTGACAGTGAAGATTTCTCACGCCGGGGTTGATCGAATGAAGATGTCAGGACGTTCACTGAAGGGTGATCGCTTCATTGTTCATCCGGAGATTCCGTTCATCGCCAAATTTTTTGTTAATGTGCCGGACACAAGAATCTGGCTAACCAACCCCGAGCCGGCTGGTTTTCTACGATGGGAAGGACCAATCGTGTTGCCATCGGATCCGATAGTTCGCGTTGACTTGCTTTCAGGCGAAAAGAGCGGACCGGCAGAATCGGCGGGAAGCTAAGCCGGTATTGCTGGTCGCTTGTCCATTTACGATCCGCTAGGGTCGCCTCGCCCCTTTGAGCGCCAACCCCTCACCTTAATCCTCCTCCCTCTCCAAGGGGAGAGGTGCACGACTCTGGCAGATCCACGGAAATAATCGGCCAACATGACACTCGACCAACGAGTCGAAATGAAACGCCCATGTAGATCCTCGCTTCACAAACTCGGCGTCGAATGGTTAGCATCACTCACATGGATGAGTCGAAAATTCCTTCGGTGTTGGTTTTTCTGGTGGGCAATTATTTCGTGACGTTTTTTATCATCGGCCTGATTGCCGCGGGAATATCGCTCCTCAAGAAACCAAAACCGCTGCGAATCAGCGAAGTAGCCGAAGCGTTGCTTTCGTACCACCTGCTTTTCGCAATTGGAATAAACAATCTAATTAACTTCATCTTTCACGTTTTCTTCGGGGATGTGGCGGCAAAGTTTATCGGCTGGGAAAACAGTCCTTTTCAAGCAGAGGTCGGATTCGCAAGCCTGGGCGTTGGAATTGCAGGAATCCTCGCATTCAAAGCAATTTTGCCTTTCCGCTTTGCGACGTTGATTCCGCCGTGGTGTTTCTCATTGGGCGCAGCCGGCGGTCATATTTATCAAATGATCGTGGCGCACAATTTTGCGCCCGGAAACGTGGGGCTGGTCCTCCCTATCGACATATTGATGCCGATTGTGGGCTTTGTGTTTTTGTGGCTCGCCTATAAACACCCGCTGCCTGATGCCGTTTATCGCAAGTTGACCTAGCGCTGCCGGATACGTCGATAACTGAACAGCGGAGTTGCCATCTCCGCTCATTATCCTCACGCGCAGAGTTGGTTTCGGAAGGGATAAAATATGACCTCACATGCGCTTGTTGCCGGGACACGCTCAGCAACGGGCAGGCGCTTAACGAAACGAAGAACCAGGAGAACAGTCCATGCTAAAATCACTCCTAATAAGTTCAGCAGCCGTGGTTGCTGCGTGCGTTTTGGCGCCAGCACAAACCAGCGCGGCAAACGCACCAGCCGATCCGCAGATCGCGATGATCGTAGTAACAGCAGAGAACGTCGATATTGCGGCCGGGAAACTGGCAGCAGAAAAATCGTCGAACTCTAAAGTGAAAGAGTTCGCCGAGCTCATGGTTCGTGATCGTACCTCAGTGAACAAGCAGGCTACTGACCTCGCGAAGAGCTGAAGCTCACGCCTCAGCCCGCAAAACACACAAAAGGACCCGAATAAACAGATTCGTCGCGTTAAACTGCTTGTTTACGCCAGTGTAGAGAACCACGCGGCTTTGATAAGCGGAGAATGCCTTCATTCTAATTCGTGAGGTCCTTCGCTTCGCTCAGGATGACAGAAATTTCGTCGTTCATAGTTGCGCAGTCATCCCCAGCGAAGCGAGGGACCTCGCAAAACACGCAAAAGGGTGGAGTCGAACAAAGAACGCGCCGAGGATTTGATTTGGCTTTTTTGCGGGGTAGCAATTTTGAGCGCGATAGCTCTCATCGCGCCGGTGAAGTGGCCGAGATCATCGAGATGGCTCGGGGTTACGGTTCTGGTACTCGGAGCGATCACGCCTGGTGCCGGCGGCTACATCGCGTATGCCGGAGGGCGAATACGGCATCGAGAATTCCGCAATGAACCGCCCCCAAAGGAAGTTCGCCAATCTACCGCTGGCGCGGTCGCACCTTCTGCTCAACCCGCAACGAGTGTCTCGACTGCAGTTGTAAAAATAAATATCGAATCATTGAAGTATTCTTCCGGTACAATTCAGATCGCGACGGGCCAAACTGTCGAATGGGTAAACAGCGATTTAACTCCGCACACTGTTACATCAAATAGCGGAGGTGAACTCAATTCCGGTGCAATCGAGGTTGGAGCCACCTGGAGCCACACATTTAATCATCCCGGTACATTTCGGTACTACTGCACATTTCATCGAGACATGAAGGGCAGCATCATCGTGAAGTAGGCGGTAAGTCACTTCACAATGGGAGGGATATGACTAGCTTTGCGATGTTTGATCACGTATGTGAGCGAACATTGAAATACTGTTGAAATCATGCATCGCGACCCAATCTTCCGCTTCATCTTTCTCTGCTCTCTAGGCTTTCTCGTATTTGGAGGTGCAACGTTCGGAGCCTGCTCCATTCAGGAACGCGCGGATCGTTTTCTTGCGCTGGCGAATGCCGGGTATCAGGCTGTTTATCGAGTAAACAGCGAAGCGCAATGGAATGCGATGACCGACGTAACACCGGAGCACGATGCAGCGGCCGAGGCGACCGGCAAAGCGTACGCTGCATTCAATGGAAATCCGGCGATCATCAATGAAGCGCGCGAACTGCTGACGCATCAAAAGGAACTTAGCGAGCTCACCGTACGCCAATTGAAACAGCTGCTGTTGAATGCAGCTGAGGGACCAATGACAAATCCTGAGCTGGTCGGTAAACGCGTCGCCGCCGAGACGAAACAGGCATCGCTGATGAACGGCTTCGAATACAAATTTAACGGCCTGAAAATCACGGCTAATGAAATCGACAATAAACTCGAGAAGAGCGTCGATCTGGCCGAGCGCAAAGGGATTTGGGAAGCGTCGAAGGAAATCGGGCCGGTACTAAAACCAAATCTCGTCACATTGCGCGACCTGCGAAACGGTGTCGCCAAAGAGATGAAGTACCCGGATTACTTTTCGCTCCAGGTCGCTGCCTACGGAATGACGACCGACGAGATGCTCAAGATGCTTGACGATTGGATGGCCACCTTGCGCCCGCTCTATTTGCAATTGCATACATGGGCGAAATACAAACTCGCAGAAAAATTTCATCAGCCGGTGCCGAAGAAAATTCCTGCACATTGGATCAACAATCGTTGGGCACAGGAATGGCCGGGCCTGGTTGAAGCTGCGAACATCGACAAGTACTTCGAAGGCCGAAAATCAGATTGGATCATCAGGACCGCCGAACAATTTTATACCGGTCTCGGTTTTCCTCCGTTGCCGCAAAGTTTCTGGGAAAAATCGGATTTATATCCCGTTCCACCTGATTCCAAGCGGAAGAAAAACACGCACGCCTTCTGCTTCCATATCGATCTTGAGAACGACATTCGGTCGTTACAAAGCATCGAGCCGAATTCGCGATGGTTTTTCACTGCACACCATGAGCTTGGTCACGGCCATTATTTCCAAGCTTACTCGCGTCCGGAGGTTCCATACCTGTTGCGGCTCGGAGCGGCGCCTGGATTTCACGAAGGCATCGGTGAATTGATCGCGCTCGCGTCGAGTCAGGTGCCTTATTTGCAAACGCGCGGGATTTTACCGCATGAATTTAACGCCGATAAAACCGCATTCCTTCTGGACGATGCACTGGCCCGCTCCCTGCCGTTCATTTATTTTTCCTGCGGGACCATGCCGCATTGGGAAGCGGACATTTATGCGCGCAATTTGCCGCCGGACCAATGGAATGCGCGCTGGTGGAAATACGTTAACGATTTCCAAGGCATCGAAGCACCGGAGCCGCGTGGCGAACAGTTTTGTGACGCTGCCACGAAGACGCACATCAACGATACGCCGGCGTATTATTACAACTACGCGTTCGCGACTGTATTTAAGTTTCAGCTGCACGACTACATAGCCCGCAAAATTCTGCATCAGCCGCCGCAATCCTGTAACTATGCCGATAACAAAGAAGTGGGCATGTGGCTTAACAACATTCTAAAAAAGGGCGGCACCGAAGATTGGCGCAAAGTGCTAAAAGAAGCGACCGGCGAAGACATCTCCACTCGCGCCATGATGGATTACTTCAAGCCGCTCATGACTTGGCTTGAGCAACAAAACAAAGGCCGCCAGATCGGCTGGGAGTAGCACAGGCACCCTGCGTACGGCGCCGATAGGCATCTCGTCCGCCGAGCACGGGTGCGTCTGGACACTATCGCGTCATAACGTGCAGTCCCCAGGCTCAATGCGAGGTAAGTTTAGCTTTCGCGCGAACCGCTGCGCTCGCGGAGCCTTTCGGAATTGCGAGTACGATGCGTCCTCGCATCGCTTTTCCAGCGGTTTCAGTGTTTGTGACCCGACACAACTCCTCGCAGCACGAAAGATTTCGTTGACACTTTGGCGTGATTTCGATTGCAATCGGAAATTACCTCCCGTGGAAATCCCCCATGAACAAAAAGGCTCCGCAACTCTCCCGATGTGACGACCTCTTTGCTCGCGTTGCTCATCGTAACATCGGTATTGGTTTCGCAGAATACTGAATCGAAATCGCGTACGGTTTCGCGATCGCGAGTGTCCGCCCGGGCGAAAACCCTGACGTTTGACGATCCTTTCAGAACCGCGTTAGTCGACCTCGTTTATAAGGGTAGGTTGGTCGCAATGCCATGGCTACGGTTCCGGTCTGCCGCTTTTGAACTCAATGGTTCATCTTCGCGGCGGCTTTCATGATCTCAGCCTGGACCACCGGCATGATGTCTGCCATGTAGGCGCCGAATTTTTGCATCGCCGATTTCCCGACAGGCGAGCCGTAAAAATCCGCCAGGGCTTTTAACTCTTCAGTTGTGAAATTTTTTACCATCGCATCTGTCATCGCTTTGGATAACGCAGCAATGTCCACCTGCGTCGTCATCAGTTTCTTAAATTGATCACGTTGGTCGGCTGGAAGATTCGCAGCCATTTTATCAGCCATGTCCTCGAACAACGCTTTTGGCGGGCTAACCTGTAAATAACGTTCGGCTTCTTTGCGCCGCGTTTCCGGAGTGTCTGGTGCGCTAAAAACCGGAGACCAGGCGAAAGCCGTAAGAACAATCAGGATCAAGACTTTTTGTTTCATAGTGGCGGGATTGATAACGCAGCGCGACCGGTAAGGCTATCTTTTTGTTATCCGCTGCTTGACCGGCTTGGAACCCATCTCGGGCTAAGCTCTGACCGGTGGCTGGCGGCGTTGCTCCTCAGTCACAGAGCCCATTGGGTATGCTTCTTCGTCGCCCCTTGCCGGCCCTCCGCCGGAACTTAGCGCATCCATTTCCTATTTATGAGATGCGTCCTAGATCATTACAGCAGCCAGCCCGAGGAAAACCACCAGACAACCGACGTCGGTGAAAGTGGTGACAACGATACTGGAAGCCATTGCGGGATCAGCTCCTAATTTTTTCATTATCAACGGAACCATCGCGCCGGCTACGCCGCTAAAACAACAACTGATGGTGATCGCAAGGAACACCACGAAGCTGAGCATCAGGGCCTGAGGACTTTTCACCATCTTCGCAAAAACAAACATTGCGATGCCTCCTGTGAGCCCGGTCATCGCGCCGTTAAATGTGCCTAACAAAGCTTCTTTCACCAGAAGCAGACGTTCTTTCCCGGGTCTCAGGTCACCCAGGGTGATGCCACGCAAACAGACCGCGAGTGCCTGCACCCCGGTGTTCGCAGCCTGGCCAATGAGCACAGGCAGAAACACCGCCAGCGCAATGATCCGATCGATTGTGTGCTCGAACAATCCAACGACGACGGCAGCAAGCAGTCCGCAAACCAGATTTACCTGCAGCCACGGATGGCGAAATCTTAAACTCCGCGACCACGGCGTTGTAAGCCGTTCCTCGTTTTCCACACCAACCATTTCGCCTGGCTGCGCACTTAACTCGACGGCCTGCGCTTCGAAAAGCATCTGACCGCGCACCAGGCCGATTAGTAACCCGGATTTTTCGCAGACTGGATAAACCGGATAGTGGCGGATCAAGACCGCCCGCATCGCGTCGGTCAACGACATATCGGGCGTCAGAAAGAACGGATCCTTGAGCATGATTTCGTCGAGGTGTTGCGTTTGTTGTGCCAGCAGCATGTCGCGCATGACTACCACGCCAAGAAGTTTGTCGGCCTGGTCGGTCACAAATGCATATGTGATAATCGCTTTTCCGGCCAGCCGCCGAATTTGCTCCGTAGCGTCGGCTACAGTCGTGGTCGGTCGAAAAACTGCGAGCGGCGGCTGCATGAGTCTGCCGACGGTGCGTTCCGGATAGGTTTGATTACGCATCCATTGCTGCGTTGTTTCGGAAGAAGCCGTGGCCAGAATGGTCTCGCGTCGCGATAAATCGAATCGTTGCAAGATCTTCATCGCCGCCGCGGGATTAAGCAGCCCGAGCATTTTAACGATGAATCCATCCGGATACGGCTCGAGCATCTTGACTGCTTCGCTTGGATCGCGTTCGACAACTTCGCTGAAAAGTTCTCGGAGTTCCGGCTCAATATAGCGCGCAGCGCCCGATTGGATCTCTGTTGTGCTCTTACTCATCGCGCGAATCTGACAACTTGAGCGGGAGCTGGCAATACTAACTGTGTTACCAAAGGCGCTCTGAAATGAAGATTTTCAAATCGCCGTTTCTTCCTGAATTTAATTTATGCGCATCCTCGTTCTGACCGGCGCAGGTGTTTCGGCTGAGAGCGGCATCCCGACTTTTCGTGGAAAGGATGGTTACTGGAGAAATGTTGATCCGACAAAACTCGCGACGCCGGAAGCGTTCGCGTGCGACCCCGAGTTAGTTTGGGAATGGTATCGCGAGCGACAGCAGCGCATACGCAGTGCGCGTCCGAACGCCGCCCACGAAGCAGTCGCCCGGCTGGCCGAGCACGCGAATGAGTTCCTGCTCGTTACGCAGAACGTCGACGACCTGCATACGCGCGGCGGAATACCGGCGGAAAAGATGGTGCAAATTCACGGCAACATTTTCGTCACGCGCTGTTCGCGATGCGAATGGAGGACGCAGCGCCGCGACGACGCGGATTGGTGGGCGGAGTTCTCCGACGCCGGGAAAAACGATGTCCGCGACCAGAACGGGCTGGCGGGAGCTCGCCCCACCAGTGAGGCGTACGAGCAGCCTGTCGGTTATGGAGTGCGCAAACATGTTCGCGCTTTCAAAGCGGTCCCGCAGTCGCGGGATCGCCGCGTTCCAAGATGTCCGGAATGTGATGCATTACTCCGGCCGGGCGTCGTTTGGTTCGGTGAACAGTTGCCGTCGGACGAAGTGGCGCGTGTTGAAAATTTCCTGAATGGCGGTGCTTGCGAAGTCGTGATCGTTGCCGGAACCACTGCCACGTTCGGTTATGTCATCGATTGGGCTGTCCGCGCCAGCCAGGATGGTGAATTGATTGAAGTGAATCCTGAAGAAACGGCACTCTCAGGATTCGCGACGCGCTTAGTGCGCGAGGCAGCGGCGATCGCGTTGCCGCGCATTGTAAACCGGCTGGTTCGTTCAGAGAAGACATGAAACGCGAAAGCGATGCGACGACGCATCGCACTCGCAAAGCTGACGCAAAATAAAACAAGGCCGCGCGTAAATTTCGCACGAAGTGCTTTGGAGTGCGCCGCGTTCTCGCTTCGCTTTTCCACTAATGACTGATCCAGCGCAGGTAACGTTCGGCGGATCGGGTAACGGCAGCCTTTGCGTCCGCGAGAACGTTGGCTTTCCACCACGCGCCATAAATTTGCTCGAATCCAAAGGGTTCGATGCTTTGGAGGATACGCTCGATCGCGGTCGGTCCGAGCGGAATCAAATTCGGATAACTGCGCATGAAGCTGACATACCGGCGATCCTGCACGACTTGAATGATGTCGCCAGTGAGTAACGCTCCTTTGCCATTTGCACCGGCTGGCCAGTGTAACACGGCGCCGCCTTCAAAGTGACCACCGGAATTGATCAAGCTCAGATCGTCCCAGAGCGAAAGTGTGGTTCCCTCCCAAAATTCGATCCGCCGATTCTTGCGCATCACCCATTTGCGATCGGCCGCATGCAAAAAAATTTGTGCATCGAAACGTTCCGCCCATTCCACCATGGCGGAATAATAATGCGGATGCGAAATGGCGATGGCCCGTATACCGCCGCGCGCCTGAATTTCAGCAGTGGTTTGATCGTCAAGGAATGTGATGCAGTCCCACAGCAGATTCCCGGCGGGCGATTGGAGAAGTAACGCGCGTTGGCCTATCGCAAATTCAGGTTTCGTCCCGATTCCAAGGAGCCGCGCGGCTTCATCTTCAATGCGATTGTGCCGATCAGCTTGTAACCGCTGAAGCGTCGTCCATTGCTGGCCACTGTGACGCACGTACTGCCGTTCATCTTCGCAAATTGGACAATGCGCCGGCGGTTCCACAGTTTCAGCGAACTGCGTCCCGCATTGCACACAGACGAAGTTTTCCATGAAAAAAAAGCAGTTTGTTTCAGCACCGAAACCATTACCAACGCAACTTTCGTAGCGTCTTTCACGAAACGAAAGGTCCGATCCGAAGTTCAGAAAGAAACAGAGCGCTACATTCTTAATAGCGAACGGCAGT
>JAICUQ010000174.1 GCA_025935755.1 Chthoniobacterales bacterium | reverse complement strand
TGCTGCGCGAAACACGGCAAGCAGCACTGCCACTTTAATCGTGCTTGCGGCATGAAACCACCGGTCGCCCTGCAGCGAAAATCGGAACCCGGTCTCGAGATCGTGCAGCGCTATTCCGATAGCTCGAGCTTTGTTTTTGAGTGCCAGACTTTCCAGCTCCTCTTGTAACCCGTTAGATACATCCGCGCTCAACATCGAAGTGCTCTTTACATGCCGATTGGCAAGTCGCAAATTCGCGTAATGCCAAATTTGGCTACATGGATCCGGCAAAAAGACGCGAAAGCCTTTCGCACAATTTTCGCCACACATCCCGACATAAAGGTTTGGAACGCGCGTACGCGAAAAGTCCCTCTTGATAGAATGGACGGTCTTTTACTTTCAGGCGGCTCCGATATTTCGCCGGAATTTTTGCGGCAGGAGGTCCCCGATCCTTCGGTGCTGGATAAACAGATCGACCTCGACCGCGACCGCTGGGAGTTTCAAGCTGTTCAAAACGCGCTTTCGCGCGGGCTGCCGATTCTGGCGATCTGCAAAGGACTTCAAGTCTTCAATGTTGCCCTCGGCGGCACGCTCAAGCTTGACATCACGGGACACAATCTGGCCGATCAAAAGCATCGTGATGTGCAGCCGTTGCGCAATGCTCGTAAGGCGTCGCATCGGTTTCCCAAAGTGAATAGCGCGCATCATCAGGCGATCGATCGTTTAGGCGACGACCTGGAAGTGGAAGCATGGGCTGCGCACGATGGCATCATCGAGCAGGTGCGGCTGCGGAAATATCCATTCGCATTGGGCGTCCAATATCACCCGGAGCGCAGTGGAATTTACGATTCGCTGTTCGAGGATTTCTTTGCGCGATTGGAGACCGCGAAGCGGTAAATGTCAGCAGGAAGTGTCATTCCGACCGAAGTCGAGTCGTAACGCAACGCGCTTCGCGCGCAAGGCCGGCCTTTCAAACCCCGTCGCGGAGCCACTTTATTCTACGGGATCCTTCGACTTCGCTCAGGATGACGGCAGGCATCGCTTATATGACGTCATCATTGGATCGCCAAGGGGTGACAATTACGAGGCAAAAGCCGCGGAAGTACACGTGAGACCTCGCTGAAGCGAGGTGCTAAAGAAGTCACTCCGATGCTGCCGATTCTTTTTGTGCCGCTTGTTTCACTGGCGTCGATCGCTTTGAAGCAGTTCGTTGCGCGGCGTTTTTGCGTCGCAAATACGCTACCCGCCTTTTGCGCTTCATACGTACCCGGAGTTGCTGTCCCATAGAATCTCTATGGATTGAAAACCGCCGGAACGCAATTGGCATTGCGAAGCGGTCGTGATTTTTCAATAACGTACCACCCCCTACGGACGTCTTCCTGCGAAGGGAAGAAGATCGTTCCTAGGATTCGTCAAACTTATCCAATTCGCCGAGCAACTTTTCCAGTCGGTCGACGGCTTCTTCAGCATCGGCACCGTGAGCTTCCAGCGTTGCAGTCGCTCCGCAATCGAGGTTCGCGCGTAGAATCTCGATCAAGCTTGAAGCCGAGTACCGGCCGTCCGCGGTGACAAGCCAGACCTCGGATCGGAAAACCCTCACATGTTTTACGAAATGCGCGGCGGGCCGCGCGTGTAATCCCAGCTTGTTGCTGACCCGCACCTTGCGCTGTGCGGACACAGGCGCACGCTTTTGTCTGAAAATCATGCCTGGCTGGTACCCCACCGCCGGTGCAGAAACTTTTCAATCGGCGAAAAGAAAATTTTGTCGGCCAGTAAACCGATGACGACGATGACGATCATGATTCCGATGACCTGTTCCATGGCGCTCAATTCACGGCCGTAGTGTAGAAGCTGTCCCAGGCCGAAGCCGGTTAGTATTGTCACGAAAATTTCAGCGGCCATGAGAGAACGCCACGCAAACGCCCAACCTTGTTTCATCCCACTCACGATAAACGGCAGGGCCGCTGGCAGAATCACCTTGAACCACATGTGCAGACGTTTGGAGCCCATCGTCAACGCAGCCCGGCTGTAGATTGGCGGCACATTGCGCACGCCGGTTTCCGTTGCGATCACCACCGACCACAGCGTACCCATCACAACGACGAAAAGCATTGCAGCTTCCGTTTGTCCGAACCAAAGCAATGCGAGTGGAACCCAGCAAACGCTCGGCAATGTTTGAAGACCAAGGGCCAACGTTCCGATTGTGTCCTGCAAAACTTTCCAACGCGCGGTCAGTAATCCCAACGGCAGCCCGACAACAAACCCGATGAGATAGCCGATGAGCAATCGCCGCATCGTGACGATGATTGCCTTTGCCAGCGTTCCATCAAGGGCAGCGGTTTCTAAATAAACTGCGACTTGCTTCGGCGACGGAAGGAGAACAGGCGACCAGAACTTTGCGCGAAACAGCGCCTCCCAAATCAGGAGGAGAACAGCGAAAAATAATGCTGCCAACAGAAACCGTTTCATTGTGCGATTGCGCCCTCCGGTTGACCGTAGCTCTTCAAGGCTTTCGTGATCTCCGTGGAGTGAACCGCCAGGTCGACACTGTTGATGTCACGTGGCCGCGGCAAGTCCACAGCAAATTCCTCGCGAATACGACCGGGACGCGGCGAAAAAACTATGACGCGGTCACCCAGACAAGCTGCCTCGCGAACGTTGTGCGTAACAAACACGATTGTTTTATTCCGCGCTTTCCAGATGCGTTGAAGATCACCATAAAGTTGCTCACGAGTCAGCGCATCGAGAGCGGCAAACGGCTCGTCCATCAACAGCACGCGCGGATTAGGCGCCAGCGCGCGAGCCAACGAGACGCGCTGCTTCATTCCACCCGAAAGTTCGTGAATATTGGCGCGCTCGAACCGGCTGAGGCCGACTAATTCGAGGTAGTATTTGGCCACATCGTGCCGATCCTTCTTCGTGAGATTCGGCTTGAGCTTGAGCCCAAACAGGACATTCCCAAATACATTCAGCCACGGGAACAAGGCCGGTTCCTGAAACATAACGAGCCGTTCGCGACCGGGGCCAGTTATTGGTTTGCCATCAGCCTGCACCGTACCGCTATCGGGTTTTTCGAGACCGGCAATGATGTTAAGTAATGTCGACTTGCCACAGCCGCTGGCACCGACGAGACAAACGAATTCACCCTCGGCAACGTTGAGGCTCACCTGATCAAGCGCGAGTACCCCTCCAGATGCGCCTCTAAAACTTTTCGAAACGTTCTGGATCGCGAGCTTTGAGGGTTCTATGACCTCAAGCTCTTCGGCCGCTGAAGAAGGGTGGCGGAAGACTCGTTGCATTACGGAGTTTCGACGAGCTTTGTCGTGTCGGTGGAGCCTCTTAAAAACCCGGCTTCCTTTCCATCCCGCACAGATTTGGCAATTAGATCACTGGATACGTCGCTTGTGAATTGAATCCGATTCCATGCCTGCGCGACCGCATCGGCGGCAAAATCAGAACGCGTTTCAGCTTTCAATTCCCCAATCAATAACTTTTGCGCCTCGGCTGGATTCTGTTGGATCCATTTCGTTAGTTCGGCATTGGCGTCGGCGATTTTCCTGGCAAGCTCGCGCCGATCGCGGAGGAACTTCACGCTGGATACCAACCACGTGGTAATCGTATCCTTGTCCTCGAGAAACACGCGTGCCTTGGCGTCACGTTCAAGTCGGGTTACCCACGGCTCGACTGTCCATACCGCAGCCACACCGCCGTTTTGGAACAGCGCAAGTTGATCGGGGTTTGCAGTCGGAATGATCGTCACATCGCCTCCGGTTAGTGTGACTTTGAATCCTTGCGCTTTCAGCCATGCCCGGCATGAAATGTCCTGAGTATTGCCGAGCTGAGGTGTGGCGATTTTGTTTCTACGAAAATCGGCCGGCGCCTTGATTGGCGAATCGGCTTTCACTAACAGCGCCGCACCACCATTGGCGGCCCCGGAGATGACCCGAATCTCTTCCCCATTAGACTTCAGGTACGCGTTAAGTGCAGGTCCAGGACCGACGTATGTCACATCGAGCGATCTGGCAAAAATCGCCTCCATCGCGGAAGGGCCTGCGTTGTAAGTAAACCACTGTATCTCGACGTTCGGCCCCAGTCGCTGTTCGAACCAGCCTTTACCTTGGCGCGAAAGGGCGTGTGCGATCACACCTTGCGCGTGCGTGATGTTTGGAAAATGTCCAAATCGGATGGTCGTCTTCTCTTGCCCGTTCGCAAAGTGCGAAAGAAGAAGCACTCCAATGATCGATGTAAGCTTCGCCTTCATATTTATTTTTCCAGCAGATTTAAAATCCGTTCGGCATTGCGAGTTGATTCTTCATCAAAACATCAGCTGCAGTCGCCCGAGCACTTCATCGAATTGATCCTCCCCGAATTGAGAATTGGCCTGGCGAAAATCCGACCAGGTATGGATGTAATTGACCATCACCTTCAGATCGTCTCCACGGATGTAATAATTGAGGCCGCCCAGGATAGAGTAGATACCGTCATTCCCCTTTTGTCCGGGGTTTAGATATTGCCATTGCACAACCGCCTGTAGTTTCTTTGGAAGAAGGAAGTAAGCCCCGGTTACGTAGAATCCGTCTGTGGTAAAGTTGGAGAACGTAGGACCCACACCGTTAACTGTACGACCTTCGACGTGCTCCTGAAGGTATTCACCTATCAAATCAAAGGGGCCTATTTCCAACCAGGCGTCGACACTCCAACCCGCTCTTTCGTCTGCGCTAGGCAGAGTAAACGGCGAGAGGGAACCATCGAAATTGACTAACAAGTTGCCCGCCGTTGAAATATTTGTGCCCGCTGCATCGCGGCTCCAAAGCGCGTCACCGCCCAATTTTAAAAAGGAATTCTGACCAAAGATTTTAACGTTGAAGGGCTGCAACTCCAACCGCCCCACGTACATAAATTCATTGTTGTCGTTGACGCTGATATTGCGGCCGTTGCCATTGAAAATCCCGGCATGATAGGTCAGCAGATCCTTTTGCTCAGGCCAAATGCTGGTTAATGGTTTGCCCCAAAGCTCCACGCCGATTTGCCGCTCGGGCGTGATCGCGTTAGTCGGCAAACTCCGCTCGATGGTGTACAAAATGGTGTCAGGAGTAAGCTGCTCGAGTCCAAATGGCGCCTTATACTGCCCAGCCTTGATCTGTGCTGCCGCGAATTGATGCCAGTTAATCCAGATATCCGTGGCCTCAAACGCCAGTCGATTGTTACTGAGTCCGTCACTGTTGGCGAAATCACCTTCCATTTTGAAATCGAATTGCTCGGCAAAATCGCCGGTCAAATTGATCCGTGCCCGGCGTAACCGGAAGCGGTCCTTGATTGCGGTCTCACCAAAATTCCCGTTGAACGCAAAGGCATCGCCACCTTCAGCATTGATCTGAATGAAACCGCCTAGCACCAGTTTCAATTCGGATCCACGCTGCTGAACGTAAATCGGCGGCTTCTCGTCTACGACCGACTTCTCGACGTACGTTTTGCCATCGTCAGTAACTTTTGTTTTCGTCTTTTGCCCGGTCTCAGCAACGCCTTGCCTTTTCAGGATGCGAACTTCGGCTTCGAGTTCCGCGTTGCGTTTTTGCAATTGCTCCACTGCCCGCTCGAGCTTTTCCAGTCGATCGGATTCTGAAGCGCTCTGGACCGTTAGCGGCTGGGCGGCGGCCAATATGCTCGCAGCCAGCGCAATTTTCGCACCGAAATATTTCAACATTGATTCATTCTCTCCTCTCTCACCGCTTTGGCGGATGATTATTGGTTTCGCTATTTGATGAGGCTGAAAGTCGTTTACCCATCGCGGCTCTTCGGTTGCTGCGAAGCGACTCCTTTTTTACCGGCAACACCGCGGTAAGTGGAATCGATCGATGCAGAAATGGCGGCGAAACTTTGTCGCGCCGATATTTGCGAAGCGTGATCTCAACAATTTCTGCGAGAGTATAACGATCCAGGATTGTGCTGATGGCGTTTCGCACATCGAACATCAACATCCGCAATCCGCAGTGAGCCTCATCGGGGCATGAACACCGACAGTAGGATGTTTGGCTAACACAGCGGATCGGCGCCAACGGACCGTCAATAAGGCGAATAACAGCGCCGAACTTAATCTGACTCATAGGGCGGGCGAGAGAGTACCCCCCAAATTTTCCGCGCCTGCTTTCCACGTACCCGGCGGATTTGAGTTGCGTAAAAATCTGCTCAAGGAATTTGATTGGCAGTTTCTCTTTTGACGCGAGCTCGCTGACTTGCAGCATGGGCCAGCCGAGTTCAGATGCGATTCCGAGATCAATCAGCGCGCGCAAAGCGTACTCCCCACGTTTGGAAAGTTTCATTTAGGATTCAGCCGAATTGATCGGCGCAGGGAAATGGATCTCATTGTCGCGCCCGAGCTGGTTGAGAGAACCGGATGTAACGCACGGTACTCGCTCGGCGGCCACGCCGATGAACATGAAACCCGTCAAGTCGCTCCTCTCCTTCCGGTGCACGGCGAAGGGCCGTCGCCAAAACAGCTAATCCAGAACCGAGACCAAAAAGGAAGCACCCAGCGCCCAGCAGCAGAGCCGTTTGGTATTCAATCCAAAGCAGGGTCGTGTAAATCGACCCCAGGCAAATCAATCCCCCTATGTATTTCATAATCCCGGTCCTTTCTTCAATGTCTACTCCGCAAGTATGATTTCGAAAATCATACTACGGCA
>JAICUQ010000231.1 GCA_025935755.1 Chthoniobacterales bacterium | reverse complement strand
AAGGCGCACTGGTCACAGTGAAAGAGTGGACACCGCCGAGCGATGCCCTGGTTTCAAAATCCGATCAGACCAAGTAGCGCCATAAAATGTCCGAGTTTTTCGTCAGGCGTCCGATCGTCGCAATCGTCATCGCAATTTTGACGACCCTCATCGGCGCGGTGTGCATCCTCGCCCTGCCCGTCGCGCAGTATCCGCAGATCGCGCCGCCGGAAATTCAGGTGCAAACGCACTACACGGGAGCTGATGCGCTGACGGTTGAGCAATCCGTCGCCGCCCCTATCGAGCAACAAATGAGTGGCGTGGACAACATGAACTACATGTACTCCATCAACGCCAGCAGCGGCGATATTCGACTGATCGTCGACTTCGATGTCGCCACGGATCCGAACATCGATCAAGTGCTGACCCAGCTCCGCGTGTCGCAGGCGCAATCGCAGTTACCGGCCGAGGTGAACGCCTTCGGCGTGACGGTTAAGAAATCGACGACGGCGCCGCTGATGCTCATCGGGTTGTACTCGCCTAACAAGACCTACGACAATATTTTTCTCGCCAATTACGGCTATATCAATCTGGTCGATCAACTCACGCGCGTTCCCGGGATTTCCAATGTGCAGGTTTTCGGCGCCGGGCAATATGCGATGCGGCTGTGGGTGAAACCCGACCAACTGGCGAAGCTCGCAATCACTGTCCCGGACATCATCAGCGCGGTGCAAAAACAGAACACCGTGAACCCGGCCGGCCAGATCGGCGGAGAACCGATCCCGAGCGGCCAGGCGTTTACCTACACCGTGCGTGCGCAGGGGCGGCTGCAGACACCGGAAGAATTCGGCAACATCGTGGTGCGCGCCAACCCCGATGGTTCGTTCGTTAGGGTCAAAGACATCGCGCGGATCGAGTTGGGCGCGCAGACCTATAATTTGAGATCACGGCTCAATGGTCAGCCGTCCGCGATACTTGCTCTTTATCAGCTGCCCGGGACCAATGCGCTGAAAGCCGCGCAGGGTGTCCGCAAACTGATGGAGCAGGCGAAACAGCGCTTCCCGCCCGACATGGATTACGCCGTTTCACTCGACCAAACACTCTCGGTTACCGAAGGACTGCACGATATCATCAAGACATTATTTGCAGCGCTCGCGCTCGTTATTCTTGTCGTCTACATCTTCCTGCAAAACTGGCGCGCCACCCTGATCCCGCTGTGCGCGGTGCCGGTATCTCTGGTGGGAACGTTTGTGCTGTTCCCTTTGTTCGGTTTCTCGATCAACTCGCTTTCTCTATTTGGCCTGGTACTGGCGATCGGGTTGGTTGTGGACGACGCGATTGTTGTGGTCGAAGCCGTGGAACGCCACATCGAGGAAGGCATGTCGCCGCGCGATGCGACACTCCAGGCGATGCGCGAAGTTTCAGGACCGGTGATCGGAATCGCGCTCGTGCTTTCGGCAGTATTTATTCCCACGGCGTTTCTGCCTGGCATCACCGGCAGGTTATATCAGCAGTTCGCGTTGACGATTGCGATCTCGGTCATCCTTTCCGCCTTCAACGCGCTCTCCCTGAGCCCGGCACTTTCCGCGCTGTTATTGCGCCCACGCAAGAAAACGCGCGGTCCACTTGGTTGGCTTTTTGACCGGTTCAATCGCGTGTTCGGCAGCGCCACCCATGGGTATGTGAATTTGTCGCGGCTGGCTATTCGCAAAGCGGTGCTGAGTTTTGTACTTCTCTTTGTGCTCGCAATCGGCGCCGGCTTTTTCGGATCGAAACTACCGAGCGGCTTTTTGCCAGAAGAAGATCAAGGGTACGTGTTCATCTCGCTCCAGCTACCGAACGCCGCCTCACTCGAACGCACTGATGAAGCATGCCGCAAGATTGAAAGTATTCTCGCCAACACGCCGGGTGTGAAGTACACGACCAGTGTTATCGGCTTCAGCTTGCTGAGTCTGGTGCAGAGCACCTACAGCGCTTTTTTCTTCGTCACCTTTAAACCGTGGAGTGAACGGAAAAAACCGGAAGAACAATACGAAGCGATCAAGGCTCATCTGGCCAGGGAGCTTGGTGGATTGAGCGAAGGTATCGCTTTCGCATTTTCTCCGCCGGCGATTCCCGGGGTGGGTACTGCCGGTGGAGTTACCTTTGTGTTGGAGGATCGCGCCGGGAAAGATGTCGCTTTCCTTTCGCAAAACGTAAAGACCTTTATGGACGCGGCGCATAAGCGGCCCGAATTCGCCGGAATGATCACGACATTTTTGCCGAGCGTTCCCCAGGTTTTCGTCAAGGTCGACCGGGACAAAGTTCTGAAGCAGGGAATCGATCTCAGCCAGGTGTATCAAACGCTGCAGACATTCATGGGCGGATTTTTCGTCAACTATTTCAACCGCTTCGGTCGAACCTGGCAGGTGTACATCGAAGCCGAAGGAGATTACCGCACCGATGCGGGCAACATGGGCCAGTTTTACGTTCGCAATTCGAACGGCGATTCCGTCCCGCTCGACGCCGTTGCCACGGTTCAAAACATCTCTGGTCCGGAATTCACGTTGCGGTACAACGAATACCGGGCCGCCCAAATCAACGTCACCGCTGCGCCGGGCTACAGCTCCTTACAGGCCATGAATGCGCTGGAAGAAGTATTCCGGCAAACGATGCCTGCCGAGATGGGATACGATTATCTGGCGATGTCGTTCCAGGAGCAGAAAGCGCGGCAGGGTGTTTCCCCAGCCGCTGTGTTCGGCATGTCGCTCATCTTCGTATTCCTGATTCTCGCTGCGCTGTACGAGAGCTGGTCGTTGCCATTCAGCGTTCTGCTCGGCACGCCGGTCGCAGTGTTTGGCGCATTCGCAACCCTTTGGTTGCGAGGAATGCAAAACAATATTTACGCGCAAATCGGTTTGATCATGCTCATCGGGTTGGCTGCAAAGAACGCCATCCTGATTGTCGAATTCGCCAAGGACCAATACGAACAAGGCAAACCGTTGCTCGACGCGGCGCTCGAAGGTGCGCGCCTTCGCCTGCGGCCAATTCTCATGACTTCGTTTGCGTTCATCTTTGGATGTATTCCACTGTGGGTCGCCAGCGGTTCCGGCGCTGTCGCGCGAAGGGTCCTCGGCTCGACAGTTATCGGCGGAATGATCGCCGCGTCAGCGATCGCAATCTTCCTTATCCCGGTAACGTTTTACGTCATCGAACGAATCGCCGCGAGGCGAAAAGAAAAATCGCGCTCGCCAGAAATTGCAAAACCGCAGCCGGAACCCGAGCCTGCGATCAAAGCGTAACGTGAGTCCCCCTTAAAACAACATCCGCGCTGTCATCCTGAGCCGCGTAGATGGCGAAGGATCTCAGATTCCAGGAGAGTGAATTCCCACGTGAATAATTTCAGAGATTCCTCGCGAGGCTCGGAATGACAATTTTGACTTGGGCAGGGCGGGCAGTCCTCTGCACGCCACAACGAATAACCACAGGCGCGGGCACATGACGACGCAAGCCGGAGGCTCGCGCTACCTTTTGTTGTGACGCACCAAATTGGTGGGGCGGGCAGTCCTCTGCACGCCACAACGAAATCACAACAAACCGCGCACCGCATAACACGCCCCTGGCTTCAAATTGAGGTTGCTATTTTTTCAACGAATAAACCCAGGCGATTGGCGCGTTATCATCTGTTATGACGACGCAAGCCGGAGGCTCGCGCTACTTTGTTGTGACGCATCAAATTGGTGGGGCGCGCAGTCCTCTGCACGCCACAACGAATAACCACAGGCGCGGGCGCAATGACGCGCCGTGGCTTCAAATTGAAATTACTATTTTTT
>JAICUQ010000122.1 GCA_025935755.1 Chthoniobacterales bacterium | reverse complement strand
GCGGAATAACCGGTGGTAATCGCGACGACGTGTGTAGCCAGCCAGATATTGGTATCGAGCACGGCCTGCAACATCTCGAGCGTATCGCCGCTGCCTGCGAGATGATGCGCGATAATCAAGGTCACAAAACCAATCGCCCCCGCGCATGCTGCGCCGATGCCATCCTTAAAAATCCGTTCAAGTATCAGTGCGACAATCACCGCGCCCCAGCCGATGAAAATCGCCGACGAATACAAATTGGTCACAGGCGGACGCTCTTGCAGGTACATCCGTGACACTAAACCGAACGTGTGAATGACAATTGCGAGGAGTAAAACGTAAAAAGCCGAACGCCTCAGGATGCTGCTCGCTCCGAGCCACGACGCGCACGCCAGCAGGAACGCAAGCACGTAAAGCATCATGCTTTGAGTGAAGGGTTGAAGCCGATTGAACAAGAACTCGAACGATGCGCGCTTCATTGTGTTCGGCTGTTGTTGGGCAAACCAATCAGTCATGCGCTGCACTTCCTGATTGAAGACCGCCCGATCGTTCGCGCGATAGGAGTCACCGATTGCTGCGTATTCCGCCACAATTGGATGAATTTGGCCGATACCCAGCGACCGAACCAAACTGTTGCCAACGGATCGCCATTCGCCATCCACTGTAGCCGGGGGCGATGACGCCGCCTGGTTCATGGGCGGAACAGCCAGCACGTATGCCATGTCCGACAGATGTTCGTAACGCTGAATCATCTGAGCGACATCATCGAGTTTCGTCTTGTCGAAATTCTCGCCCATCGATCGCTGGCGCGCAGCCGTTGCCGCCGCTGGCACGCTGCTCGCGAAATCTTGAAGTTCGGCGGTGAAATTCTCAGCGTTCTCAGGTTGAATGCTGTTCTTTAATCGCTGATACAAAGAGAGTCCGTTGCGCAAATTCAGGATAGCGCTCTGATAGGCGGAACGCTGGACTGCTTCGAGCTTGTCTGATTGCGCGGCTTGTTCATCGATCTGCTTCAGGAACGGAGAAAACTCGGCAAAACTAAAATATTTCCGATCGCTCTGTTGCCAGCCGAACAGCCCAAGGACATCAGCGTTTTGCACCACGAACACCGGATATTGATCGGCAACGGAAGCATGGAACAGCGTATCGGTGAACCATTGCATCGCGCCCAGTCGTTTCCCGCTCTCAAGGCGCAGTTCCTGTTTTCCGTGGATGATCAACAGCGAATTGCGCGCGACCGTATCCAGCGGCTTCATCCGGCCGCCGACAAGCACGGGGATTTTGCCGAACTGGGTGAAATTAAATTCGTCCTCCGCCGTTTTTGACGGGATCCAATTGGCAGCGATGCAGGCGACAGCTACACCCAGAATAATCCACGGCAGGTAACGGTTCATGCGATTGCCCTCCTCCGTCTCGAAAATCCTACGAGATGAAACCCAAATTGCACAAGAAGACCGGCGGCGACGATCACACAGGCCACGTAAGGAGCGATGAAGCTGGGGTTATGCACCACCTGCAGGATCGTTGCGGAATCATCCTTCTGAAATCCCGCCTGGTAAAACGTTTCGCCGCGATACCGCAACGGATGGTTCATGTAAATTAATACGTCGCGATTCACAGAACGCTCGGGATCGATCAAAGTGACTTTGCTTGAGAAATCCTTGGGAATTTCGGTGCCCGGATATTTTTCATGCGTGAACTTCTGCAACGTCACGCTGAACGGTTTGTAATGGCGCATCGGACGCAGCGTGATCATCCAGGTGCGACCGCCGCAGGTAAATGTCTGCGGCGCACCCAGCGCATCCGAAACGAGCCAGGTGCCTAACGACCCGCCCTCCTTCGGCAGAATTTCAACCGCGGCGCTCGGGACATCGCGCTCGTCGGTGCCGGTCGCAGCCGCTGCGGGCTCGACTGCGATCATTGCGCCGGGCCCCTGATTAGCGATCGGTCGTGCCCCTTCTCCCGCCTGGCTCAACATTTTCAGCCGCGAGTTTTGATAAAAATTCCGTACGGATATCCGGAACGGCAAGCTCCAGTGATCGATAATCCGATTGTGCCGCAGCGCGCTTTCGGGAATGGCTGTCACCTGATCGAGGTCGTCGCCGCTGGTGTCGATCACCGCCAGTTCTGTCTGACGCATGTCCTCCGAATAATTTCTCGTGTCGCCACCTGCCAGCTGCATATGACTCTCCACTGCAAACAGGTCGGTGAACAGCCCACCAGCGAGCATGATGATTAACCCGGCATGCGTGAGATGAATCCCGAGTTTCCGCCAACTCCAGCGGAAACGTTTCATATGCGCAGCGATTAAATTAACCAGCAACACCGCGCCGATGAGATGACCGCCTGGAAAAATCGGGATCTGGAACCCGGAGCTATCCGGCGGCCACCACACAAACATGCTTTGGAAATAACGTTCCTGCGCTTCGTGTATCCCGAGATGGACCTGGGCCAGGGTTCCGGCAAAAATCAGCGCCATCGCCGCCGCAAGACAAACGATCGTCAGCTTCAGCGACGTAAAGATGTCGACGATTTTGTGCAGCATGTTTCTAAAACCAATTCCCAAATGTCATTCTGCGCGAAGCGAACACCTCAAATTATTTCTCCATTCAAACAGCCAAAGATGTTTGAAAAGCGGCCCTCATGCTTCGCATTTCCTTACGACGCTTCGCTCAACATACCAGTGATTTGTCAGTTAAAATCGAACGGATTCGATGAATTTCACAAACTTTGGTTTCTCTTTTTCAACAGCGGCAGCAGGGCCGGTCGCTTTGAAAAACCAAACGCGTCCGTCCCGCCGCGTCCAGGCCGCAATGGTCCGCGTTTTGTTGCCAGCGATGTCTGTGGTGGAAAACGTTGTGTCTCCGGTTTGTAAAGAAGCGACTCCTGAGGTCACTGCATTTGCATCTACGGGCGCCAGACCCATTTGTCCGCGCCACCTGTTGATGTTGTCGGCATCGCTTCCTCCATCGCCAGGAAACGTCACGACGGAGATGTCGATCTTACCTCCCTCTTCTGCTGGCACGCTGAAGCTGGCGTAGCGCATCGAAGAGGGCGGAACCTCCGCCCACCCTTCAGGCGTGGTCCACTTGATCGGAGGCACGTCTCCGGTCGTCTGCGGCTGCGGCGCCGCTGCCGTTTGAGATGATCCCGTTTGAGTCTGTGCATCGCAAACTGCTGCCACCCATTTAAGGAAGTCGCCTTTTTGCGCTTCAGTGAGATCCGCGTTCCCGCGCATCTTGAAAAAGAGCGTTGCATCCGGAGTGGTCATCATTGCAGCAACGATTCTGCCATCTCTTGCGGGATCGGCATTGTTGGGGAGTCCCGCGAGATCGACAATGGTCATGTCGCCTAACGAGGTGTGGAGTCGCTGCGAAATTTCGGCGAGTTTCTGTTCGGTGATTGGTGGTTGGCCAAGTTGACCCAGCCATCGGTTCACATTTTCGAGAACATTCCCTGCTGCGGAACCCAGACTCACAAACGAAACGTCCGCGACTGCGCCGTTATCGCCTTTGACCAGAAAACTAGCCTGTCTCATTTGGGACAGCGGTTGCGGCTCCCAATTCGGCGGCGTCGTCACCGCGGTTTGGACCGCCGGAGCAAGACCACCCGGCATTCGAGGCGCAGCTGTATTTGTGGGCATCATTTCCTGCTGCTGAGGTCCGGATTGTTCCAGAGGCGCCTTGGAAACGCGGTACACCTTGATCTCGGAGTTCTTCTCACAACTAACAAGGAGCGCTGCAAACAAAGTCAGAATGAAAGAATGGTTAATTCGCATGACCCAATAAGCGCACCCGATGCGCACGATTCCGACTCATTACGTTGATGCGGTTTCGATGAGGGAGGAAAAATAGCCGAATAACGCAGATAGGAAACGGGATTTCATTTCAGCAATCGAACCAACACTGGGCGTTGCATTTCTGCGGCCTCAAGGAAGTTGAGGTCCGCCGGTATGGCATGTCGTGCAGGAAAATTCCGAGAACTCTGCATCGATGTGAAAAAACGGATAGCCGTTAGCATTCAATTTCTTGAGCTCTTCGCCGCTACCCTGCGCAAGAATGAGATGGCAGGAATTGCAGTCATTCGCTGAGATCGTTTTTTTGCCATCGGCTGTCTTGTGATTGCCATCATGACATCGGAAACAGCCATTCCAGTCTTTGTGACCAATGTTATTAGGGTGAGTGCGCCAGTTGGTCTTCATCTCGGGAAAGAAATTCTGGCGATAAATGGCTTGCGCTTCCGCAATGAGAGGGTCGGCTTGCGCAGCATCCGGATAGGCTGTCCGCAACGAAGTGGCAATCGCCTGTAACGCCTCTTGTTCAGATGTATACGGCTGCGTGAGTGCAGCGACGACTTTCGCTTTCGCAAAAGGAATCTTCGGGTCGATTCGGCCGGCGGCGATTGAAACATCCACGGCGTCGTTCGGGGGCATGACATTGTGAGCGGGACGGCTGTGGCAATCGAGGCAATCCATCCGGCGAATCTCATGCTGCGATGGCTCGCCTTTGAAAACGTCAGTACGGTATTCGGTCGTTTGACCCTGTGCGTTAGTTACCCGCACCCACGGGATCGTCTCCGCATCCTTATCGGTCGCGATGTATTCGACCTTGTTAGCGATGTTCATGTGCCAGTGAATGCCGCCCACCGGTCCGCGTGACGGTTCGCCACCGCCAACATTCAATAACAACCGCACGGCAAATGGTGTATTCGCCTCATCGGAAAGGTAATGTTGATAAGTACGATCCACGGTGCCGACGTAGCGGTTCGGCCAATGGCATTGCAGGCAGATCTCCTGGTCCGGTCGCGTCTCACCCGTGATGTAAATCGGACGATCGAAATCCCCAAGCACGGTGTGGTATAGCTGCCTCACACCATTTAGCTTGGTCTTGAAGTAAGCAGCGGCGCCAGGACCAACATGGCAATTGACACACTCCACCTGCGCGTGCGCGGTGTGCTGTGCAGCAATGAACTGCGGCTTCATCGGCACGTGACAGCGCTTGCCGCAAAAATCGACCGACTCGGTGTATTGATACGTTTCGTAGCTGCCGAGAGCAGTTAGAAAAAGAAACCCGACAGCACCTAACGCGAACGCCGCCAGGATTCGCCGGTCGCGTTTCCGCGACAAGTCGATCTGAAGAATACGATGTTTCTTTTCAAGCCTGATTGCGCGACGCTCCTCACGTTTGTGCAGGATCGCGCCCAAAAGTGTGAGTGCCACTCCGAGGAGAAAGAAAAACGGTGCAATAACATACGCGAGGATGCCGATGTACGGATTCTTTGCGGGAGCAAAGAGATCGATCGCGAAGAGCAGGACAAAAGCGAATAGCGCCGCCGCACCCAGCACCATCCCCGCCCAACTAAGCCAGTTCTGAAAATGACGCCTGAACGATTGGGGCTGTGTTGGACTTATAGCTTCAGGCATCGCAGCAATCGTTTACACGCGACGTGAAAAATCACGTCGAACGAAGCCAGCGACTGGCTGATCTGTAAACGTGATTGAACTTGGATCGGAACGCCAAATCCGGTTCGCTACCTGGCGCCAAAGCAGTTCGCGCAAAGCTTTACAGCGTCACTTCTTCAGGGAACGAACGTAGGCCACCAACGCCTTTACATCCGCGTCGGACAGCTTGTCTTTGTAGGCCTTCATCTTGCCCTTGCCGTTCTTGATGATGTTGGCCGCCTCAGCGTCGCTAAACCCCTGGTCTTTCGAGTAATCTTTCACGCCGAGTTTTTTTCCCATCGCCGTGTTGCCGCTTCCATCTTTTCCGTGGCAGGAGGCGCAGTGCTGATTCCATAGCGCGCTGCCTTCTGCAGCGAACGTTGCGCCAGAAGAAGCGAGCATGACCGCGATGATTACCGATACAGTTGCTTTCATGAGACGTGATTCCTTGTTGCTTTGTTGACTATCGATTATCTGCCGGTGTGTGTTTGTCGCCCCTGTCATCAACCCCGGCACCAATGATGGAGTATCTCAAAACAACTCGAATCATGGCAATGATTTTTTTCGGTTTTCGCTTATCGCCACGTTTCCAAAGGAGTTCCTGCACAAACTGCCGCCATCATTTCTTGAAAGATCGAATGTATTTGACCAGCCCTTTTATATCAGAGTCGGACAATTTGGTGCCGAATGGTTTCATCGTCTCTTTACCATTGGTTTTTACGCCTTCCCTGATAGCTCTTTCGGCTTCCGCGTCGCTGAAAGCCCCTTGAAATGTCGGATCGCGATAATCTTTTACGCCTAATTTCCTGCCCATCATCGTACTGCCGCTGCCATCTTTGGCATGACAGGAAGCGCAATTTTGTACCCAGATCGTGCGCGTATCCGCGGCGCCCACGTTCAACGGGACAGCGATGCCAACGCTGGTAGCAAGCATTACGATCGTCTTCATACCGCCGCAGATATCTGCCTAGAAACGAATCTGAAGACTCGAGAACAGAGAGTGCGCCCTGTAATTGTTATGACCGCCGGACGTCTCGTCTCGGTAGTTGTAGTAACCGTACCTGAAAAGAATCCGCATGTTCCTGGCTATTTGGCGGGTCAAAGTCGCTGACGCTGCATGTTCGGTCGCGCCCATACCGTAGGGGACGGCAACGGCAGCATTGTTGTAGTAATCATTGGCACAATAAAAATAGTAATCGACGGTGACATCCGTTTTGTCGTCGATGAGGTAACCAAAGCTGCTGTTAACCGTCCAGTAGTCGTTCCTGAAATTGACCACTGTTGGGCCTCCGCCGGGTACTAATTCGATGCCATTGGCGGGCGTGTCGGTTTGATTGAGAACGTATGATGCATTCGCCTGGAGATAAAAACGCGGCACCGGATTCCAGTTCAGCGATTCACTAATTACATGCTTTTTGACTTCACCGCTCTGCTGCTCCGCCAATATCTCCGCCTGCGGATATAATCCCCACTGACTGTCGATGTTCGTGTGCACGAAGTCATAGCGGGTAACCAGAGCAAGTGAGCCCATGCAGGATGGAATTTTGGGCCGAAACGTCATCCGAAAATTAAAATCGTCGATGTTCCAGTCCTGGTTAATCAGTCTCGGGAATTGTGCACTGACGATGTTGTTGTCTTCGTAATGCGCGATTCTGTGAAAGTACTCGCCTGAGAAATTCAGTCTCATCAGCGGGTACCAGTTAAAGCCCATGCTGTATTTTTGACCCAGTGCGTAGGTATCTTTGTCCAAAGGTATTTCTTCATCGATGTTTTGAAACTCATCGACGTTCCCCCATTCTTCTTCCCATTCACCGAGGAAGTAGAATAGCCACTCCTTTATACCGGTGAAGCGCATCTCCACTCTCTGGGCGAAGCGGTCGTAATCTGCGTCGCGGTAACCATTGGCCGGTATTCCAACTGCGTAGTGAAATCCGCCAGCCGGATTCAATGGCGTAAATGGGGGCGTGTTGGGCAGAGGCTCTTCTGCAAGAAATGTCGAATCGTCAGCGACGTTTTCGTGGGTATACCGGAATCCGGATAAAATGGCGAGGCTATCGAATGGCATCCAAAACAGGTTTGCGTTAACGACGTGTTGTCTGGTTTGAGCAGTGCCCGCTAAATCGATAAAGGAATGATCGCGGTTACCGAGCGTTGGCACTGGCTGGCCAAAAGCCTCATTCCAATGCGTACCGGTTATGCGCGAACCCGATAAATCATTTGTTAGGCTCGTGTACGAATAGCCGGTGGTGAACCAAAGGTTATCGGTGATCCGTGTCTGAGTAATTCCATGGCCGCTCCACAAGTCGACGTCATCGTTCTGCGTTTGGGTGACCTTTCGCTGCTGCCCCGGAGGCGCAACAACCGGAGGCAACTGGCCGGCCCCGCGTTCCATGTTCAACGAGTAATCATTGGTGTTGTGCTCGTACCGCATCCCGAGCAGAACATCCGTATTACCGAATGTATGACTTGCCTCGAGCGAAATTATATCGCGCTTCTCATCGATGTCCCGGAAGGAGGGCACGATCTTCCGTGTCGAATTATACGGGGGTAACAACCCGGTCTGGTTTGTGTCGCCCCACACCGTGGAGTCCTTCTGTCCGAAGCGAAATTCATGGTCGTACCGGATCGTGATCTCCGGCCAGTTCGGCGCACGTAATCCCAGTTCGATCCATGCGTCGCCACGATCGACGTGCATTTCCGGATAAGGCGGGTCGAAGAACACATCATTGTGCGGGAAGAACGCGGCGTTGCCATCGTACCAGCTTCGAAACTCTTGGTAACCAGCCTTTATGTATCCGAGGTTGGGCTTGGCCAATTGGATGGTCAGGTCGTAATCGTTGATATCCCAGAGCGCGTGGCCATCGACCGAAAACACTCCATTTTTATCGAAGGTCCCTTCAAAATGTAGATCCTGGATACCTCCGTAAACCTGACCACCCGGGAGTCTGTGTTCCTGCTCGAATTGCGCGCGGTCGCCGCTGGTAATTACGCCGCCCATCGCCAGCTCGATCCAATTCTTGTATTCTTCAGATTCTTCTTCAGCAGCAGTAGCGACGCTCTTCTGATCACTGGTGCCACCCTGAACCCAGGCAGCGGCAAAGGTTCCCGCAAAAACCAGTACCAGGATTCTGCCAGACGCGATTTTCATAACCTCACATCAATATCTAAGCAGTGGAGTTACGTTCGATCCGTGCGGTTCTTCGTGGCACCCGGCCGACCAACAAGTTCCCTGTTGCAGGAACGTGCTGTGATCAACGTCGCCGATGAAAATGTGCCCGGCTGTCCTTTGTTCCTGGAAGTGGCATTTCAGACAAAGTGTGGCGTTGCGTTCGTTAAGCAGTCGCTGGTTAACTGAGCCGTGGGGTGAATGGCAGACGGTGCATCCCTGGCGCACGGCCTCGTGTTCGTACACAAACGGACCGCGTTGCTGCGTGTGACACTCGAAGCAGGTTTCGTTTCGGCTGAGGAACGCAAATCCGCCCGCTTTAAGCCTCTGTTGGATGTTTGTCGGCGCGCCCTTGGTCGCGATCCCTTTGTGCGGTTCATGGCAATCGCTGCAACTCATCTTGCCTTCAAGGACCGGATGATGATGAGGCAACTGAAATGATGCGCGAACGTCCAGGTGACACTGGAAACAGGTGTCCGGCGATTTCCGCGGATTGATAATTGTGCCGGCGCCACCGCCGGCTTGAACATGCTTACTCCCGGGACCATGACACGATTCGCAACCCATGTTTTTTGCGTTATCTCCTTTTGCCTGCAATCGCGCGTGAGTGGCTGTCCGAAAGTCACGCACAATTTCTTCGTGGCAGGTGGCGCATTCCTCTGAGCCGACGAACTCGGCGCCGGGGATGCTGGGCGGAGCGAGAATTGTTCGACTGGTCGTGCTGCAGGAAAGCAAAATCACTGCGAGCGCTACAGCTCCTCCAGCCCCCCACAGCACGCTTTCGCGTTTATCGCGGAACGTTCGTATTACTCTCGAACCCCACACGAACCGCGAGTATGCGCAGAGCCGAAAAATTATGACAACGCATTTCTTCGGCTTTTTTCTTATGGGCCGCCCGGAGGTTCAGCGGTCCTGTCCACGGACAGGGTTGAGCTCACGAAATTCTGTTGGCGATTTTCCGGATAACCTTTTGAAAACGCGGTTGAATTGCGAAAGGGACTGAAACCCGGCCGAGAATGCAACTTCGCTGATCCGCAGTTCACCGTCAGTTAACAGCCTGCATGCTTTTTCGAATCGGGTGCGCGCGACGTACTCGACAAAGTTCAACCCAGTTACCTGCTTGAATCTTTCGCTTAAATGATTCGGGTGTTTATTAACCGCCTTTGCCGCTTTCCGCAGCGAGACTTCCTCCCCGGAATGTTCCTCGATAAACTTGCGCGTTTTCCAAATCTCCACCGGTTCGGCGTGCTTTTGGGAGCTCGCGTTATGAGATTCGCCTACTGGCAATACCTTGGTCATCTCGCGATCAAATTAATCGCCACCGGAATGGGGCCGCTGCTCGTCAGTTGGCAATTCCTAGCCTGATTTTGCTGTGACAGGACCATGGCGCGCCGTCCCGCGCTCAGGCGAACAGGATGTTAAACAGCCGTATTACGCAGCCACGGCAGCCTCGTCATCGATCACTACTCAAGGATCTTAACCTCGAGCTGAGATCGCGGGAGCGACACGAATTTTGTGCGATGAGGCCTTGGTTGGCATAACACGAGTCGGTCTCGCGATCGCAGTTATCATCGTGTGTTTCCAACCGTATCTGAACCACCACGATGTCTCACCCCCGATCGTGCACAGCCGCAAATGGCGATCTCCGGGGCGAACAAGTTTTGCAAAGAAATAAGCCATGGGTGGTTAGTCTAACACCATTCTCGGATTCTCTTTATTCATGGATTTCAAGGGAAACAAAAATCCAAACCAACGACAGAGAGAGTTACGAAAATGAACAAGATACCGGTGATTTTAATTGGACTGATGGCGTGTCTCGCCATCGGGATATCGACAGCACAAGGACAGAAGTACAGCTTGGAAGATCTTGGAGTCAGGAAAGGCATGGAAGGCAGTCAGCCTAACGCCCTCAACTTTGAGGGGACACGTAGCCGGCACCGCGCACAAGGCAAGTGCGACACGCGCCTTCTTCTACGACAATTAAGAAATAATGGAAGATGCCGGCGGCGTTAACAGTCGCGCGTTCGGAATCAATTCCATGAATTTGCTAGTCGGGGACTCCTTCTTCGCCGGCCTAATGGATGCAAGCCACGCTGCGCTCTTCAAGGTCG
>JAICUQ010000188.1 GCA_025935755.1 Chthoniobacterales bacterium | reverse complement strand
GTTACATCGTTGCATCGGCCCACCGCTCCCGATTTGCGTACCGATTCACCTTCCAGGATTCAACGGTTCAACATTTATCCATCGAAACGCGGCGCATAGCGAGCACGCTGGTACAAAATTGAAGCGGCAGAGCACTGCCGCAGTCCAAAACGTGGCCGTTGTCCGAAGCGCGTTTTGCGCGTTGCGTTTTGGAGCGCGGCGCTGCAGCGCCGCTTTGGGCCACGGATCCTGCTCTTACATCGTTACATCGCTCTGCGTGCCCCAGTTCAACGCTTCAACACTTCGACGGGTCACATTCGGCGAAGCCATGTTTGCTCTGCGTAACGAATACGACATTGTCATTGCTCAATGGCCGTACCGAAGAAGACGCTGGTTATCATCGCCTTTGCAGCGTTGTACGTGATTTGGGGAAGCACTTATCTCGGCATCCGGTTCTCTATTGAAACGATTCCGCCGTTTTTGATGGCAGGGGCGCGATTCGTTTTGGCCGGGTTGATCATGTATGCAATCGCCTGGTCACAAGGCATCGGCGAATCGAATTGGAGAAACTGGCGGACGTCGCTGATTATCGGCGCGTGTTTGCTACTCGGCGGCAACGGCGGTGTAACGATTTCTGAAAGGTTCATCGATTCAGGGTTGGCAGCCTTAATCGTGGCGGTCGTTCCTATTTACATCGTACTATTGGGCTGGGCGACGGGAATGGCGGCCCGGCCTACCCCAATCATGTGGATGGGTCTGGCCGGCGGTTTCATCGGTGTGGGAATTTTATTTGGACCAGGTCTGCATGTTCACTCCGTTGGCGGGCAGAATCCCGTGATCGGAATATCGATCCTGCTGGTCACAAGTTTCATTTGGTCCGCCGGCTCGCTTTACTCGCGCGCTGCGAAACATGCGGCCTCGCCATTTCTCACTGCTGCTCAACAAATGATATGCGGAGGATTTTTGCTTTTGATAGCAGGCGTTATCACCGGTGAACTGCCGCGGTTTCATTCCGGCTCAGTTTCCATGCGATCGCTCTGGGCATTTGTTTATCTCGTCATCATCGGCGCGGTGGTCGGATATACCGCTTACATTTGGCTGCTACGTCATTGCGATCCGGCCAAGGTCGCGACCTACGCCTATGTGAATCCGATAGTTGCGGTGCTGCTTGGCACTTTTTTCGCGAACGAAACGGTCACTGCACGCATGTTGGTTGCCGCTGTTCTCATCATCGGTTCAGTAGCGCTCATCATCACGGCACAGCAGCTACGAGCCCGCGCCGAGCCAGCCTTGAACGCAGCCATCGAGCCTGCTGATTGAATTCCGGGGAGCGCGGGCGCCCTGGCCCGCTGCGATTGGCGCCCTCGCCATTCGCCGGGACGCGCCCCAGGTTACTGAGCTACGGGTTCAGGCAGAGATTTCGGCGAGGGCGCAGAAATGAACGAGCGGGGCGGCTGCGCTCCCCGGAATCGTGCCGCGGATTGGAAACCATCCCTCCTTGCGCTTTAATGCGGCATGGCTGCTGAGCGGAAAGATCATCCCCGCCGAGAGGCATCACGAGCAAAGCAAACGATCGATGCCGCGAAGCGCAACTGGCAGGCGGAAGTTGAAACTGCGCAAACGTACCGCGATCTCGCGGAACGCGAGCACGATGAAAAGCGCAAACGCATCCTTCTGCGAATGGCAGAAGCTGAAGAGCGCCATGCTCAGCGTTGGGAAGCAAAGCTGCAGCAGCTTGGCGCCGGGTCGCCGGTCTACAGGAACACGATCGGACGCCGGCTCAATCGGTGGTGGAACAAAATCGCAGGCGCAGAAGTTGCCATTCGCCGAATGGAAGCCATTGAAGAACGGCAGGAAGCAGAGTTTCACGATCAAGCCGAGCGCGCGTTCGCAGGCGAGGAAGACGTCCAGGAATTTCTAAGGAAAAGCGCCATTGAAGAGAAAGCCCACGCGCGGGTGCTCAGCGCGATGGCGCCGCCGGTGAATCCCCGTACGGCGTTGGATAAGATCCTTAAGCGCGAACGCTGGCACGGACGAGGCGGGAGTTGGGTGGCTGACGCGATTTACGGCGCGAACGATGGGCTTGGCGCGGTATTTGGAATTGTTTCGGGCGTCGCCGGCGCCACGAATAATCAGCAGCATTACATTTTGATCTCCGGCCTCGCCGGCATGCTCGCATCTACTCTGTCGATGGGCGCAGGCGCGTATCTCGCCGCAAAAAGTGAAGCGGAAGTGTATGAAGCGGAAATCTCGCGCGAGCGCGCCGAGGTGGAAGAAAATCCCGAAGAAGAAATCGAAGAGATGTCGCTCTTCTATCAGTTGCAGGGATTTACTCCCGAAGAATCGCAAAAAATGGCGGAGCGCCTCGCTGAACAACCCGAGCAATTCGTTCAGGCAATGGCGCAAAGCGAACTCGGCTTGTCCGAGCACCGGTTTCCAAATCACTGGACTGCTGCGTTATCAGCCGGCATTTCGACGGCGATCGGCGCGTTTGTTCCAATCATTCCGTTCTTTTTCTCTGGTGGCCTTGATGCAGTTATCGCTTCGTTCGGGATCAGTCTTGTAGCGCACTTTGCCGTCGGCGCACTCAAATCATTAATCACCATTCGTTCGTGGTGGGCATCAGGTCTGGAGATGACCTGGATTGGCATAATCGTTGCTGTGGTTACGTACGGCCTCGGGCTCGCCTTTGGAGCTTTGGGTTAGAGAAACAAGACCAATATGTTCTTGAATGATCTTGGCTACAGCGCGCGTTCCCTGCTGAAAAATCCTGGGTTTGCGCTCCTGGCCACGCTCACGATCGCGCTCAGCATCGGCGCAAATACAGCGATCTTCACTGCCGTAGAGGGGATCCTTCTCAAATCTTTCTCGTTTCCGGAAGCCGAGCGCCTGGTCGTTGTGAACGGTGTGTCGAAATCACAGCCGAACATGAGTGTGTCGTTTCCCGATTATCTGGACTGGCGCGCCAAGCAGCGGGTTTTTGTTGATCTCGCGGCGCGGACATCGGCCGGAGGAGTGATCAGCGGGATCGGCGAGCCCGAACGAGTTTTCGGCCGGTATGTGACGGCGAGCTTCTTTCCAACGCTCCGTGTTCAGCCTCAGATCGGGCGATTCTTCACCCAAGATGAAGAGAAATCAGGTGCCGCACCTGTCATGGTGATTGGCGATGGATTATGGCGGCGTCGATTCGATGGCGATCCGGCGGTGATCGGTCGCGCAATCAATTACAATGGCGCAAGCTGGATGGTCATCGGCGTTCTCCCGGCGAACTTCGATTTTTACGGCCGCAGCAATGGGAACAACGATCTGTTTCTGCCGGTCGGGCAATTGCCAGATCAACCCTTGTTACATGACCGCAGCTCGCATGCGGTTGACGTGATCGCGCGGCTGCGGCAAGGCATCACCGAACGAGAGGCCGCGACCGCAATGAACACAATCGCGGCACGGCTGGCGGCGCAGTATCCGGTGACGAATGCGGGCGTGACTGTCGAAGTTCGGTCGCTACTGCGCGATTTCATCGGTGACGACAGCAAACCGCTGCTGGTTACATCCGTCGGCGCGATTCTCCTTCTGCTAATCGCGTGCGCAAATGTAGCGAACCTGACACTCGCTCGCGCGTCCACGCGGGAGCGCGAGATCGCCGTGCGCCTCGCGGTCGGGAGCTCGCGCTGGCGGATCATTCGTCTGCTGACGACCGAGTCACTGCTCATCGCGTTAGTGGGTGGCGTATTTGGCGTAATCCTCGCTTTCTGGGGCGTCGAGCTGTTCAAAGCAATTGGTGCCAAAGTGATTTCGCGCATCGATGAGATCGGCGTCGATATGCCAGTACTGATTTTTACCTTGGGCACGATCGTTATCGCGACCGTTCTCTTTGGGTTGTTGCCTGCAATCAAAGCGGCGCGGTTGAATGTGGAACCGGCATTGAAATCCGGCGGGCGCAGCAGCGGCCCAGGTTTGGCGCGCGTACGCAAGCCTTTGATTGTCACCGAGCTCACGCTTGCGCTGATGCTTTTGATCAGCGCTTCACTGTTGGTGAAAAGCTTTTGGAGACTAACGAGCGTGAATCCCGGCTTCGATCCGACGCACGTGCAAACGTTTCGCCTGCGTTTGCCCGATTCGAAATATGTCAAACCGGAGATGTCGATCCGCGCGGTGAGAGAATTGCGAGGACGCATCGCCGAATTGCCGGGAGTCCAGCGCGTGGGAATCACCAGCGGGATTCCGTTAGGCCGGCAAAACGAGTTCGGCTACTGGGTTGAAGGCCAGCCCGAACCGACGAACGAAGCTCAATGGCCAGTGTCGCTCACATACTTTGTTGACGAAAATCTTTGCAAAACGCTTGGCATTCCTCTTCTCGCTGGGCGCATGGTGAGCGAAAGGGACATGGGCGATACACCTCCGGTAGTTTTGGTCGACGACGAGTTTGTCCGCATTCATTTCGGCGGCGACATACAAGCCGCCCTTGGACGACGGCTCCGCTTCCAAGGGGAAGGCGAGCCGTGGCGCGAGATCGTGGGCGTCGTGGGCCATGTTCGGCATTACGGCCTGGAGGAACACGCACGCGCCGAGATTTATCAGCCATGGTTGCAAATGAGTGCCGGACCTTCGGTAAGTTTTCATTACTTTCGCGCGATGGATTTCGCAGTGAAAACTATTGGTGAACCGACGTCCTATCTTCCAGCGATCAAAGCGGAGCTGCGCAGAGTCGACAATGACCTGCCGCTCGGAAACGTGGCTACGCTTGAGAAGTTGTTGCGCGATTCCACTGCGACACGTCGGTTCAATCTGGGCCTGATTAGTACCTTCGCGGTGCTTGCGCTCGCCTTGAGCGCGATCGGCTTGTACGGAGTGATGAGCTATGGGGTGAACCAGCGAACCACCGAGATCGCAATCCGCATGGCCGTGGGTGCCGAGCCAAAGGATGTACTTAAGCTGATCTTCCGCGAAGGTTTGTTGATGGTTGTTATTGGCACGCTCTTAGGCGTTGCGGGCGCACTGGCGCTGACACGCTTTCTTTCGAGCGTCCTATTCGGCGTTTCGGCCGTCGATCCAACGATTTACCTGACTGCTTCGGCGTTACTTCTAGTCGTCGCGGTCGCGGCCTGTTTTTGGCCGGCGCGAAGAGCATCTGCTGTTCAACCGCTTGAAGCGTTACGTTACGAATAAGCCATGGCTCGAATTCTTTTAGCGGACGATCAGCGGGACGTGCTCGAAGCGCTGCGCATCCTGCTCAAGAGCGAAGGTTACCAGACCGAAGGAGTCACCTCGCTCACTGGGATCTTTCACGCCTTGGAGAAGAAAGAATACTCGCTGTTGGTGATGGATCTGAACTACACGCGCGACACCACCTCTGGCCAGGAGGGCCTGGCAGCGATCGTGAAAATTCAAGAGATTGATCCGACGCTGCCAATCGTCGTCATGACGGCCTGGGCGACCATTGAACTTGCGGTGGAAGCTATGAAACGCGGCGCGCGAGATTTCGTGACCAAACCGTGGGATAACCAGCGATTGCTGATGATCGTCAGGACGCAGATCGAGCTTGCTGCGGCGCTTCGTCGGGAGCGGAAACTTGAAGCGGAAAATGAAATGCTGCGCGGCACCATTCCGGATTTGATCGCGCAATCCGCCGCGATGCGGCCGGTGGTTGAAATGATTTCACGCGTCGCGCCGTCGGATGCCAACGTTCTGATCACTGGGGAAAACGGCACAGGCAAAAGTTTAATCGCGCATGCGATTCACGATCTGTCGCCGCGCGCAGCTCGAACCATGATCACTGTGAATATGGGCGGCTTGTCCGAGACCTT